>CALQZH010000022.1 GCA_943349395.1 Parcubacteria group bacterium | reverse complement strand
GTTCACCGTGAGGATGCTCGCGCCCGCGATCTGGCGCTCTATCGTCTGCACGATGAAGTTCGCTTGGTTCGTGAGCTCGCCCGAGTTGGATTGGTAATTGCTCACCCTGAAGAACGTGGTGAGGAAGTAGACGAAGGTGAGCGCGAACGCGCTGAAGACGAGGCTGTAGATAAGGAGCTCTATCAGCGTGAACCCGTCTTCATGGCCTTTCATGCCATGAATTATACCACGAGAATTCATCTCGTATTCAGACAGCCGTATGGTCGAAGAGCGCGATTGCCGCGGTTTTCCCCAGTATTCTCATATCGAGCAGTGCCGAGCGGTTCTTCAGGTAATAATCGTCGAGCTCGAGCGTTTTCCTGAATGAGAGTGCCGATGATCCGCTGATTTGCGAGAGGCCCGTTATGCCCGCTTTCGCTTCCGGCAGGTGCCGGTATTCGGGCGGATACGCCTTCACCTCTTCTGGTTCGTAGGGGCGCGGCCCCACGAGGCTCATATCGTCTTTCAGCACGTTCACGAACTGCGGCCATTCGTCGATGCGGAATCTGCGGAGCATTTTCCCCGCTCCCGTTATGCGCGGGTCATGCCTCATCTTGAAGAATGGCCCGTCCGCGCGCTCATTCTGCGCCAGGAGCGTCGCCTTCATGCGTGCGGCATCCGCCCTCATCGTGCGGAATTTGTATAGGTCGAAGATTTTCCCCTGGCTCACGCGTTTCAGGCGCACGAAGACGGGGCCGGGCGAGCCTGCCTTGATCATGAAGGCGATAAGGGGCAAGAATGGTAGCATGATCGCGATCCCGACCGAGGCTCCTACGATGTCGACGAGGCGTTTCATGCGCGTTTCCCCTCATCTTGTCGCATGAGGCCCGCCCTTGTCTACGATTATCTGAATGACTATGGCGGCGGCGAGCGCCTGCTCGGCATCGTGGCGCGCATGTTTCCCGAGGCGCCGATATACGCCCTGATGTGCGACCGGAAAACGATGCAGGATCGCTTTCCCGGGCACGAGATAATCACGTCTCCTTTCGATTGTGCGTTCGCGCGGCGCAACCATCGGGCGCTCATTCCCTTCCTGCCGCTCATGGCCGCGACCGTGCGCGTGCCTGACGAATACGATACCGTGATCACTTTATCCGCAAGCTATGGCAAGGGAATACGGCATGGCCGGCATGCGCGCCATCTCCTGTATTGCTTCACGCCGCTCCGCTATGCATGGGAGCCCGATTTCATAAGCTCGAAGTTTTCCCACCATACGGGCATCCCGTTCAATCGCGACGGATCGTTTTTCGTCCGCGCCGCGGCCGCGCCCTTCGCCGCGTATTTGCGGGCATGGGAGCGGCGTGTCGCCGCGAAGCCCGATCGCATCGTGACCTTGTCGCATTTCATTGCGGGGAAGATCGGTGAGCGCTATCGCCGCGAGGCGCCGGTCGTGCATCCGCCGATCGACTCGTCCCGGTTCTTCTTCGATCCTGCTATTCCCAAAGGCGATTACTTTCTCGCTGCAGGGCGTCTCATGCACTATAAGCGGTTCGACCTCGTGATTGACGCGTTCAATATCCTGGGACTTCCCTTGAAGATCGTCGGCACGGGAGGCGAGGCGGCGCGTCTCAAGGCGCGCATACGGTCGCCGCATATCCAGATGCTCGGGTTTGTTCCCGACGATGACCTCCGCCAGCTGTATGCGGGCGCTCGTGCCTTCATATTTCCCCAGGTCGAGGATTTCGGCTTGGTCGGGGCCGAGGCGATTGCATGCGGCACTCCGGTCATCGCGTTCCGGGGCGGGGGAGCGGCCGAGATCGTCACAGACGGCGAAACCGGCCTTTTTTTCGATACGCAGTCTCCCGAATGTCTCGCGGAGGCGGTGCGCCGTTTCATCGCTTCCGAGGGCTCGTTCGATCCGGCCCGGGTCGCTTCTCTTGCCCAGCGTTTTTCTCCCGAATCATTCGCCCGGGAGTTTTTGGCCCAGCTTGCATTGATTTAGCAAATACGCTATATTTCGTAGTACTTTGCGTTCAGACATGAAAATATCAGAATCAGCCAATAGCCAGTCAGCCGAGCAGGATATCCAGCCCGTTCAGACGCTTTCTCCCGAACAGACGGCCCTTTTTCGCGAGATGATCGCGGCCGGCGTTTCCCTTGGCAGGAAGAAGTCCAAGGCGAATCCCAAGATGGACGAATACGTCTTCACGTACGCCCGGAGCGTCGCCGTGATCGATGTCGAGCAGACCGCCGCATTGATCGACAAGGCCGCCGCGTTCATGAAGGCGCTCATGGACGAGAAGCGGTCGATCCTCGTTCTCGGATCTCAGCCGACCGCCCGCGATTTCGTGCAGGGGTTCGCCGAGAAATACGGCCTGCTTTTCATCACCACTCGCTGGCTCGGCGGAACATTTACCAATTTCAAGACCATTTCCCAGCGTATCGAGTATTTCAAGAAGCTGAAGGCCGACAAGGCGTCCGGCGCGCTCGACAAATACACTAAGAAGGAGCGTGTCGGTTTCGACCGTCTCATTAAGAACCTCGATTCGTCGTTCAGCGGCGTCGAGGCCATGACGTCCTTGCCAGCGGCGCTTTTCGTCGTCGACCCGGGCGCGCACGACATCGCGGTGCGCGAGGCGCGGCGCATGAAGGTGCCGATCGTGGCGATCATGAGCAATGACGCCGACCCGCGCGGCATCGCGTACCCGATTCCGGCGAATGACAATGCGCGCGCGAGCCTCTCGTGGATCTTCGCACGGCTCGAGAGTCGGCTTTCCTAGGCTTTCTTTTCCCGGCTCATCTTCACATCGGTTCGGTTCGGTTTTATACTTTTCACTACTATGACTTCAGACATTCAAAAACTGCGGGAGGAGACGGGGGCGGGCGTCATGGACTGCAAGCGCGCGCTCACGGAGGCGAACGGCGATTTTGAGGTTGCGAAGGCTCTGATGCACGCGCAGGGCTTGGCGAAGGCCGAGCGGAAGGGCGCGCGCACGACCGGCGCGGGCCTTCTCGAGACCCATATCCATAACGGGCGTATCGGCGTATTGCTCGAGGTGCGGTGCGAGACCGATTTCGTCGCGCGCGGCGAGATGCTAAAGGTTCTCGCGCATGATCTCGCCATGCATATCTCGGCCATGAATCCCGCGACCGTCGACGAATTGCTTGCCCAGCCCTACGTTCGCGACGAGTCGGTTCCCGTCGGGGACCTGGTGAAGGATGTCATCGCGAAGACCGGCGAGAACGTCCGCGTCGAGCGGTTCGCCCGCTTCGAGGTCTAGGTCGGTTTTCCCCATGTACGATTTCATCCTCCAGGCCGTTTTCTTCGGGAGTCTCGCGGTGATGGCGTTCCTTTTCGCTCGCGCTCTGCCCCGCGTCGAGGAGGCGACCGACCCGAAGGGGATTTACGACCATATCGACGAATGGCTCGGCAAGCTTCCGCTCCAGCATCTTGACGAGCGCGCGAATTCGTTCATGTTCAAGTTCCTGAAGCGCACGCGGGTGATCGTGATGAAGCTCGATAACCGCATCATCCGCCATCTCGATCGCGTGAGGAAGAGCGGCGAGCAGGCCGTGAGTCCCACACAGGAGCTTTTGGACCACGTGCAGGGAGAAAACAAAGATCAGTTGTTCTAAGCCGTCTTTTCTGCTATCTTGAACGGGAGTTACGGGTGCGTCGCATAGCGGCAATTGCTCCTCGCTGTAGACGAGGCGTCCTCTGGACTTCGGGGGTTCGAGTCCCTCCGCACCCACAAATATATAACCCCCTTATAAGGGGGTTATATATTTGTGTGATGGCTTCCTCGGTTGTGAACCAAGGATATGCAAGCAGTGTAAGGGTTTTCAGAGGACGAAACTAGGGAGTGGGCTGACGGGTCTCGGTAGGGGTAAATGGCACATTTGGCACACGGATAAGGGTGTTCCGTTATAGCAAATACCGCGCTTCTAGCTTCTTTGCATTCCCATGCCTCAGAAGTTCCCGATACGAAGCTGTCACGGCATCGTTCGGTTTAGCTTCCAAACGTCTGATCATCCTCTTCTTCGTCGTTGTCCGTAACACCCGATGGTCGGGAAAATGTATCCAACCGAGAAAATCCACGCCACTCGCGACTGTTTTGATAAATAACTTATCCGGGTGCAATTCCAGCCTTAAACGATCTTTTAAAAAACTACTGACCCTAGGAACGAGCGCCTGTAAATACGCACGATCTGCCGACAGAAAAACAAAATCATCCGCATAGCGAATGTAATGCCTTTCCCGTAAGCCGCGCTTCACGAACGCATCGAATTCGTTCATATAGATATTTACAAGCAGTTGCGAAGTAAGATTGCCAAGCGGCAATCCTATACCAAACTTACCCGGCGTAGCAAAACTCCCGATAATGCCGCGGAGCAAATTAAGGATGTCGGCATCGGCTATATGCCTGCGTAAAATATCCATAAGTATGGTGTGGTCGATATTCGCGAAGAATTTCCGTATGTCGCATTTTAAGACCCAGCACGTACGCGTATTATTTTTGCTAACGATCCGCACGAATGCCCTGAAGCGTTTAAGCGCCTTGTGCGTGCCTTTTCTTTTTTGGCACGAATACGAATCGGCGATAAATCGCCTTTCAAAAAACGGATAAAGCTTCCGGTATAAAGCGCGGTGCACGAT
>CALQZH010000021.1 GCA_943349395.1 Parcubacteria group bacterium | reverse complement strand
TAACCCGCCTATATTTGACAAAAGTAGGAAATTAGAGTCTTATATACACGGTAGCCCGTTGACATGCGCTCGCGCCGTGCGAGCCATAGGCAAAGAACATGGTCTTGGAAAAGAAAGGGATCGTTGCCATGGGTCAGAAACCTGCGGACCAGCCAATGGTCCCCGATGGTGAGAATCAGATCGATCTGGGAAAGACTGTCGATTTCAGCGATGATGAAAACTTCGAGCTGGTCATCGATAGCGAATCGGAGGAAGACGGCGGAGATATGCTCGGGGCGGTTTCTTCGGAAGCTGGCTTGGATCGGGATCAGACGGAGTTCGTCGTCAATGACCGGTCCGCGGAGGAAATCGACGTGCCGCGCTCGGCCGGAACGGCGGTGCTTGATGAGAAGGCGCGGCTGGATGATGTGATCGCGCGCATATACGGCGTGAAGGTCAAGCTCCTGCGGAGTCGCGCTAAGAGCAGGGACACCGCCGTGATTCTGAGTCCGCAGGACAAGGATATCGATTTCGGCGGCTCAGGACTTTCGGATGAGGAATTTCGCGATGCGGCCGGATATATGGCCCTATCAGAAAGTCCGGAGGATCTGGATGTGGTGCTCGGCTGCCTGAGAGACGTCCAGGCGATCAGGTTTCAGCGCAGGCATATGGCTAAAGTCCTCGATCCGGATCCGGAGAAGCGCGCTAAGGGTGATCCTGCCGATTTCGGCCTGGATCATGATCAGCAGAGGAGGATGCTCGGGCTTTTGAGGGCCGCTCTCCAGGCAGATTCCATTCCCAATGACGGGATCCACCTTCTCATGAACAACCCCATCGAGCTCATGGTGGCCTTCGGGGCATTCCTCAGAACGTATATAGATCTCTACCATTGCAGTACGGGATTATACGTCGTCCCGGATTATTCGCTCTCGCCGCAGGAAGCGATCGCGCTCACGAGGTGCGTGCGCCCGGCGGATGAGGAAGTCGATCCGGCGGTCTTGGCATCGGCGCCAAAGGCGGCAATGCCGGCGCATGAGGGAGATAGGATCGTATTCTTCCAGATGGGGCGGAATGCGAGTCCCTTCGAGGTCAAAGAGCGGTATCGGAAGCTCGGCCTGCGGCCGTTGGACTTATGGGAACTCTGCGCGTTCAATGCGAAGAATCAAAACTTTCTCATAGAAACGCCCAATACCATATGTTGGACGGTGGGCGGGGATCTGCGCCTCGCGGCATTCTATACGCATGACGGCGATCCGATTCAGTACGTGAGCGTGAAGCGGCCCGTGCTGAAGGAGGGGTTCGTGAAGGGGTGGTTCTTTGCCGGCGTGCCGATAGCGGCATAGCGGTTTTCGCTTCAGCCTCCGTCCAGCTTCGTCTGGGCGGGGGATTTTTATTTGCTATACACTAGTGTCATGAGCGAAATGAATCTTGAGAAGGTTCTCGCGGCTTCCCCGGGGGCTATGGCGCTATGGAAAAGCCTCACGCCGATCGCGCGCAGGGACTTCGCGAGCTGGATAGCCTCGGCCAAGCAGGCGGAGACGCGCAGGTGCCGTATCGAACGGGTCCCTGACATGCTCGCGAAGGGCAAGCGCCGCCCGTGCTGTTATGCGCTCGTGCCCATGAGCCTATACAAGGCTCTTGCTGAAAATAATAATGCGAAAAAGCAGTGGGGCGGCCTTACGCCTTCCGAGCGGAGGGATTTCGTGGGCTGGATCGCCGCGGCTGAGGAATCGGAAGAGAGGATGCGCCGGGTCGTGAAGGCCTGCGACCTGCTTGCACGGGGAAAGAAGAGTCCGTAGCGCATGGCACGAGCTTGAGTCGGCGTCCCCTCGCATGGTAAAAATACGAAGGGTATCTTTGCGTGCGATCTTTGGAAACTGTAACGAGAGGAACTGATCATGTGCGTAGAATGGCGAGGTTTGCCATGGGAACGGCCGGCGGTGCCGGCAGATTTCGCGGTGCTCGAGAGGCATTTCGACAAAGTCGATTTCGCCGGGGCGCTCGAGGCGATGAGTGTGTGGGGGTTTACCCCGCTCGCGACCGATCTCGTGCTCGTGGCCGGCTTGATGTCGGGTGCCGAGGACGATTTCGGGTTCCGGCACGTCCCGTTCGCGGGACTCGATCTGGTTTCGGGAACGATCGTGAAGACGCTCGATATGGACGGGATCGTCGACTGGTTCGAGAATACCGCGCTCGGCAGCGAGATGTGGGCGTCCGTTTCGCGATGGACGGGAAGGGTGTATGGCCAGGGCCTGGCATTCGCGATGAATTGCGGATGCGCCCTGTTTCCGAACCGGGCGCGTACTGACGGGCGGCTCGAGGCGTGGACGCGGCGATTCAACGAGAGTCGCCGGAACGTCGTCGGGCGGACGACTATCAAAATCCGGAATAGCGTTTTCGGGACCGATATCACAGAGGAACAGGCTGTCATGTGGCGCAGGATGCGCGATGCGCTCCAGGCGCTGCCTGCGCGGCAGGAAGCGCGTCACGCCGCATGACCTTGAAAAGGAAGGAATATACGATGGCCGTAACAAGCCGACAGTCAGCGATTCCGCTCCTATCGCTCATCATGTCGATGAAGCCGTGCTGCGTGCTCTTGTGGCTCGCATCGGTAACGGGAGCGACGGCAAGCGGGAGCTCGTACTGGGCTCCGCTCGCCGGGAAGATCATCCTGCCCTTCGTGGCATGGCCGCTCCTCCTCTGGAGCTACAAGCAGCAGTACGACGGCATCCGGTGGATGCGCGAGCATCCCACGGAGATCAACTGGCCCCGTGCGTACATGCATTGGGCGCTCATCGCGTTCTCGACCGGGACATTCGGCTATTTCTTCGTGACGGACTTCGTGCCGTTCATCGAGAAAGCCGGAAGCTCATGTTGCAGGCGGTGATTGCAGGGCTGATGCCGAATCGAAGCCTTCGCATGCGGAATGCGTGCGGAGGCTTTTTTATAGGGAAAGCGAAGCGAAGGCCATTGCGGCCATCACGGAATCCTCGAAGAGCGTGACGTAGGAGATGGGGATGGTGAAGAAGCCTCCCAGGCAGGCGCATTGGGGCATCGATTCTTTTTTCTGCAGGGTCTTGTATACCGAATAGGCCTTCTGGCTCATAAGGAGCGCCGTAACGCCGTTCGCAAGGGCGAGGTGCCATGACGAGAAGTAGGCCGTGGCGAGCGCCCACTCGATGAAGGGGTACGCGTATCCGTAGGCGGGGATGCGGGAAGCGATGGGGTCATATATCCCATACGAGCGGGCGAATGCGCGCACGTTCGCGACCTTCAACGCGCCGAAGGCGATAAAGTAGCTTGCCATCACGACACGCATTCCCTCGGAAAATCCGTGGGCGCCCGTGATGCGCATGACCGCAACCGCGATGAGGGCAACGATGCCGAACATGACGAGGAGCGGCGCGAACTTGCGGAGCTTTCGTTTGCCTAGGTACGCCAGTTGCGGCCAGGGGGTCAGGACGGCGCGGTAGCGGGGAGTCGTGGCAAGAACCTCATCGATTTCGGATCTCGGGATCGGGCGGGAGGATTCGATGAGGGTTTTGCCTGTATAGAGGCTGATATGGGCAGATGTCGCGCCGGGAATGGCCGCGAGCAGTGCCTGGGCATTCGCGACGCATCCCGAGCAATTCAGTCCTGTGACGTAGAAGGCGATCCGCATTGCATTCTTACGATATCATGCATTCGGAATAATGGTATGCTCTAATCATGCAAAAAATAGCTACGCGGATATTCATATATGCATCGGTCGCCTTCGGCATAGTGGGGATGGCGCTTGTCCTCGTGACTCCGTCGAGCGGGGAAGATTCGGACTTGAAGATCGTCCTGGTGCGGCTGCTCTTCGGGACGGTCGTCGTCATATTACCCTCGTTCGCGCTCGCGATCGCCGGCAAATATCTGGACGGGAAGTCATAGGTTACGGATGCGATAAAGTTGACAGTAGGGCATTAAAAGTGCTAATATATCCGCACGCGCATGGCTGGTATGCCTGCGGATAGTGGTAGTTCTCCTACAAAAGAATCGGAGCGGAAACATGAAGATTCACATTGCCATTCCCGGCGGTGTCGGTATGGCGCTGAAGCAGACGCTGAGCCTCGGTGGGAAGTATGCGTTCGATCATCCGGACCCCATGACCGCGGACGTGGTCATTATGGGGAGTCTCGAAGATGCGGTGAAGCGGTACACGCATCACCAGTTCTTCATCCTCATCTCGGCGAATCAGCCGAAGAAGCCCACGCCCGAGAACATGGTCTGGATCAACGTGACCTCCGCGCTGCTTACGATCTCGCAGCTCGGCCTCTGGGAAGAGAAGATCGGGGAGGGTGTGTGGCACGGGCTCGAGATGGGGAAGATGTATCTGCCGAGAAACGGGTTTACAGCGGCTTCTCGCAAAATCCTCGTGGTCGATGACACGATCGCGAACCTCGCGCTCGCGGCAACGCAGCTCGGGGACCATCATGCCCTCACGTTCGCCTTGGGTCTCGGGGCGGCGTGGGAGCTCATCGAGTGCGAGCAATACGACGTCGTCCTCTGCGACTGCAATATGCCGATGGGCGGCGTAGGGGGAAGCCTCTCGTCCGACGCGGTCGATATCGCGAGAACGGTTCCCTGCGGGCCGTATCTGATCTTCCCGGCTACGAAGTCGGGGGCGGACGTGGCGATTGTCACGGACGCGAACCATCACCAGGACTGGACGTCGGCCCTATGTGACAGCCTGCGCGAGCCGCAGGGCGTGAATGGCAGGAAGGTTCGATTCATGAACCATATCGGCAAGAATTGGGCCGAAGCCTTAGGGATCCTGGGTGCCCCATTACCTGTTGAAGGGCGATGGTCTCAGGTGCGGCAGGTCTTTACGCAGGATGATCTGGCGCATGCGGCTCTCCGGAGCGGGGAAGTCGATATCGCTATACGGGATAGCGGCAATACGGGAGTGACCGTCTTTTACCTCTTGGGGGGCAAGGAAGTGCCGGAGGCTTTGAGAAGGCTTCCGGGATTCCGTCCTGCCGGAGTGAGCGGCGTTCCTGAGCCTATGGTGAGCCACTACATCTGCAACCGGACTACGAATGAGGTCATGCTGGCCCTCTCGTAAGGGAGTGGCCGAAGGTTCGAATGTGTTCGTAGTGCCCCGCAGGGAGAAGCTCCGCTTCTCTCGGCGGGGCTTTTTCATACAGGGAAAGAAAAACAGCCGCATATGCGGCTGTTTTTCTCACACGTAAGAATCCTTACGCTTTGCGGAACGCTGCCCATAGGGCCCAGATGCCGACGACGAAATGGAGAATCGTGTCAGACGGGTTTTGCAGCTGCGCGCCCCAGAGGTTCTTACCTGCCGTGACGGGTCCCATAACGCTCACGAGCCCTGCGAAGAGGGCGAAAAGGCCGACAAGCACGACGATCGGCTTGTGCGTGCTCATCGGGAAAACGGCCGCGGCGATGAGTGCGACGATGCCGAGCACGAGGTGTACCAGGTTTTCGGCGTCATCGAAGTACCATGCCGCGCCGAACAGGCTCTCCGGGGTCGGGCCGATGATGCCCGCATAGCCGAGGATGCCGACGAGGAGGAGTACGATACCGCCTACGACGAGAAATTGCTTAGGATTCATGAAGTTTTGATATAGTACGAAACTAAACCGACCTTTATAACAGTATTAAGCATAGCATGGGCGGGCGGCGCGTGAAGGGGTGGTTGGGGAAAACCTTATATATTGGCTATGCACGCCAGTATATTGACAAATAGCGATATATATGCCATTATACTAATGGCACGGAGAAGTCATGTTCTCCCCTTTGGTACTCACTGTCTGGATCCTGGAGGTTCTGATGAAGACGAATGCGCGAATGGTGTCTGTGATGGTTTGCTGGGCGCTGGCCTTCGCGGCTAGCCTCATGGGAGCCGAAACGGTTCCCGGGCCAAGCAAGCGGCTCATTGCCTGTCTTGTGCAGGTCGAGTCGCGGGGCGATTCGAGGGCAATTGGGGATAAGCATCTGAAGAATAAGGCTTATGGCCCCTTGCAGATCCGGAAGCCGGCATGCGACGACGTGAATAAGCGGTTCGGAAAGCAGTATTCGCCGGAACAATGCCTCGGGAACTTGGAACTCTCGACAGAGATCTTCCATCTGTACATGAAGATGTACGCCACCGAGAAGCGGTTGGGGCATGTGCCGACCGATGAGGACTGCGCCCGCATCTGGAACGGCGGGCCGAACGGGTACAAGAAGCCTGAGACCGAAGCGTACTGGCAGAAAGTTCTGAAGGAAGGCCTCTGAACGCCGAAGATCCGAGGAGGCAGTGCGTGCGCCTCAAGAAGCGCGAACGCCGCCCTGGCAACGGGGCGGTTTTTTGTAATATATAGGGCGCGAGGGCGTCTCTATGGTATATGGATACGCTGAAAGAAAAGGATTTCGGGATGCCTACGCTCGTCGCATTAGTCATTGTGGCATTGGGAATGGTGATATATTTCGGGTTTTTCAAGAAATCGGAAGCGGTGCCTATCGCGTCGGCAGATATCTCATATACGGGGGGCGGGGAATCGCGGGGTTACGTGGAAACGCCCCCATGCACGAGCTATGCGGGGAGCGACCCCATTCTCCATGGAATTAACCCGGGATACGGGCCGATCGGAACTAAAATCGAGATGGGCGGATGTAATCTCGCGGGATTCGAAGGAGATAAGAACGTGTGGATCAGGAATGTGAAGGG
>CALQZH010000020.1 GCA_943349395.1 Parcubacteria group bacterium | reverse complement strand
AAGTCCGTTCCCGAAGGGTGCTATTGTGCCGATGATGTGGGACTGGGGCTCGTGAAATGGGTTTCGGTCATCGACGGCATGACGATCGTGAAGGTCGAGTTCACTCACGATGCGGAACAGTCGATCGTCGTCTGGGTCATCGCGCGCGACGAGCTCGCGGAGGGCGAGGAATGCGTTGTGCGGTGGGAAGATGTCGTGCCGGAAACGGGTACCCCGTATCGCGAACGGTACGCATTCAAGCGCGAGAAGCCGCATGCAAATGGCGGAGATAAGAGCTTCGTGCTCTTGTGAGCGCGAAAAATACTGTCATAGTATGCGGAGATGAGTGGTGGTAGATGGTCGGCGCGCGGTGCCGATCGCGGATTTCGTTCTTTGACGGGGGTTGAGTTGATATGGGCTATCGGAATAAGGAATGCGACGCAGGGAGACTTTCGGCATTTCTCGTCGTGTGCGGAATCATGGTAATGGTCGCGCTCGTTGTCTCGAATTTCCGGCAGGCGGCGCAGGCCGGCCGCGAGTCGAGATCGGGAGCGGTCGCTTCCGAAGGCGAAGATATGGCGCAGGAAGAACGATGACGTAGAGGGCGCATCGTTTTCGAGGCAGGACGAAGGCCGATCCGGGCATCCGGACCGGCCTTTTTACTTCCTCCGCCAAATAGCGGAGGAAGTAATCCTCCATAGCTTTATGCGACGGAGGATATTCACCGGACCATTTTTTTTCGATTCTCTATGCTATATACTGGAAAGACAGCATGGATAGGTTGCGGAAAAAGCGGGGATTCACACTGATCGAGCTCATGGTCGCTTTAGGTGTCATCGCGATACTTTCGGTGACGGTCATCTTGGTCATAAACCCGGTCAATCTATTGAAGGAGGGACGGGATTCCCAGCGCATCGCGGACTTGGCCCAAATGAACAGGGCAATGAGCTTGTATATAGCGAATGTGGGGAGTTTTCCGAGCACATTATCATGTCCCAGTTCTGGTACTGGTTCATGCTATGTCGGATTGCCGGTCGGCATGAGTATGGTTACAGGAGCGCCAGCAGCATTGATTCCCCGATGCGGCCAAAGATATAAAAGTACACAAAACCCTGCGACTGCCACGAGCGCGTCACAAGTGATCACGGGGACGGGATGGATACCCGTGAATTTAACCGATATTTCCGTAGGCGTTCCCATAGTGCAGTGGCCTATGGATCCTAAGACGCTAGTTCTTGGCAATGGTAGCACGACCAATCCTCAAGCCTTTCTCGATACGAGTTATTATTACAGTTTCGCGTGCTATAACAATTCATGGGAATTTACCGCGAATATGGAAGCCCCGCGATATTCCGGGTCGTCGACGGCACCGACCTACGGCACCGATATGGTCGAAGAGAATGACGATGGGACGGATTTTAGGCTCCTCGAAGTGGGTACGAACGTCGGGCTCTAAGCTTCGTCATGCGCGTGGTATACTTTAAAGGTAATGCGCTTTTCCTATTCGGCCGCGGAAAATAACGGCACGATCGTGCGCGGCACGGTCGAGGCCATAGGCGAGAGCGCGGTATTGGATCTTTTGGCCCGCAAGGGCCTTCACCCCATTTCCCTGGTGGCAATGCCCCGTTCGGGCGGCATATTCGTGTCGAAGATCACGGTAAGCGACACGATCTTCCTCACGAAGTACTTGGCGCTCATGCTCCGGGCAGGTACGGACCTCTTCCGCGCGCTCGATATCTTGATAGCGGATTTCGAGAAGCCGGCGATGAAGGCGCTGCTCTTGGAGGTCCGCGAGTCGCTCGAGCGCGGCCAGCCGTTCTATACCGCGTTCGCGAGCCATCCGTACGAATTCGAGCCGGTATTCGTGAATCTCATAAAGGCGGGCGAGCTGTCGGGCAATCTGGAGAAGGTATTCGGCGACCTGGGGACGATGCTCGCGAAGCAGGAAGACCTGCGGCGGAAGATCTCGGCCGCGCTAACATACCCCGCGATCCTCTTGGTGGCATCCTCAGCGATAATCATCTTCCTTGTCACCTTCGCCCTGCCGCGCATCGCGGGCGTGTTCGGCCAGGCCGGCATCACGCCGCCGTTCTTCGTCGGCTGGGTGTTCGCAGTCGCCTTATTCCTATCGACGCACCTGGTCGCGGTCGGAATAGTCGCCGTGGGCGGGTTGTTCGGCGGGTGGTTTTACCTGTTCCGGACACGTACCGGGCGCGCCCAACTGAATGCCGCATTCCGGCACACGCCGGTCATAAAGACGGTGATGCAGAGGATCGCGATCCAGCGGTTTGCCTCGACCTTGGGGTTGCTTCTTTCTGCAGGATTGCCGATCATCGACGCATTGGAGCTCACGGCGACGGCCGTGGGGGATATCCAGTTCGAGCAGGCGCTCCGGCGGATCGGGCAGGAGGGCGTTTCGCGCGGCGCATCGCTCGGCGACTCGTTCCGCAAAGAGCCGGCGTTCCCGCTCGTCATAACGACCCTGATCGCAGTGTCTGAAAAGGCCGGCCACCTGGAGGAGGTATTGGGGACCCTCTCGACGTTTTACGAGTCCGAGATCGATTCGGCGGTGAAGAGCATGGTGACCTTGATCGAGCCCCTGATGCTCATAATATTGGGCGGCATCGTGGGATTGATCGCCATGTCGGTCATCGTGCCCATCTACCAGCTGATAGGGCAATTCTAAAGATGAAATCCGAAGCACGAAACCTGAAGCATGAAATAAAGCCGTTTCGAATTTCCGGCAAAGCCGGGTTCACCTACGTTGAGCTAATGATCGTCATGATTCTCGTCGTTTTGGCGTCACTCGACGGGACGATTTCCATGATCAGGTTTTATAGGGCGCAGCAGCCGATCCAGGCCATGAAGTCGCTTGCGGCCGTCCTGCGCGATGCGGAACAACGGTCGATAGCGCAGGAGAGCGGAAAGTTCTGGGGCGTGCGGGTGGAGAATCTCACGGGCCGCGAGCGATATACGCTATTCAGCGCGTCCGACGCGTCGCTTGCGGGATTCGCGACGTCGTCCGTGACCTATCTTTCATCTGCCGTATCGTTTACGGAGCCGGCATCGTCGACGACGATCTTATTCTCGAAGATCACGGGGGGGTGGCTCGGCGCATCGTGCCCGTCGGCAACGGCATCGACGACGATCACGGCGGCGAGTTCATCCCTGCGCGTCTATTGCAATGGAAAGATCGAATAAGGGGCAGTCGCTGATCGAGCTTTTGATCGCCATGGCGTTCGGCACCTTAGTGCTCCTTACGTCCTTCGGCCTCCTCCAGTTCCTGATCCGGCTCGGCGCGACCGACCCGGTCGTGCAGGCGGGGGGCTTCATGGCACGGCAGGCCGCGCAGTCCGCGGCCTCGGCCGCGGCAGGGTCGTGGAACGCGGTGGGCCAGGCGGCGACGGGGACGCCCTACCATGTAGCGACCTCGAGCGCGGGCTTCACGATCGTTTCGGGGGCCGTAACGACGAGCGTGAATAATGTCGTATACAGCACGTCGCTGACGGTGGACCAGGTATGCAGGGACGAGGCGACCGACGAGGTTGTCGAATGCGGCGCAAATATCGATAGCGATCCGGGAACGAAGAAAGTTACCGCGACGGTGTCCTGGACGTACCAGGGAAAGCCGTATGCGGAGACGGTCGCGCGCTACGTGGTGCGCGCGGGGAGCGAATCGGCCGTGCAGACGGACTGGTCGGGCGGGACGACGAGCTCGAGCGACCCCGCCGTTCCCGTTACCGGAAACCCTACGCAATTCTATGCGGTCGCGACAGGCACGATAGATTATTCCGGCACGCCGGGATCGATACGGATACAGGGATACTGAGGCATGAAACTATCAATGTTCATCCGCCGGCTGGCGGACCGATTTTCAAATATAGTGCGGCGGATGGCGAAGCATGCCGGCAGGTTTTCCATATTCCTTCTCATATGCGCCGCAACGGGCGCCTATCTCGCGTATGCCGCGTCGAATATAGATACCTTGAATGCCAATGAGAAGTGGGGCTGGAACAACATAATCGGCTGGATCGATATGAAGACGGGAACCGGCGTGACCGTGGGCTCGACCGTCTCGGGATATGCCTCATCGTCCATAGGCCCTATCATGTTTGACTGCGCGACGATGCCGACCTCGCCGAGCTGCACGGATCCTGATTTCACGGATCCTGATTTCAAGGTTCTGAAGAACTCTGACGGCCTTTTGTCCGGCTGGGCATGGAACGATGCGGTAGGGTGGATCAGTATGTCGGGCACGACGGCTGCGCCTAGTCCCTTGCCGTATCAGGTAAAGCTCGAAAACCACCAATCCACTTCGACAGGAGCCCTCGATGGGAGCTATTTCCGAGGGTTCGCATGGAACGACGTTGCGGGGTGGATATCTTTCAATTGCCTGGATGGCGATCTCGGGAATTCGTCATGCACGGGGAACGCGTACAAGACGCAGACGGGCGTGACATCCACGGCGCCCGCGGCGGAATTCATCTCGAATATCTTCGACCTCGGCACGGCGACGGCCGCGTTGAATACGATAACGTGGAAGGGGTCCCAGCCGGCGGGAACGTCGGTAGATTTCTGGATCGCGACCGCGGCCGCGACTTCGACCCTCACGGGGAATATGACGACCGTATTCCAGAATAGCCTCCTCTTGTCCGTGCCCGCATCTCCCGGGAGCCCGGTCAAGCTGTCTCCCACGAGCACGCAGGCGGGCGTCGAGGTGGAGAATAGGCGGTATTTCAGATACAAGGTGAGGATGACTGCCGTGGGAACGACGGGCCCGCGCATAGACGACATCATCGTCAGCTGGAGCCCCTGACGATAAGCTTCAGTGATATACTTATCGCATGCATTCCCGGGGCGCCGTATTGCTTCCTATGGTCATCATGATGAGCGGCATCCTGTTCATAATCGGCATGGCGGGTCTCGTCGCGGGCGTCGTGACGAACCGCTCCCTGAGCTCGAACCGCCTATCGGAGAAGGCGCTGATCGGCGCGCGGGGAGGGGTAGAGGACCTGATGCGCATAATCGTACGCAATCCCCAATGGCCGCCGTCGCCGTCATGCGCGTCGGTTTCGTCAGACCCGGCCACCTATTCTCTCTCGATCGGGGGCGTAGGGGTCGACGTATGCGTCTCGCAGGCAGGCACGACATATGCGGTGCAATCCTTGGGCTCGATCCAGGGGGTGCGCCGGCGCGTGGATGCCGTGATAGAGGCGGATGCGGCAACGGGGCAGGTGCGCCTCACATCATCCAATGAAATCGCATTTTAATCCCATGGCATTGTTCGGCTGGCTGAATCCGAATATCGCGATCGGCGGCTTGGAGATCGGGGACCGCGCCGCGCGCTTCCTGGAGCTGCGTGCCGACGGGTCCGTTTCGCGGCAGGCGGTCGTTCCGTTGTCTCCGGGGGCGGTCGTGGAGGGTATAGTGAAGGACGGTGAAGCTCTCGCCGCGGCGCTCGCGCGCCTGCACGCGGGGGCGTATGCCATGGGCCGCGCCATTCCCGTGGTCGTATCGGTCTCGCCCGCGCTCGTCTATACGCAGGTCTTCTCGCTTCCGTATCTCGCGGGCGAAGCGCTCGAAGATGCCGCGCGCCTGAACCTGAAGATGATCTCGCCCTCCGACGAAGGCTCGTCGTATATGGACTGGCAGAGGGTGAAGGAGGGCGATGCGGAGCCGGGCGCGCCGCTCGAGGCTCTGGGCGCGTTCGCGGATGCGGGGGCGATCGGGCCGTATCACGCCGCCTTGAAGCGCGCGGGGTTCGTGCAGGTCGCGATCGAGTTCGGATCGCTGTCCCTCTCGCGCGTCGTGCGCGCCGCGCCCGGCCTGGACCAGGCGGGGCCGTATGCCGTGGTGAGCGCGGGAGAGGACGGCGTCACGTTCCTGATCCTCGCGAACGGGAGCCCGTATTTCACGAGATTCGTCGGGTGGAAGGATATCGTGGGCGGAGGGGCCGCGGGGCCGCATGGCGAGGCAACCATGGAGCGCTTCAGGGAGGCCGTGGGCATGGAATTGCGGCGCCTGATGGATTTCTACCGCAGCAGGTGGGGGGGTATGATAGGGAAGGCGCTCGTGGTGAACGTGACGTCGGGCAAGGATCTCGCGCTCTGGATCAAGAATGATTTCTCGCTCGAGGTGTTCGTGCTCGGGGGGTATCAGGAGCTCGACAAGTCGTGGCTCGTCGCAGCCGGGGCCGCGCTCCGGGGAATCATTCCGCGCGCCGCGGACCGGTTCATCAGCCTGTCTCCGATAGGGACGGAAGACCAGTTCGTGCATGATCGCGCGCGCCGCTTCGTGTCGGTATGGGCGCGCACGGCATACGCGGTCATGGGATTCATGGTTGTCGCGTACGGCGGGCTCGACGCATTTGCCGCGCATAGGGAGGGGGTCGCGAAGGCCGCGCTCGCGGCGGCAGGCGCGATGCCCGCAGGGGCAGAGGCGACCGATCTCGAGGCGAAGGCGGCCAAGTTCAACGATCTCGTCGCGAAAGGGCTCCTCGCCGCGCGTGCCGCATCGCCCCGCGCGAACGCGCTCCGGGCAGTGTTCGCGACGGCCGGCGACGTCGTGCTCTCCTCCGTCGATCTCGACGCGGCGGGACATTCGATCGCGGTAGTGGGGACGGCGGGAACGGAGCAGAAGGCCATTGCGTTCAAGGCATCTTTGGCGGATAATCCCCTGATAGAACGCGTCGACATGCCGCTCTCGGCCATCGTGTCAGGGAAGGGGGGCACGGCGTCATTTTCGGCGAAGATCGTCATCAAGTAAATGGATATACGTCTCATCGTCGGCTTGGGGAATCCCGACCCCGAGTACGCGTCGACATATCATAATGTCGGGCATCGGTTCATATTGTTCCTGATCGGGAGCCAGGAGCTGTGCGCCCCGGGAAGCGCGTCGAGGATCTGCGGCATGAAGCTCCTGAAGACGGATGCGTACATGAACGAGTCGGGCGCGTGCGTCGCGCAGGCGGTGAAGAAGTACGCGTGTCCCCTGGACGCGCTTCTCGTCGTTCATGACGACTCTGACATCCCGGTCGGCTCGTGGAAATTCTCGTTCGCGCGCAATGCGGGGGGGCATCGGGGCGTGCAGAACGTCATCGATCACCTGGGAACGAATGCCTTCTGGCGCCTGCGCATCGGCATACGCCCCAAGGCGGCAAAGACGATAGAAGGAGCTCCCAAAAAGAAGTGGGTCAAGGCGGAAAAGTTCGTTTTGAAGGCTATTTCCGCGTCCGATCGGAAGACGATTGAGGCCGTTTTTGCCGAGACAGCGGATGAATTATAGGTTTTTGACTTCCATTCCGCAGCTCTCTATACTATGTGTACATGAATCGGTTCATCAGCTCTTCCTGGGAGGTCGTAAAGACCATCGTGATCGCGGGAGCCGTGGTATTCCTGGTCCGTTCCTTCCTCTTCCAGCCGTTCCTCGTGAGCGGCGCGTCCATGGAGCCGAACATCCAGGAGAGCAACTACCTGATCATCGACGAGCTCACGTACCATTTCAGGGAGCCCAAGCGGGGCGAGGTGGTGGTGTTCCGGTACCCGAACGATCCCTCGGTCTTCTATATCAAGCGCATCCTGGGGCTTCCGGGGGAAGAGGTCGATGTTGCGGGCGGGGTGGTCGCGATCGACGGCGATACGGTGGATGAAAGGGCATATCTGAAGGGAGCGAAGACCTTCAACGATGTGCATATCAAGCTCGAGCCGAATGCGTATTTCGTGATGGGGGACAATAGGCCGAACAGTTTCGATTCGCGGAGCTGGGGACCGGTCGACCGGTCGCTCATCGTGGGTCGGGCGCTCGTGCGCCTGTATCCGGTGACGAAGATCGGCATCTTCCCCGAGGAGGAATACGCATTATGAAAATCGAAATACGAAGTACGAAATCAGAAATGGGAAGTTCTATCGATATGGTCGTGAGTCATGCGAAGTTTCGAGTTTCGAGCTCCGAGTTTCGTATTTAAAAAAATATGGCAACGGCAAAACCGAAAAAGACGGCACTCCAGAGCGTGAAGGGCATGCGCGACCTTTTGCCGAAGGATCAGGCGATATGGGAGAAGATCAGGAAGGTCACGCGCGACCTGGGCGAGGACTATAATTTCATGCGCATCGATACGCCGCTCGTCGAGGGCGCGGCGCTTTTCGAGCGCGGCGTGGGCGAGTCGTCCGACATCGTGGAGAAGCAGATGTATTCCATAAAGAACAAGGACGACGCGGCGCTTATCCTCCGGCCCGAGTTCACCGCGCCCGTCGTGCGCGCCTATATCGAGCACGGCATGAGCCACATGAGCCAGCCGGTGAAGCTGTACTACATCGGTTCCTTGTACCGCTACGAACAGCCGCAGGAAGGCCGATACCGCGAGTTCTATCAGAACGGCTTCGAGATGATCGGGGGCGAGAGCGATCCGCTCTACGACGCGCAGATGATCATGATCGCCTACCGCTTCCTCGAGGAGATGAAGATCGGCAAGCTCATGGCGCAGGTGAACAGCATCGGCTGCAGGCAGTGCAGGCCACTCTACCGCAAGAAGCTCGTCGACTATTACAAGTCGAAGCCCGCGTGCAAGACATGCAAGCGCCGCCTCCTCGTGAATCCGCTCCGGGTCTTGGACTGCAAGGAGAAGGAGTGCGACCCGATCAAGAAGGGCGCGCCCGCGATGATCGACTCGCTCTGCGTTCTTTGCCGCGGCCACTTCAAGCTCGTCTTGGAGTATCTCGACGAGGTGAAGTTGCCGTATATGCTGAACAACAGCCTCGTGCGCGGCTTGGATTATTACAATCGCACGGTGTTCGAGATATTCAGCGGCGAGAGCGATTTGGCGCTCGGAGGCGGCGGCAGGTACGACCACCTGGTAGAGCTCTTAGGGGGCAAGCCCGCGCCGGCGGTCGGCTTTTCGATCGGCCGCGACCGCGTGGTCCTCATGCTCGACCGGCAGGAGCCGGCTCCCGCGACCC
>CALQZH010000019.1 GCA_943349395.1 Parcubacteria group bacterium | reverse complement strand
CCCTGCATGTCGACCTGGCTAAAAAGACGGTTGGGACCACGGCGGGCGCGTTCCCGTACGACGTGCTCATCTATGCGCTCGGGGCGGGTACGGGATATTTCTCGCTTCCCGAGGATTCCAAGCGGCACACCGTTTCCCTGAAGACCGTGGAAGATGCCCGCCGGATCAAGGCGCGGCTCGTGGGCCTATTCGAGGAGGCTGCCGAGCCCTCGATCGTCGTCGTGGGCGGCGGGCCGACCGGCATCGAAGTCGCGGCCGAGGTCCGCGAATATTTCGATACGCTCAGGTCGCTCTTCAAGCGTACGGATGGCCGCGTGACCGTGGTCCATGCCGGGTCGCGCCTCCTGCCGCAGTTCCATGCCGACCTCGGCACTAAGGCAACGCATGTCTTGGAAACGAGGGGCGTCGACGTCGTTCTGAACGGCACAGTCCAGAGCGTCGACGCGCACCATGTGGTCTTGGCTGATCGCCGGCAGATCCCCGCGAATCTCGTCATCTGGGCCGCGGGTGTTGTCGCGCACCGGATCCCGTTCACGCCGGACGTCCAAGTCGACCCGAAGGGGAGGATACTCGTCACGCCGTTCCTTGCCGTTCCCGACCATCCGGATGTTTTCGTTGCGGGCGATGCGGCGGGGATCGATACCGTGCCGATGACGGCGCAGGCGGCGGTCGCGATGGGGGAGGCCGCGGCGGACAACGCGATCGCGTTCCTTTCAGCCGAGAAGCCCGTCCGCTTCTCATATCGTCATCGGGGCGACCTCTTTTCCCTCGGCCAATGGCTCGCGGGAGCGGAGATTTTCGGCATGCGCTTCTTCGGGCATTTCGCCTGGTGGCTATGGCGTACAGTCTATCTTTTCAAGATCATCGGCGTGCGGAATAGGGTGAAGGTCATGGTGGATTGGACCTTCAATCTCTTCCTACCGCGTAACATTGACATTTCTTAGTTCGACTGGTATAATAGGGGCACACTTAAAACCCATGAAGAAACCCCTTATTTACTCGCTTATTTCGATTGCGGCCCTCGCAGGGGTATTTTTTGCCTATCAGTCTGCGAGCGCGCAGGATTATGGCGACTATAGCTATGGGGGAGACTTCGGCAGCTATGGCGGTGACTTTGGCAGTTACGGAGATTACGGTTTCGGCGGCTACGGCGGCTCGAGCTCCGGGTACGGTTCGTATGACAACGGTTGCGGCGCAGGCGGTTGCGGCGGCTATTCGTCGGGCGGATACGATTCGAGCTGCGGCTCGTACGGCTGCGGATCTTCATACGGCGGCTATGGCGGCAGTTCTTCGTACGGTTGCGGTTCGTATTGCGGCGGCGGCTACTCGGGCTTCGTTTTGAGCTTTGGTTCATACGGCGGCTATGGCGGCAGTTCTTCGTCCTATTACGCTCCGCAGACGATAACTAACCGCTACAACTACACGAACACCGTCGCGAACAGCTACAACACGAATACCAATACGAATACGAATATCAACACGAACGGTGGTGGCTATGCCCTTCCGCCCGTATACATTCCGCCGGTCTATATTCCTCAGCCCCCGACCTATTATCCGCCTACGGTCTATACGCCTCCGCCGATCTATTATCCGCCTCCGATCGTATGCAGCATCGCGTTTTCCAATTTCAATCCGTCGCCCACGGCGCAGGAAGGCCGCTGGTACTCGTATAATCTCCAAGCGGTCTCGACTCAGGGCGGCCAGATCACGTATCGGCTCGTGAACGGTCCTGACGGCCTCACGGTTTCCTCGAATGGGCAGATTTCGTGGACACCCGCGTTCAACCAGGGCCGCGGCTCGGCGTACGAGGTGCGCGTCGCCGCGTACAACGGCGGTTGCGAAACGAACCGCACGTTCTATATCCAGGTTGAAGACATGAACCCGGTTCCTCCGCCGGCGCCGGTTCCGCCGAAGCCCGCGTGCACCTGCGCGTGCAACCCGTGCCCGGTCGTGAAGCCCGCGTGCCCGACCGTGTGCGGCACGGTCCAGCCGAAGCCGATCGACGTGGGCGTGTGCCCGCCGACCGTCGCTTCGGCCGCACCGATTGTCGGCGCGACCGTTGTCGAAGCGGCTCCGACCGTTTCTTCGGGTGGCTTCTGGGACTCGCTCGGCATAGCGATCGCCGGCTTCGGCGCGGCGCTTTCCGCCTTGCTCTATAGTCCGTGGCTCCTCTTCCTCGTCATCGTGATTCTCATCGTTCTTCTCTTCCGCGCGTATCAGCGCACCAGGATGACGCAGATAACGATCTAAAGAAGCCGGAGAGAAAAACCCTCCTGTCATCCGACAGGAGGGTTTTTCTTTGGTATACTTCATGCATATGCGGCAGGGGATTCTCGCTATCGTCATGTGCGGCGTTTTCGCCGCCGCGCCCGCTTTCGCGTTCAGCTGGTATGGTCCCGGATCGGGCTTCGGCTTCACGGGATTCGTGAACGGGGAATCGGGCTTCGGCTTCTCGTGGCCATGGGGATTTTTGGATAATCCGAACAATTCGTCGTCGTTGCCTCCGATAAACAATCCGCCCGTGTGGATTCCCGCGGGACCGCAGACGGTTTCGATCGGGGAGTCGCTCCTCTTCGCTATAACCGCGTATGATCCCGAGGGCGAGCCAATAACCTATAGCGCGGTTTCCTTGCCATCCACGGCCGTTTTCAACCCCGCGACGCATATATTTTCCTGGATTCCGACCGCGTCGCAGATCGGGACGTACGGGGCGACGTTCCGCGTGTCAGACCGCAAAAAAACTGCCGACATGACGGTGCCGATTACGGTTCAGGCCGCCGGCCAGGGTGGCTATAATCCGTATTGGTATGGCTATCAGAATCAGAATCCGGAGCCGCAGTATGTGACTCCAGTGAACCGCTCGCCTCAGTTCGTCCAGATCCCCCCGTTTTCCACGCGTGCGGGGCAGACCATCCAATTCACGGTTGAGGCGCAGGATTACGAGGGTGATTATCTTCGGTACAGCGCCACCGACCTTCCGGCGGGCTCGATATTCGACGACCGCTCGCATACGTTCTATTGGGTGCCGACGGGCTTACAGATCGGGCGATTCCAACTGCCGTTCCGCGTGTCCGATGCGCGCCCGGACTATGTCGAGATGCGCGTGTCGGTCACCGTGACCGACCAGAACGGCTATTTACCGTATCCCACGTGCACCGCGGGCCCAGGGCCGTATTATTTCAATTTCTATCCGCCGACTGCCGCGCGGGAGGGTGACCTGTATGCGTATAACGTGATCGGGGCTTCGGGGAATAACAATCCGGTCACGTACCGGGTGGTCGACGGCCCGGCAGGGCTCACGATCGGCGAGCGTACGGGCTATATCCGTTGGGTGCCCGCGTTCAATCAGGGCGGGGGCGTCTATCCCGTCCGCATCGCGGCGTATAATAACCAGTGCGAGGCGATGAAGAATTTCTCGATCACGGTGCGGGACGTGAATTGATCACCCCTCATCTTTTTGTTAGGATGGGGGCGAATAAGGAGGCGTGCCAGAGTGGTTTAATGGACCTGTCTTGAAAACAGGAATGCCTGAAAGGGCATCGGAAGTTCGAATCTTCCCGCCTCCGCTTAATGCAAAAATTATGAAAATCGATTTAACCGAGGAGCAGTATATTTTTTTGATGCGGGCGGTAGAAGCGGGATCCTCCGCGTATGGCATTTTAGCTGACCTCGCTCCTCAAAAGTACCAGGAAGAGAGCGAGGGGATCGACGACGTGCGGGCGCATCTCTTTTCTTTTGCCTCTGATTTCGGCGCGGAGGTCGTTTTCGATGCGCTGCCTCACGAATGTGAAGAGGCGATGTTCGATTACGACGACGACACGTTCTGGTTCGAATTGGAAACGCGTTTGGGGCAGAGGGATTTCGAGCGCACGATGACTGGGGCGGAGAAAAAGGAGATGGAAGAGAACGGTGCCTTGTATCCCGAGAAGATTCATGAATTGTACGAGAGCTGGGGGAAGGAATTCGAGCGGAACGGGATCGAGAGGCTCGGCATCGCCGAAAAGCCGATAGAGTTCAAGATTCCTCGCCGGACATAAAGGCCATGAAAACAATCCTCGTCGATGCCGTGTATTGTTTTGTTGAAGAAGATGAGAGCGGCATATTCGGCGTTTTCGAGGCGATGCACGAGATGCTTGAGGGATTTCCCAATCGGAAAATCCTGCTTACGGGCGCCGATGACGAGCAGTTCGCGAAGTTCGGATTGGATGCGATGCCGTACGAGATATTCACGCTGAAGCATGATCCCGAAAAGACCGATCCGGAGTATTACCGGACAATGCTCGCGCACTTCGGCTTGAAGCCCGAAGATGTCGTATATTTCGAGCATAGTCCCGATGCGGTCAGGAGTGCCGCATCTGTCGGTATCGTTTCCTATCATTACGACGATGCCGCGCGGGATCTTTGGGCGCTCAAGGAATTTCTTATACGGAATTTGGGATAGCGTGGGGATGTTTTGATTGGTAAAAAATCGTATCGGGGGATAGAGTGTATATAAGCACTCGCATGGCATCAAAGAAGAAAACCACCCCGTCTTTTTTCGGGCGGGTCGGCGCCTTGCTGAAAAAAGCTTTCTTGAAGCCGCCTACGCCTAAGACACGCACAAAGCCCGCCGCAGAGAAGCGGATCGAGAAGAAGCTAGCTCCGAAGGCAAAGAAACAAACCACCTCTTCAGTTCCAAAGAAGAAGGCGATCATATTTTCTCCTAAGCCCGTAGCGGTGTCGAAGAAGCCTATCGTTGCTCGAAAGAAACCGGCACGGAAGACCGCGCTCAAGGTTTCGGCGAAGAATCCTATCCTTTCGCCTCGTGCGGAGCATGCGTGGGAGGCCTGGCAGACATTCAATCCGGGCGTTATCTCGCTCGATGGCAAGGTTCATTTCATGTATCGCGCGATCGGGAATGACGGCGTGTCTCGCCTGGGATACGCCGCATCCCGCGACGGCTTCGTGATCGAGGAACGGTTGCCGCGCCCGGCCTTCGAGCACCGGGCTGTGATGGGGCCGTACACGTATCATTCGTATATCTCGGGTGGGAGCTGGGGCGGGGCGGAAGACCCGCGCATCGTGCGCGTGGGCGACGAGGACCGTCTCTATATGACTTATACCGCGTGCGACGGCGGACTGCGCGTCGGTCTCACGTCCATCAAGATCACGGATTTTTTGAATAAGAAGTGGAAGTGGAAGCCTTCGGTCCTGATTTCTCCCCCCGGCGAGGTGCATAAGAATTGGGTGATATTCCCGGAGAAGATCAATGGCAAGTATGCCATCCTCCATAGCATCAATCCTGAGATTGCCGTGGAGTATGTCGACAATCTTGATTTCAAGGATGCTGTGCCGATCAAGAGCGCGCATGGCGGGAAGCCGCGCAAGCAGGGTTGGGATAAGTGGGTGCGCGGCGTGGGTCCGATTCCTTTGAAGACTCCCTATGGCTGGCTTGTTTTTTACCATGCGATGGACGACGATTGGGGCAAGTACAAGGTCGGGGCGATGCTTTTGGATCTGAACGATCCGACACAGGTGCTCGCGCGCGCGAAGGAGCCCGTTTTGGAACCGACGGAGCTGTATGGCGAGGCGGGATTCAAGCCGGGCGTCGTGTATGCTCCCGGGGCGGTGATAAAGGGCAAGAAGCTTCTTCTGTATTATGGCGTCGCCGACAGCTATGCGGGCGTCGCCCAGGCCGACTTCGCCGAATTCATAGATGAGCTGAAAAAGGATGCCGTGCCGAAGCTGAAAGCAAGAAAAGAATCATGATAGTCCGGCGGTCGGAAGAAAACCCGATATTGAAGCCGCTCCGCGAGCACTCGTGGGAGGCCGAGGCCGCGTTCAACGGATGTCCCGTGAAGAAGGGGAAAGAAACGTATCTTCTATATCGCGCCCTGTCGCATTCGCATTATCACACTTCCGCGCGTACGGAGATGATGGTATCTGACATCGGCATCGCGAAGAGTGTGGACGGCGTACACTTCGCCGACCGGAAGCGGTTCATCGTCCCCGAGTATTCGTGGGAACGGTTCGGTTGCGAGGATCCGCGCGTGACGAAGCTTGGCGATACCTACTACGTTTTCTATACCGCGCTCGGCGCGTATCCCTTTCGCGCCGAGGGTATCAAGGTCGGTGTCGCGCTTTCGAAGGACTTGAGGACGGTTTCGGAAAAGCACCTCGTCACGCCCTTCAATGCCAAGGGCATGGCGATGTTTCCCGAGAAAATCGGCGGGAAGATCTGGACCCTGCTCACGCTCCATACCGACATGCCCCCCGCGCATATCTGCCTCGCGTCGTTCGATAATGAAAGCGATCTGTGGTCCAGGCCTCATTGGGAAGCGTGGTACAAGACGTACAAGAGCCATGTCCTACCCCTCGTCCGCCGGCCGGAGGACCATGTCGAAGTCGGCGCGCCGCCCGTGAAGACCAAGGACGGATGGCTCGTGATCTATTCTTATATCCGCAATTATTTCTCGCCCGTGAAGCAGTTCGGCATCGAGGCCGTATTGCTCGACCTCGAAAATCCCTTGAAGGTCGTCGCGCGGACGGATATGCCGATCCTCGTTCCCGAGGAATATTACGAGCGGATTGGCCTCGTGCCGAACATCGTCTTTCCCACGGGCGCCTTGATCGAGAAGGGCTGGGTGAAGCTTTATTACGGGGCGGCCGACATGACGTGCTGCCTGGCCTTGATCGAGCTCGATTCGCTCCTGCGTTCGATGACTCAGAAGGAGCGGGGCGTGGCGACTCTCATGCGCGCGAAGGAGAACCCGATCCTTGTACCCGTCGCAGGGCATGCGTGGGAAACAAAAGCCACGTTCAATCCCGGGGCGATCCATGCGGGCGGGAAGTTCCATATCGTGTATCGCGCGATGTCCGACGACAACACGTCCGTATTCGGCTATGCGTCGAGCATGGACGGCGTTCATGTCGACGAGCGCCTGCCTGAGCCCATATACGTGCCGCGCGATGCGTTCGAGCAGAAGCTTGTTCCCGGCGGCAACTCGGGCTGCGAGGATCCGCGTCTCACTCTCGTCGGCGACCGCATCTACATGCTCTATGCCGCGTATGACGGCCAGCACCCGCCGCGGGTAGCCATCACGTCCATCAAGGAAGCCGATTTCCTGAATAAGGAATGGAATTGGGCTCCGTCCGCGCTCATATCGCCGCCGGACATAAGCGACAAGGATGCGTTCGTATTTCCCGAGAGGGTCCTAGGCAAGTGGATGATCGTGCACCGCATAGGCGACTCGATTGACTTCGCGTTCCTGAAATCCCTCGACTTCAAGGGCGAAGAGTGGATCGAGGAGCATCGGTGGATCGCCCCGCGCAAGGGATCGTGGGATAGCAAGAAGGTCGGGACAGCCACGCCGCCTGTGAAGACGGCTGACGGCTGGGTGATGCTGTATCACGGCATTTCGGACGATGGCACGTATCGCGTCGGGGCCGTGCTTTTGGATCTCGCGGATCCGACCAGGGTCATCGGGCGCCTCGATGCACCGCTCTTCGAGCCCGTGATGCCGTATGAGGTCAACGGCCAGGTTTCGCGCGTGGTCTTCCCCTGCGGTGCCGTGCTTTCCGGGAAAACGCTCCTCGTCTATTACGGCGGCGGGGACAGCGTGGTGGGCGTCGCGACCATCCCGATCGCGAAGCTCCTTACGGCTCTCAAATTCTGTACATGCTAGAGCTTCCCGATCTTTCGCATAAGACCGTCATCATGTTCGACCTGGACGGCACGCTCGCCGAGAGCAAGTCTCCGCTTGATGCCGAGATGGCCGGGCTTCTTGCCGGCCTTCTCGCTATCAAAAAAGTGGCGGTCATAGGCGGCGGGAGCTATGGGCAGTTCGAGCGCCAATTCCTCGCGTATCTCGCATGCCCGCCCGATCTTCTTCAGAACCTTTTCCTTTTGCCGCTTTCGGGCGGAGCCATGTATGCGTATCGGGACGGCGCGTGGCAGAAGCTCTATGAATTCGCGTTTTCACCGGAGGAGAAGGCGGCTATCATGGCCGCGTTCGACAAAGCCTTCCGTGCGACCGGCTATGCGCACCCTTCATCGACATACGGCCCAGTCATCGAGGATCGGGGGAGCCAAGTCACGTTTTCCGCGCTCGGCCAAGAGGCGCCCGTTGCGGCGAAAACTGAGTGGAACCGGACGGCCGATGTCCGCCCCGCCCTTATCGCCGTCTTAGAGCCGCTCCTTCCGGATTGCGAGGTGCGCTTCGGCGGCCTAACCTCGATCGACGTTACGAAGAAAGGCATCGACAAGGCGTATGGGATCGGCCGCGTCATGGAATTCTGGCATGTCCCGATCGGGGACGTCGTGTACATAGGAGACGCGCTCGAGGAGGGGGGCAACGATTCCGCGGCAACGCGTACCGGGGCGATGACGGTCGACGTGGCGAACGCCGAGGATACGAAGGAGCTCATCCGTTCCATCATCTGATATGGCTGCGCCTGTCGTACATATCGTTCTGGCCGACCTGGCCCATCGCCGATTCTTCCCCGACCTTTCGCGGCGCGAGTTCTTGATCGGTACGAGCTTTCCCGATATCCGGTATCTCGTCGGGCTTCCGCGCGCCGTAACCCATTTTCCGGACGTGTTAGTGCGCGGTCTCTTCGGGGAAGGCGCCTTCATGGCCGGGGCGAAATTCCATTCGGTCGTCGACAATGAGCGGGAAAAATATATGATCGCGCACGGGGCGTATGCGCACGTTCCCGCATCGCGCTACGCGAGCCAGTCCTTGAAGTTTTTCGAGGACGAGGTGCTCTATGGCCGGTTCGACGGGTGGCAGGGCGTGATCGATGATTTCGCGACGATCCCGTACGAGGCGAGCCCGTTTCCCGTGGAGAAGAAGGGGATGGACCTGTGGTATGCCTCGCTCCGGCGGTATTTCGCCGTTCCTCCCACGGCAGAGACGCAGAAGGCCTTCATCGTGAGCACTGACTTGACCGAGGCGGCGGCGGACGAGATCCGGCGGGTGATCGACGGCATGCGGGACAAGGAGGAATTGCGGCAGATCATCCTCAGCTGCTATGACGGATTCGAGGCTCTGCTCGCGGCGGGGGCATAGCCGTTTCATTGCTTTTAATACCGAATAATGGCATTATAGGCATGCCAGGACAGCGGCAAGCGGTGCCGTTTTTCCGATGGCTTTTCTCGTGGATGAGGGCGGTACCCGCATCCATCAATCTCAGCGGTACTGGGAGGCGAGACAATGCTCGTTGATTATGATTCTGCGTTTCGTCCTTCGGACGAGATCGTCCGGGGATGGGGGAGGGATTGGGAGAGGTATTTGCGCGCTACCGTCGAAGGGATAGCGCGTTCGTGCGGGCCCGTCGAGCGACAGCTCACTGCGGCATTCGTGCGGGAGCAGTTCAATCCCGAGATCCGCTTCTTTTTCCATATCAAGTTCGGAACGGTCAGCGTCGAGCTGTTCATCAATTGGCCTTTGCAGCAATGCACCTTGAGCCTGAACAAGGCAGAGAAACATTGGATGCATTTTCCCTTCGAAGCCGTTACGCAGGAAATTCTTTTGCGTGCCAGTTCGGATTGGGAGGAAATCGCTCGGACGCGCGGCGAAGCTGCTGCGTGCAATCTCGTTTCGGATATCGCGCGCGATGGCTTCAATGACGAGGTCAAGCGGAGCATCGGACTGATCGGCCAATTCTCCCGATGTCTCGTGGCAAATATGGACGGGCGTTTCAGTTGGTTCGAGGCGGCGAAGGTTCTGTAATGACATCGTGCCGTTTCGGCCGTTTCTCGCGGCGGGAGTCTCTCCCGCCGTTTTTCATACTTTTTCTACATATCAGTCAATATTCTCCCGCGAGCCATTCCGTGCGAAAATCCATGGATCATATGGCTACTATCGACCTGAAGGCCGACGGGGTACGGTGGGACCTCTCGTTCATGTATTCCGGGGTAGACGATCCGCAGATCGATCGGGACATGGCGGATTATGTCGCGCTCGCGAAGAAATTCAATGCCGACTACAAAGGCAAGCTCCATGAGAAGCTCGGTTCCGCGATCACGGACTGCGCGACGCTCGAGATGCTCTCGCATAAGATCGGCATCTACCAGTTCCTCCGCCAGAGCCTCGATGTCGCCGAGGCGAAGGGCAAGGCGAAGATCGCCGAGCTTGACCGCATCTTCTCCCATACGGACGGGGGGTATATGACGTTCTTCGGGCTCGAGATCGAGGACTTGCCCGACGACGTTCTCGCGAAGCTCTATGCGACGGATCCCGTCGTCC
>CALQZH010000018.1 GCA_943349395.1 Parcubacteria group bacterium | reverse complement strand
GGACACGCAGATATTGCCGCTCGTGGAGCAGGCGCTCGACCGTGCCCCGCCGCGCGAGTGGTACTGGGCGCTCATGGATTATGGCGCGCATCTTAAGGGTCTCGGGGTGAATCCGTCGCGCGCGAGCGCGCATCATGCGCCGCAGGCGAAGTTCGCGGGCTCGGACAGGCAGGCGCGCGGCGCGATCATGAAGCTGCTCCTGGCCTCCGGGCCGCGCACGATCGGTGATATCACGCGGGAAACCGGCATGCAGGAAGGGCGGATACGCCGCAATGCCGCGAATCTCGCGGCAGAGGGCATGGTGCGGGAGAGGCGGGGGAAATTCGTGATACCATGAAGGCATGGTGATCGCCGGATTCAAGGGTGATATAGCTGAAGATCACGCGTCGCGCGAAACCGCGAGCCGCGACGCGAGCCTGTTCAGGGTCGTGCCGCAGGCGGTCGTATTCCCGCGCGATGCGGACGACGTGAAGGCCCTCGTGGCGTTCGCGAACGGGAACCGGCACTTGGGAATATCGCTCACCGCCCGCGCGGCGGGAACGGACATGACGGGCGGACCGCTCTCCGAATCGGTAGTGGTAGATTTCACACGGTATATGAATCATATCCGCGAGGTCGGATACGGCTTCGCGGTCGCGGAGCCCGGCACGTATTACCGCGATCTCGAGCGCGAGCTCGCGGCGCAGGATTTCCTCCTGCCGAGCTATCCGGCCTCGAAGGGCCTGTGTGCGATCGGCGGCATGGTGGCGAATAATTCGGGCGGCGAGAAGACGCTCTCGTACGGGAAGACCGCCGATTACGTGGCGCGGGTCGATATGGCCTGTTCGGACGGAAATGTCTACTCGTTCGGCAAGCTCGATGCGCGGGGATTGCGGGAGAAGATGCGCCTCGCGACGTTCGAGGGGGACCTCTACCGGTCCGTATACGATCTCGTGACGAAGCATGCCGATGCCCTGCGCGCCGCGAAGCCGGACGTGAGCAAGAACTCGGCGGGATACGCGCTCTGGGACGTCTATGATGGGAAAACCTTCGACATGGGGCGGCTCATCACGGGCTCGCAGGGAACGCTCGGCCTCGTGACCGAGGTCAGATTCAGGACCATCCGCCCGAAGAAGCATTCGCGCCTACTCGTGATGTTCTTGAACGACGCGTCGTCCCTCGCCGCGCTCGTCCCCAAGGTGCTCGAACAGCGCCCCGAGAGCTTCGAGTCGTATGACGATCACACGCTGAAGCTCGGCATGCGCTACATGTTCTTCCGGTTCGCATGGCAATTCATTCCCGAGGTCGGCATGATAATCCGGAACGGCGGCTTGCCGAAGCTCGTGCTCCTCGCGGAATTCACGGGCGATTCCGAGCGCGAGACCTTGAAGAAGGCCGAAGCGGCACGGAAGGGCCTCGCGGGACTGTGCGGCGCGATGCGGATAACGCAGACGGCGCGCGATGCGGAGAAATATTGGGCGGTGCGCCGGGAGAGCTTCAGCCTGCTCCGCACGAAGATTCGCGGCAAGCAGACCGCGCCCTTCATAGACGACGTCATCGTCGCCCCGGCGAAGCTCCCGCGATTCCTGCCCGAGCTCGAGGCGCTCATGAAGCCGTACGAGAAGGACATGACCTATACGGTCGCGGGGCATATGGGCAACGGCAATTTCCATATCATTCCGCTCATGGATCTGAAGATCGTCCGCTCGCGGCAGGTGATCAGGGAGCTAGGGCAGAAAGTATATGCACTCGTCGTGAAGTATGGCGGGTCGATAACGGCCGAGCACAATGACGGGCTCATGCGCACGCCGTACCTGGAGACGATGTACGGGCCGGAAATCTGCGCGCTCTTCGCCGAGGCGAAGCGCATCTTCGATCCGCACGGGATATTCAATCCGGGGAAGAAAGTGGGCGGGAGCGCCGAATATTCGCAGGCCCATATTCGCAGGGAATGAGGCTCTATATCCTGTTTATCGCGGCAGCGATCGCGGCAGTCGGCGTCGGCTCATATGCATCGCGATCGAGAGTCATCGTCATTCGTCCGAGCGCGGCACCGGCGAAAATTCCGGAGGGCATTGCGAAGCGCAGGGAGAGGCCGATCGTGAAGTCGGAGGCGAAAGCGGAGCCGAAGGCCGAGTCGGTACCTGAGCGGGCCGTAAAGCCCATGGCGAAAGTGCCCGTGGCCGCGATGCCCATGCTTGCCAGGGAAGCGCCGGATGCGCCCATCCCTGTCCTACCGAGCGTCTCCGTGCCGAAGGAGCCGCCGGAGGTTCCGATCGTCATGGCGTCCGTAGTCGTCGTGCGATGCTCGTTCGAGAACGCGGCGACGGGGGGAGTAATTACGGCGTTCGGATCGGGCGCAATCATCGATCCCCGGGGATACGTGCTGACCGCGCGACACGTGGTCGATATGGAGTACGCGTATCGGCGCACCGGCGGCAGGCAAGGGGTGTCGGGATACGCCTTGAAGTCGTGCGTCGTGGGGGGTCCGGACGAGGGCACGCATGCGCCGACGCCGGCCGAGATACGGACGCTGAATCCCTTCGTGCAGGTCGGCTCCTTGCCATATCGTGCGGATATCGCATTCGTTCCCAAGACATCCGCGAAGCCTGGCATGAGCGAGTCGGAAGCCGGCTTTCTCGACATGGCGATCGTGAAGATCGCGGACGTCACTGACGACGCGAAGAATTTTTTCGGCCGCTCGATGCCGGCATCGTTTCCGGAGAGCCGTCTCGGCGGTGGCGCTATGCCCGCGCCAGGCGGAGAGATCGTGACCTTCGGTTTCCCGAGCGGAACGCCGTCATACGGCAGCGTATTCCATCTGCAAGGGAGCGTGGGCGCGGTACGCGACTATGTGGGAGGCGACACGCTCTTCAAGGATGAGCCGATTGGCATCCTGGCCGACATGGAGACGATCGGGGGCAGGTCGGGATCGCCCGTATTCTGGAAAGGAAAGGTGATCGGCGTCGTGAGCGCGAAGGAAGACGAGTCGGTACGCGCGACGGTAATCTCCACGTATCCGCTGAAGGAGCTCCTCGAGGGATCGGGTATCGTACTGCCAGGCCTATAGCTGTTGACGCCATTCGTTCTTTGGCCCTACCATGATGCGCATATGGAATACATGCAGAACACGGAGCAGGAGGAGAAGGGCCAGGCGGGTACCAATCTCGCCATCGTCATATTGGTGCTCGTGATAGTGGTCGTGGGGGTGAAGCTTCTTATGTCGTCGTCGCCCGCCGGAACACCAGGCGCGGAAGAGGCGGTCGCGACGTCGACCGAGGTCATGGAAGCGACGTCCACCGCGACTGATGCGGCGGGCATCATGCCGCCCGCGGGAGCCGGTCCGGCGGAGGACGTGGTAGCGGCTCCGGCCATGACAGGGGAGGTCACGGCGGCTCCGGTCGCGATGGGAAAGGGCGAAGTCTCGTTCTCGGTTTCGTCGCCTGCGGCAGTTACCGTGCGGGAGATCTTCGTGCATAACCCGTATCGCGCGACCGACGCGAACGGCGGCTGGATCCAGGTCTACGACGGCTACAAGCCGGTCGCGGCAGGAACCACGGCGAATGTATTCACCGTATCGCTCGCGGCGATAGGGTATGACCAGGTCAAGGTGCGCACGCTGTCATCGGACACGGGCATTCCGAACGAGGTCGTGAAGACGATGCCGATCGACGTCGTTTCGGGGCAGAAGAAGGACATCGTGATCACGCTCTAGGGTTTCCGGCGATCCGGAAGGGAATGGCCGCCACGTCATGCGACGGGGTGGCTGTTTTTTTGGCGATGCGGGTATCAGCCGCTATCGCGGCCGAGAGAGTTATGAGATAAGCTCTACTCATATGCGGATCATAGACATCGTCGATATCGGCCTCTGCTCGTTCCTGACATACGGGCTCATCATGCTTTTGAAGCAGACGCGCTCGTTATTCGTCGTGTACGGCATCATCGTCGTATCGGTAGTCTACGCCGCCGCGAGCGCGTTCGGCCTGCGCCTGTCGGCGGCCGCGCTCAATCTCTTCTTCAGCGTGTTCCTGCTCGGACTCGTGATTATATTCCAGGCGGAATTGCGGAGATATTTCGAAATGATCGCCATATGGATGGGCGCGGGAGGCTCCGCGATGAGGAAGCGCCCGGGCACGGGCATCGTCGAGTGCGTGGTGCGTGTCGCGGAACGCTTCAGCGCGGAAAAGATCGGCATGATCGTCATATTCACGGGTCATGAGGCGATCGGCCGCCACCTCTCCGGCGGATTCCCTCTCGAGGGACGGGTTTCGGAGCCGCTCTTGGAGAGCATATTCGACGCGAGCTCGCCAGGGCATGACGGGGCGCTCGTGATCGCCGGCGGCCTGGTCGCCAAGTTCGGCGTGCATCTGCCGCTATCGCAGGATTTCGGACAGATCGAGTCATATGGCACGCGCCATAGCGCGGGCCTAGGCATCGCCGAAGTATCCGACGCGCTCGCGGTCATCGTGTCCGAGGAAAAGGGAACGATCTCCGTCGCGCGGGACGGGCGACTCGCGGTCATGGCGTCGGCCGAGGAGCTGAGCCGCACGATAGGCGCGTTCATGAGGGATAAGTACGACCCGAAGAAGATAGTATTAAGGAAGAGCCTGGCAACGAATCTTCCCGAGAAGGTGCTGGCGGTTCTCTTGTCTGCTGCCGCATGGTTCATCGTCGTATTCCCCTATGCCCGGTAAGGCAAAGGCGCTTGCATCGGCGCTCATCCTCGTTTCGGCATCCGGCGCATTCATCGCCCTGCGTCCCGCGCCGGTTGCCACGCAGAAGGCGCAGGTAGTGGCCATCGCGGAGCCCGATCTTCGCGCATTGCCCCCGCTCGCCCCGCTCGAATATCCGGCGGAGGTACGGGCACTCTATATCACCGCCTCGATCGTGCGGAGCGGAAAGATGGACGGTATCATAAGCCTGATCAAGGGCTCTTCGGGCGAGTTCTCCCCGAACGCGGTGGTGGTCGACATCCAGGACGACTCGGGCCGCGTCCTGATCGACGACCGTCTCAAGTCAGCGATACGCCGCCTGCGATTCCTCCATATCTTCCCGATAGCCCGGCTCGTGGTATTCCAGAACAACAGCCTGGCCGAAGAAAGGCCCGAGTGGGCCGTGCATCGCGCAGACGGCACGCTGTGGCGCGACCACGGCGGCAGGCACTGGCTCGACGCGAGCAATCCCGACGCATGGGCGCATATTGCGGGCGTGGCGCGGGAGGCGGTCGATGCGGGATTCGGCGAGATCAATTTCGATTACTTCAGGTTCCCGTCGGAAGGAGTGACGACTGCGGTGTATCCCCTCTGGAAGGAGAGCGCCGGTAGGCAAAAAAGCGAAGTGATCGTTACCGTCGCCAAGTATCTGAAGGACGCGCTGAAGAAGGACTATCCGGATATCCGGCTTACCGCGGACATCTTCGGTTACACGTTCATGCGCAAAGCCGACCTGGGCATCGGCCAGTCGGCGCCGGCACTCGCGGCAGTCTTCGACGACATTTGCCCTATGATCTATCCCTCGCATTTCGACGCGGGCAATTTCGACTTCGACAATCCGGCGGCGCATCCGTATGAGGTGATGGCGGGGACGCTCGCGAAGGGGAAAGAGATATTCGCCGATGCGGGCCAGCCCTTTACGAACATCCGCCCATGGATCCAGGATTTCAATATGGGCGCGGACTACACGCCCGAGATGGTGCGCGCGCAGATTACGGCAATCCATGACGCGGGCCTGTCGGCGGGATGGCTCAACTGGAATCCGAGCAACAAGTACCGACCGGAAATTTTCAAGTAAGGAGAAAGGAAGAGTATACTATGAGCATGAACGACGACGAATATCCGCGCCGATCGTCGCGAAAGAAGGGAGGCGGCGGGGGCGGGATCCTCTACCTCCTGCTTTTGGCCGCAGTCGCGGGCGGCGTATGGTACTTCTGGAATTCTGGCTTCGACCTCGCGAAGGCGTCACGCTCGATAAGCGGCGATTCGCTTTCCATCGGCATCGGCAAGCTGTTTGACAAAACGCCGGGGAAGGCGGGAATGGCGAAGGATGCGGGCGCGTCGCTTTTGAAATCGGGCATGGATCTCTTGATCGAGAAGCCGAAGGCGATCGTCACTGATTTCGCGGGCGAGATAGCGAAGGCGGGTATCGAGGTAGCGCGCAAGGAGGTGGGGCAGGTCTTGGGCGTGCCGATCGGAACGCTCGGTGAGCAATCGAACGTATCCATCGTGCGTCCCGTCCAGCAGAACCTCTCCCTTCTCATAGGAGCGGACGCGGAGGACCTCCTGTATTCCGTGAATTGGGGAGACACGAAGTCCGTATCGGGATCGGTGAAGAAGGGCGAGGACAAGTCGATCGAGCATTTTTGGGAAAAGCTGGGGGATTATTCGATACTGGTCGAAATCACGGGAGCGACGACGGGGAAGAAATCGTATACGTTCCCGGTGACGATACAAAAATAGTTTTCCACAAGGGGACCTACCCCCTCATGGGGTATGATATGAAGATATGGGAAAGAACGTACGGATTGCGAGCATCGCGGTCATCATCGTTGCCGCGGCGATATTGGCATACGGATTCGTCGATACGCAAAGCTATCGCGCGGGATACGTGTCAGGATACAGCATGATGACGAGGGTGCTCGATGTCGCGTGTACCAAGGGGCAGGTGTTCGATGCCGAGCTATGCGAGAAGACGGAGCTTGCGCTCTACGGCGACGAGAGCGAGGGCGATGGCGTGTATGCCGCGCAGGCCGTCGACGCGATACTCGGCACGCCGGCCGTTCGCACCTCGCGATGGAAGAGCAGGAAAACGTCTGTCCAGGCAGCCGTTCCTGTCGCAACGGCCCCCGAGCCAGTTCCGAAACCCGCGCCCGTAGTCGAAGCACCGAAGCCGCCTAGCCTCGCCCAAATCGCGCAAAGCGTCAATTGCTCTGCCATAACGACTCTCGAGGAGTGCGGAAAGGGTCCGCTTGAGCCGTTTTGCAAGTGGGGTAGATATAATGCCTACGGCACTGCCTTAACGACCGCGCAGTGCAACCAAACAATGTATACGATAAAGTTTGGTGGCGATACTGAAGGGGTATGCGGGAAATCAGAAGTGAAAGATATTTTACCCGGGGCATTCAAATACACGGGAATTGATCCTAATAATAAAAATGAGATTTCCGTTTGCATAAGCAATGATAGGAGATTTGGGTATATTACTCCGCAGGGAGGTATTTTAGGCGGCATAGGAATGTCCGCTGGTGAGATGCTTCGCGTTCCGGCACTGCGGACCAAAGCGCAGGAATTAGGAGCGACTGCGGCCGCGCTCCAGATGGCAGCGCCATCCATGCCGCAATATCCTCCCATAAACGGAGGGCAGATGCCTCCTCAAGGCGGTCAGCCTCCGCCGCATTGAGATGCGCGATATGAAGCGCCCCTATGCTTTCCTAGCTATAGTTCTCGCGATATCCGCTTCCGCGGGAACTGCGCTCGCGTTCACGGAGCCTATCGCATCTCCTACGGCATTCAAATCGCCCGCATTGCTCGATGTGGGTAGGATAGGCCAGGTAAAAGCCGGCGATCTTACAGTGGAGAATATGAAATCGTCAAATTCAATCGATTTGGGAGGGGTAGCGCGCACGTCGTGGCTTCCCGTAGGCCAGTCATGCTCGTGGGAGGGGTGGAGGTGCGATTGCAAGAGCGATAGTTCGAGCTTCGCGAGCCTCGCGCTCACATTCGGCGTGAAATGCGCGGGCGGGCGGGTTGAGGATGCGGGGCTGTTCGGCCTGGCCATAAGCTCGAAGTCGAAGTCATGCGGCGCGACAGCGCCCGCCCCATGCACGCAGGGAATATATACGCGGAATAACCAGGATAGCGGTACGTTTCTCGAATCGGCAACGGAGGGGTTGTCAGGAGCGGGTAAGGTCGTCGCGACTATCGTATTGGCGCCTATAGACATTGCTATGGCGGTAACGAGCGCCGGAATCGACGTAGTCGTGGGGACGGTGAAAACGGTAGTTGGGGCAGTAGGGTCTGTCGCGGGCGGGCTAGTGGATGCGGTCAAAAATCTCTCTTCGAAGGTATCGCAGCTCGCCGTTGATCCCAATACGAATCCGATCGAGCTCGTTGGGGGAACAGTCGTTGCGGCGGTGAAAGCGGTAGCCGCGGTCGTGACGACCGTGGCGAAAGCGGCAGCAACCGTGATGACCTCGGTTGCGAAGACCGTGGCGAAAGGGGTCGTCAAGGTAGCGAAGGCGCTCTGCTTCGGTTTCTGTTGATTATCAGCAAGGGACTTATCCACAAGAGGTGCGGCTTTATTCCGAGGTATGATACTACTATGAGAAAATCGTGGCTTATCGGGGGAATCGCGGGTATGTCGGCAATCGCGTCGGTCGCATTCGCGTTCACCGAGCCGACGGCGCTCCCGCCCCTGAATAACGCGCCCTCGCCGATAACGGCGGGATCGGGCAGGCAGGTGAAGGCAGGCGATTTGACGGTGAATAATCTCAAGGCGACGACCATAACGCTCGGTGGCGAGACGCGCGCGTCGTGGCTCGAAGCTGGCTCATCATGCGCCTGGAGCGGCTGGAAATGCGATTGCAAGAGCGACGGGTCAAGCGCGGCGGGCCTCGCGATAACCATGGGGCTCCAGTGCTCGGGCGGACAACTTACGGGCGTGAAGGTGGTATCCCTCCAGATAAGCTCGAAGCCGAAGTCGTGCGGCGCGACGGCGCCCGCTCCCTGCTCGCAGGCGCTCTATACCCGCTTAAATGCCGGTGGCGATGCAAACGATACTTTTTTAGGAACAGTCAATGATGGATTTACCAAAGTAGTGTGCCTTTGGGGCCTACTTTGCCACTAATCCGATATGGGATTCCTCTTCATTCCGCTCTTCGCGCTCGTGTCCTTGAGCGGCCATGCATGGTCGGAAAATATCGGCTGGGTCGGCTTCGCGGGGCCCGTATACCAGGCGACGATCGACGAGGAGACCGGGGCGTTCGGAGGATACGCATGGTCGGAGAACGTGGGCTGGATCAAGCTCACGGGAGATACGGCGCGCGTATGCTCGGCAACGGAAGGCGGCGACTGCTCGAGCGTCATATCCCCGAATTCGGGCGACTGGGACGGTATCGTGAAGCTGAAAGGAGCGACCTACGGTCCGAAGGTCGTGGGGACCGTGGCATCGGGGTGCAGCCTTGCGGGCTATGCTTGGGGGTCGGACGTGGTAGGGTGGCTGCATTTTAACGGGCCGACATACAAGGTGGGTCTCGCGAAGTGCATCCTGCCGGTCGAGCCGCCGCACGTATTCGACCTCGCATGCTCGTTCAACGCGGGGCCGAAGGTGCTGATATCGCCGCAGAAGACATCGCGCTTGACCTGGGAATGCCAGGATGCGGACGAATGCCGCATATTGCCGACGGTCGGCAAGCTCGCGGATCCGTCGAGGGGTTTTTTTTTTTTTTATACGGCGAGCACGTAGATCTACACGCTGAAGTGCGGCAACGAAGGCGGCCAATCCGTCGAGATAGCGAAGACCGTCACGGTCATCAAGTCCCAGCTCTGCGAGATCAATCCGGCCGATCCGAGCTGCCGATAAGATTCCTTCCGTGTCCCCTAAGGGGGCCTTGACACCTAGGCTTGTATAAGCGTATGATAACGGAAGAATAAACGAACGGTTGGCCCCTCGCCATAGGGCTTCGGATCCAGCGTTGCGGGAAAAGCCCGGCGCAGAATCGATCCCACGTCAGAAGTCTATGGGTAGAGCGACTATTCCGGCGAAGCCGGAATACGAGGGGTCGACCGCTTGTTTATCACAAGACGAGAGATCGGTTCATCACTGTAGCGTTCCTAGGGCTTGCCGGCATCGCGCGTCGCCGACCATGCGCGATGCGAATCGACCCCTAGCGAAGACCTTCAGGCTACGCGCTGTTCCGTTGCGAGCACAACCCTGTGAGAGACAGGCAGCCCAATGGAATATGATGAACCGGTCCCCGTCTTTTTTTATTGGGCTGGAGATATTGACGGATACGGAGATAATGCCCTATACTCTTACCGTAGACGAGTGGGGAGGTTCATCACTGCAGCCGCATGAAGCGCCATGGCGTAGCGTCGCACTGAGCGACGTATTGATTCCAGGGCCACTGCGATGTGCAGGCTATGCTATCGAGTCGCGAGAGATCGCATGACTGGATATGATGAACCGAACCCTCGTCTCTTTTTTTATGCATCGCCCGGCTATTTTTTTTTGCCTACGTGGCATATCCTGAACGGATGATATCGTACGGCGTATGGTCCCTGGGCATCATCATGGTCGCGGGCTTCGCGATCATGTTCATATTCTTGAAGAAGAAGCTTGATGTGCCGGCGGATCGGTCGGCTGAGCAGGGCTTCCTGATGCTCCAGAACCAGATGAACGAGGTGGTGCGCGAAAACCGCGAGCTCACGAAGATGCTCGATATGAAATTGCAGGAATCGAACCGCCGCATCGACGCGCAATTCCTGTCTTCGGGGGCGGCGAGCACGAAGATGCTCGAGATGAACAAGGATATTTCCGAGCGGCTCATGAAGCTCGACGCGACGAACAAGCAGGTCGCGCTCGGCATGGAGCAGATCAGGGGGCTCGAGGACATCTTGAAGAACCCGAAACAGCGCGGCATCCTCGGCGAATATCTCCTGGAAACCCTCCTGAAGAACGTCTTCCCCCCGGGCCAGTACCAGATGCAGTACGCATTCCTAAACGGCGACATCGTCGATGCGGTCGTCTTCTACCAGGAAAAGATAATCCCCATCGACTCGAAGTTTAGCCTTGAGAATTACAATCGTCTGGTGGACAGCCGCAACGAGGAAGAGCGCGGCCACCTCGAGAAGGCGTTCCGCACGGACCTCAAAAACCGCATCGATGAGACGGCGAAGTACGTGCGCCCGGAGGAGAATACGATGGATTTCGCCTTCATGTTCATCCCTGCCGAGGCCATCTACTACGACCTGCTCGTGAACAAGGTGGGCACGACGTCCGCGCAGGATCTCATCGAATACGCGACGAAAGACAAGAAGGTCATGATCGTGTCGCCTACCTCGTTTCTCGCGTACCTGCAGACGGTGCTGCAGGGCATGCGCCGCGACCACTTCCACAAGGAGATGGAATCGATCGTGAAGCGCGTGCAGGATCTCGGGCGCCATATCGGCGCATACGAATCGTATTTCGAGAAGCTGGGTAATCACCTGGGAACCGCGGTAAAGGCGTATGACGCCGCATACAAGGAGCTCGGAAAGATCGATAAGGATGTGTTGAAGATCGGCGGGGAATCGCCTGGCATCGAGGTGCGGCTGATCGACGGGCCGAAGAAGGGGGGCGAGGAGCAGTAGCCACTATCGCGATCGGGGTATTATGGGCTAGATTCTAGCCGATGGACCAAAAGGGAATTTTCGACCATGCGTGGCATAGCCTGCTTCTCAAAGTATGGATTTTCGAATGGATTCCGTTCGTCGATTTCGTGCTGGTCTCGGGGTCGCTCGCGACGGGCGATGCCCATAGGCGCTCGGACTGGGACGTGATCGTGGGTACGAGGCCGAGGCGTCTCTATATGGCACGCTTTTTCTGCCTCGGCATCCTGAAACTGCTTGGCATGCGTACGGACATCGCGAATCGAGGCGGGGGATTCTGCCTGAATCATTTCATCGCGACGGACGGCGTTCTTGAGGCCCCGCGCGATGCCTATGCCGAAGCGATGCATAGATCGCTCGTGCCCGTCGTGGGGACCGCCGAATATATCACGACCTTTCTCGTTGCTTC
>CALQZH010000017.1 GCA_943349395.1 Parcubacteria group bacterium | reverse complement strand
CGGTCGTTCCTAGGACCGAAGGTCGCGCCGCCGCCTTTCCAGAGCGGCGAGCGGGTCGAGCCGTGCCGCGCGCGGCCGGTACCCTTCTGGCGCCAGGGCTTCCTGCCGCCGCCCGATACCTCGTCACGCTGTTTCGTGTGCGCGATCGGCTGCCTGCGGTTCGCGGCAATGGCAACGACGACCTGGTGGATCAGGTCGGAGTTCCAGGGGCGGCTGAAAATAGCGTCGGATGCCTCGACTTCGCCGACCGCTTCGTTCTTCTTGTTGTATACCGCGAGTTTCATGATGTTATGAGGAAATTTCGACGGATCCTTTGCGAGGACCGGGCACCGCGCCGCGGATCGAGACTTCGCGGGTTTCCGCGTTTATCGCGACTACCTTCAGGCCTTTTACGGTCTTTCTGATCACTCCCATATGGCCTGCCATGCGGAGGCCGGGGATGACGCGCTGGGCGGCCGTGTTGCCGATCGAGCCCGGGGCGCGCAGGCGGTTCTTCTGGCCGTGGGTTTTCGGGCCGCCGCCGAAGTTGTGGCGCTTCACGACGCCCGCAAAACCGTGGCCTTTCGTCACACCCGTAACGGCGACCATGGAATTCTCGACGAGCGTCGAAATATCGCCCGCCTCGTCGAGCTTCACGAGCGTCACGGGAATGACAACGTCGCCTTTCCAGATCTGCGTCATTTTCAGTTTCTTTCCGGTCAATCGTGCCATATGCGACTATCGTGAAAACAGTTTCTTAATACTAAAGCAATCGTCCCGTTTTTGCAAGGAGTATTGCTACTATATCATCTTCGTGGCATATTAACCGTGCGTCAGACCTTCGAAAACCCATTACTTCTCGATCAGAAAGGGGGCTTTCATGCCTTCCCAATCGAATCCGCCGAAACGGATTCTCATGGTTCATGCGTATGGCTTTCGCACTGCCGAGTATCTCGGGGCTCTTACGCTCGCCGTCTGCTGGAAAATCGTGAAGCATGCCGATGACTATGACCAGATCATCCTCTTAGGCGGCTGGGATACGAAAGGAAAGCCTGCCATACCTACTTCCGCCCAGCTTATGGAGCTCTGGCTCATCGAGCATGGAGTTCCGTCTGAAAAGCTCGTTACCCAATTCAGTGCGGGGGAACTCTCTCGAACGCGTATGCCCGCCCGGGACACCATTGAGGAGGCTGATTTGGCCGGAGCTATCCTTCGTGCCCTCTACCCGGATGAATCCCCCCCGGCCATCTCGTTTGATGCCGTGGGTGCCTGGTTCCATGCGCTGCGGATCAAGATGATCTGGTGGAAGCGAACGCCACGTCTCAACCGTTTCTTGCGCGTCTTTTCCTGGCGCATGTTCATGCCTGACATGTGGTGGCGCATCATTCAGGAGATCCCTGGGTACTTTCTCGTCTTGAACGATCCGCTCGGAACGGGAAATTTTTTCAGACATCTCCGTCGCGGCCGAACGCATGATCATGACCATATCACGAGCACGTGCCTTCCTAATACGATCGAAGCGTGGCATCCCGAGCGTTTTCGGCGCGAAGGCCGGACCCTTCCGATGTCGTCCATTACTCCGAAGTAGCGTTTCTGAAGCAGCTCTTTCGTTCATTTCTCCTTGTGCCGCTCCAACCTCTCTCGGAGCGGCATTTGATTTTATATTCGATATGTGGCATACTAGGCGCAGCTCGGGCAGACACATCGTTCGCCCACCAATTCCCATATTACAGGAGAATCAGACCGTGCTTCCCCCCATCGCTCCGAAACGATTCCTCGTGTTCATGTTGCTTGATGCCCCGGGGCTTCCCCGTGGCGAAGGCGGCGCTCGCGACTTCATGGCGACGGATGATGGCGAGCGTCTCGCGTCGTTCGATACGTTCGATCAAGCCCGCGAGGCCCTTTCGAGAACTTTTCCGTTCCAGCGAAACATCGCCCAAATATTCGACAGCCACACGTTCACCTTCGTCAATTTGAAGCTCGATCGCGTGTGGGTCGAGGTCATTCCGCCGCAGCCGCCGCAAGCGCAACAGCAGCGGCAGCCGGAACGCGAACAGCGTAGCGATCGTGGCCAGCAAGGCGGCGGTCCCCCGGCGACCGACGCTAAGAAGCCCTAATGCGATCCGCTCGTATCGGCTTTGCAGGCCTCCATTTTCCCTTCGACCCTCGCCCATCTTGGGCGGGGGTTTAATTTTTTGATTCAGCTTCTATATTTCCATCCGCCAGTTGACGGATAAGGTTTTGCAACTAAAAAACCGCCAAGTCATTTGACCTGGCGGTTTTTTAGGCAAAGCCCTTACATCATCTTAATTTCAATATCTACTCCGGCGGGCAGGTTGAGCTTGGAAAGCGCTTCGACGATGCCCGGCGTGATATTGAATATGTCTATCAGCCGCTTGTGCACGCGAAGCTCGAATTGCTCGCGCGAGTTCTTATGGACGAAGGTGGAACGGTTCACCGTATACTTGTGGATTTCCGTCGGGAGCGGGATGGGTCCCATAACCTCGACGTCGTACCGCCTGGCGGTTTCGACGATCTGGCGTGCCGAGCTGTCGATCAGCTTATGATCGTACGCCTTGATGCGGAGGCGGAGCTTCTCTACTTTCGGCTTATCCTTGACCATAATTGACTGAAAGAGCTTTTATTTCCGACTATTTGATTATTTTCGTCACGACGCCCGCGCCCACGGTCTTGCCGCCCTCGCGGATGGCAAAGCGCTGCTTTTCCTCGAGCGCGACCGCCATGATGAGCTTGACGTTGATCTTGATCGTGTCGCCCGGCATGACCATTTCAGTGCCCTCCGGAAGGATGACTTCGCCCGTAACGTCGGTCGTTCTCATGTAGAACTGGGGCTTGTATCCCTTGAAGAACGGGGTGTGGCGGCCACCTTCTTCCTTGCTCAGTACGTAGACTTCGCACTCGAAGTCGGTGTGCGGCGAGACGGAGCCTGGTTTCGCGAGTACCTGGCCGCGCTCCACGTCCTCCTTCTTCAATCCGCGGACCAAGATACCCACGTTGTCTCCCGCGCGGCCCTCGTCCAAGAGCTTGTTGAACATCTCGATGCCGGTCACGACGGTCTTCTGGCTCGGGCGGAGGCCGATGATCTCGACTTCCTCGTTGACCTTCACGATGCCGCGTTCGATGCGGCCGGTCACGACCGTGCCGCGGCCTTCGATCGAGAAGATGTCCTCGACGGGCATGAGGAAGGTCTTTTCGGTTTCGCGTACGGGCTCGGGAATGTATTCATCGAGCGCTTTCACGAGGTCTAAGATCGGCTGGACTGCCGCGTCATTCAAGTCGGCGGCCTCGAGCGCCTTCAGGCCGGAACCGCGGATTACCGGGATCTGGTCGCCCGGGTACTCGTATTTCTTGAGCAATTCGCGGACTTCTGATTCGACCAAGTCGATGAGCTCCGCGTCGTCGACCATGTCGCACTTGTTCAAAAAGACGATTATCGAGGGAACGCCGATCTGGCGGGCGAGCAGGATGTGCTCGCGGGTCTGCGGCATCGGGCCGTCGGTCGCCGAAACTACGAGGACCGCGCCGTCCATCTGGGCGGCTCCGGTGATCATGTTCTTGATGTAGTCGGCGTGGCCAGGCGCATCGATGTGCGCGTAGTGGCGCTTCTCGGACTCGTATTCCGAGTGGTGAATGGAAATGGTGATTCCGCGGGCCTTTTCCTCCGGGCTCTTGTCGAGCTCGTCGACGGTCAGTTCCTTGCCGGCCAAGCCCTTCATGTGGAGGACGTGAGTAATAGCGGCCGTGAGGGTGCTCTTGCCGTGGTCGACGTGACCGATCGTTCCGACGTTTACGTGCGGCTTAGACCGCTCGAATTTTGCCTTTTCTGCCATGTGTGCTGTTTTTTTACCGCTTATTTATATATGTTCTTTTTTCGACGAAAGTAACGATAAGCATACCAATCGGCATGAGCACTGTCAATGCTCTCTTACAGGCCCGCAGAGACTATCCTTCCCCCGCTTATTTTCTTTGTCGTAATCGCTGCGGTATCCGCAATAATTCCTCCGATTTCGTCGAAAGATATTTTCCCGTAGGTTACCGTTTCGAATGATGTTTTCCTCATATATAGAGCGGTATCGGCTGGCATATCGGCGAGGTATCGTGCGAGCACGTTCACCGTGTCGTATGTCGTTCCTGCGCTGAACTTCGGGGTTTTGCCGAAGCGGGCCTCGTATTTCCTCGCAAATGCCGGATCGGGATCCGCGGGGACATAATATACGACACCTTCGAACCAGGCAGGGTCGAAATTCCCATTGCCGAAGTCTTGTTCGATGAACTCGTCGCCATAGAGCGGGATGCCGTATCCTATGATTCCACGGTACGCCTTCATGAAGCTCACGCTCAGCTTGTCATCGTATGAACCGAAGAATACCGCGTCGGGCTTTGCTGCTTTCACTTTTGAAACGACCGTCCGCCCATCATCAGTCGGGTTCAGGGATTCCGAAGCAATTATCGAAATACCTCTTTTTTTAGCCTCTTCTTTCAAGAATGCGTTCAATGTCGCATAGTATGAGTCATTTTGAGTGACCAGATAGGCCGTTTTCACATGGGCGCGATCCATGGCGCCCAGTATCGATTGCGCCTTTGCCGTTGTTCGATACCATAGGGAAAATACGTTTTGATGATTGACCGGGACATTGACCGATTCGATGGCCGCGTCCTGGGAAATCAAGGGTATATTTTCAGGCATCACGCTTTCGGCTCCCGGATACGAATCGAGCCAGGTTATCATCACCGCCTGCGCCTTATCGACATTCACGAGCTTTGAGACGGCGGAAACGGAGTCCTTAGAGGAGCTTTTCGTGTCTTCTACGACTAATGCAATTTGCCGCCCTCTTATTCCACCGGCTTCGTTTATCTCATCGATGGCTAATTGCGCGGCGTTTCGCGACACCTCTCCCCAAGGCGCAGCGTCTCCTGAAAGCGCTAAGGCAGCTCCAATCGTCACTACCCCGTCATTCGTAGCCGATTTATTTCTCGATACGACGAAATAGCCCGCGATTACTATCAGGATTATGGCGATCCATGTCCAGGCACTCTTCATATTTTCAGTATGCTTGCGGCTTCCCGTCCTTGATCCGTTTCAAGACGAGGGTTCTCAGTATTGCCCCGTCATCGTCGAAGCTTCCTGTTTTTCCGATCCTCGCCTTCATGCACGCGTAATCGCCCCGGCATGCGCGCGCTTGGGCAACCAGGAATTCGACCGATTCTTTGGCGATATTGTATATCGCCCCCTTTCCGTTTTCCACGCTGTCGCCGGGGAACGAATATGCAACGCCCTCGACGAGCGGTCGCACCGCTGGTAATTCCACGGCATATGAGGAAAATACGGGTTTTTCCAGGCCGAGCAATCTTAGTTTTTCGAGCCCTTGGGCGAAGAAGAAGGAGATGTCCGTCGAGATAATGGCGTCATATTCCGTTCCTTTGAGCTTCAAGAGGCCCGAAGAGATATCTTTTTCCGTTCCGGCGAATGAGATTTCCTTCGCGATCTCGCCTTTATATCCAACCTTGAAGCTGTCCGTGAGCGTTTTCGAGAACGCATTTTGATAGCTTATGAGAGCGACGTTCTTGTATCCCAGTTCGAGAAGTTTTTGCGCTAGGAACCGGCCTTCGGTTTCGAGCGTGTATTGCATGTCGTACATGTTTTCTCCGCTTGCGGCGTAGATCGCTTTCGGCGCGGCAGACGGCACGACTGCGATCACGCTACTATCTTTCATGAGTGGGGCGATCGCTTCCTGCGGCGAGCCGCATGCGGGGCCGATGATCAGGCCTACTTTGTCGAAATCGATGAGCTTCCTGTAGGCGCTCACCGCCTCTTTCGGGTCGCACTTGTCGTCTTCGTAGATGAACTCCACATTCGTGCCTCCTGCCGCTTCTATCCCCGCCTTCATCTCGGCGCCGTAGTCGGCCGCGATGCCGGTCAAAGGGGCGATAACGCCGATCTTTATCTCAGTCGTCTCGGCCGGCGCGCGGGATACGGTGAAGTACCCTACTGCCGCCACCGCGATTATCGCGATCCATATCCAGAGATTCTTCATATTACTTGAAATCTTCGAACGAGTTATTCTTCACGATTTTTATCTTGAACGCCGCATCGGCAATCTGGTGCTTTTCGTTGAAAGACACTTCTTTAACTCCGATGCCGGGGGCCGAGACCCGCAGGAGGGCCGCTTCTATATCCCCTCCTTCGCTCTCCTCAATCGCCTTTATGAGAATCGAGGCGGCATTGTACGCATTCACGAACGAGGGGCCATTATTGTCCTTCGATGCCTTCTGCAATTCCCTCAATCTCGGGTCATTTTTCGTGTCGGGATAGGAGTAAGCGAGCCCTTCGAAATATCCCGGGAATTTCTTGATATTTTCCGGACTCTCCGCCGACGTGGTCGACATGATCTTGCTCGCGAGCCCCAGCTCTTTCGCCTGCTTCATGAACGGGCCGATTTGGGACGTATCCTGTATTGAGAGCATGACTGCGTCCGGCTTCTCCTCGCGCAGCTTCAGGATCGTCGTCCTGAAATCCGTCGTACCGATCGGGAATGACGGCTTGTCGACAATTCGTATGCTTTTCGGCAGCGCGGCGCCAAATAGGTCCATGAATTTCGTGTTGAAGGCGTCATTGTCGCGCACGAGCGCGACCGTCTTGTATCCCTGCTGCTCCATATGCGCGATAAGCGTCGCTATTTCCTGCGGTTGCGGCCACCAGGTCGAAAAGACATAGTCGAATTTCCCCTCGACGGCTTCGAGCGCGCTGCTTGGCGTCACGGTCGGGATTTTCGCCTTCTCGACGATGGGGAAGCCTCCCTGGAACGAGTCTCCCCATGTCGGGCCGAATATCGCATCAACCTTGTCGACCGTCACGAGCTTCATCACGGCATTCACCGTTCCTGTTCCCGTGGACTTCGTGTCTTCTACGACGAGAGCGATCTGCTTACCGCCTTTCGCGTTATGTTCCGCGACCGCAGCCGTTATAGCGCTCAATTCGTCCGCTCCCCACTCGCCCGTATCGCCCGTGAGCCCGAGCGCTGCGCCGATCTTCACGGTCTCCGTATCAGTTGTTCCAGGCTTTTTCGAAAGCGCTATATAGCCGCCGACCGCTATGACGGCAATTACGAACCATATCCAGAGGTTTTTCATATTATTTGAATTCTATGAGCTTCAAATATTGATTGGCAAGGACTTCTCCATCCGCATCGAACGAGAAGTCCGTCACGTTTCCCTTCTGCCCCTTCACGATCTCGTCTTCGATCGAGCGCACTGCGGCATCATCCAAAGGCGTTTTCCCTGCCAGGAGCCTATCAACGATTCCCATCGAATCGTATGTGAACGAGTCATAGAGAGGATATGCCGGGTCGGAACCGTATTTCGCCTTGAATGCCGCTGCGAAGGCCTTATATCCCTCCGTATCGATACCCGCTCTCCAACACACGCCTTTCAGGCCGTAATCGGATGGCTTGAATGCATAGTCGCATGCATTAACTTCCCCGACGATCGGTTTGTCCATTTTTAAATCCCTCATTTCCCCGTATATGATCTTCGCCGCGACGTCGCTCACGGGCACGAAGATAATCGCATCGGCTCCGCTCGCCTTCAATTTCGCGATCTGGGTTTTGAACGACGTATCGGCTGACAGGTAGCCTTCTTCCGCGACGATATTTTTGTCTAGTTTACCTTTCAGGCCATCTACGACCGACTGGGCGTAGTCCTGCTTCTCGTAGAGGATGCCGTACTTCGCGAAGGGGGCCGATGCCAGATAGTCCGTCATCACGCCGATCACGCTCATACCGTCGGGGTTGAAACGGATGACCTCCTTGCCCGTTTTCCTGATTTCCGTTGATCCGGCGTATGCCGTAATTATCAGATCATTATTTTCCTTCACCATAGGCGCGAGCGACAGGACGCTTCCGCTGCATGCGACATAGAATATCCTTGTGCCTTTCAGTTTCATGGCTTGATAGGCCGCTATAGCCTTTTTAGCGTCGCACTGGTCATCCTCGAATTCGAACGTAACGTTCCCAGCCTTCACGAGGTTTACTGAGTTCCGGATCGCCTCGCCCATGGACGCCGCGGGGCCGTTCAAGGGCGCGATGACGCCGATCATGATTTTTTGGGCATTCACCTCCGGCTTTCCTGATAGCGCATACCATCCTCCGATTACGATGATGACGACCGCGAGCAACGCCCAGAGATTTTTCATGGGCTTATTTGATTTCTTTCACGATAAATACCCCATCGTCCCATGCCGCGTAGCCATTCCCGTCGAAGTTGATTATTCCCGTAAGTCCCGCATAGTCCTTAATGGCACGGATGCTGTCCGCGATCGCTTCGGATGTCCGTGCGCCGGCTTTCAGTGCCGCGCCTACCAAGGACATCGCGTCATACGCCGTTTGCGTGCTCGGCGCAACTTCGTCGGTCGAGCCGTATTCCGCCTTGAACTTCGCGTTCATCGTGTCTGACATCGTGAAATCGACCATATAGGTTCCTGTGAGGATCGGAACGGTCGTCTCGTTGATCGTTTGTCCGCCCGGGTAGACTATGAGCGCGGCTATTCCCTGCTCCTTCGCCTTCTTTATGAAGGGGATTCCCTGCGGCTGGACGAGATTCACGATGATCAGGTCGGGCTTCTGCAATTTCATCTTGGCGATCACCGTGGAAAAATCCTTTTCGTCCGGGTTCGCTATATGCACATCGTCCGCGATCACCACGCCATAATCCGATGCGAGCCTCTTCACGTTTTCCGTCACCTTGTCCATGAAGGCGTTGGCTGTGGTTATGATGATCGCCTTTTTCGCGTTCCTTTCTTTCGCGAATTTCAACTCTTGCTTCGCCCATCCTTCGTATGAGACGCCGAGCGAGAAAACATAGGGTTGGTAGGATACGTCGCTCAGGCCCGAGGGCGAAATCATGGTCACCTTAGCCTCTTTCGCTATTGGGGCGACCGCTTCGAACCATTCCGTCCACTGCGGCCCTACTATCGCGACCGCCTTGTCGACGCTTATCAGCTTTTGCGCGGCCGACACGCACTTCGGGATATCCGAGGCGCAGTCTTCCGAGATCAGCTTGATATTCAGCCCTTCCGCCTTCAGCTCCTTAACGCGCAGCGCGACGGCTTTTTCTTCCCCTACGCCCCACGAACTGCCGAAGCCTGTCACATTCGTCAATTGGCCGATGACGATTTCCTTTCCTGACGAATTCGTTGATTTTCCCGATAAGGCATACCATCCACCGACTATCACCACGACGATCGCGAGCCACGCCCAAAGATTTTTCATATCCCCATGCTAACCAGGGGTATTATAAAAAACAAGATATATTGCATATCTCGCACGATTCCTTTATTTTTCCATGTAGTCTGTCCCGTTTCCATCACTCCTTCCTATTTTCACGAGAGGATGTTCTATGATCCCGTTTTCCCTTCCGTCGCCTGATACCGCAAGTCGGTTCATTGCAACCGTGCTTCTTCTCCTCGCCCCGATTCTTGTCATGCGATCTTTACGAAAACGTGTGCTATGCCAAGAAGTGCATAAATCGAAGGCTAGAACGGGCGATCGTGTTGCTGATGGACTCCTTGAGATCGTACGAGATGCGAATAAAACTGGTCAAGAAGCCTGGCTTTTCGGCATTCAGATCATCGTATGGGCAGCGGCACTTTCGCTGATCATCGTCCTCTGGTATTGATTTATTCGGACGTATGATCACAACGCCTATTCGGCAAAAAGCCGCCCCAGCCATCAGGCAGGGCGGCTTTTATCTTTTTCTTAGATGTCTGTCAGCGCTTCTGCCTTGATTCGGCGGATCGAGAATTCCCGCGCCGTATCTCCCTTATCGTCGATCGTGATCGTGCCCGTAATGCCTTGGTAGTCTTTTGTCGCGTATAAGCCATCGCGCACGCAGGCGGAATCCGCATCGCCGCATTTCGCGATCGCATCGGCCAGGACATTGTAGCCGTCGAAGGGAAGCGCGGCGTATATCTCCTGGCTCGGCTTTTTGCCGTACGCCTTCTCATAGTCCGCCATGTATGCGACGAAGGCAGGCAATGATGGATCGTACGCGTATTGCGTGATGTAGAATCCGTCCGCGTCCGGATTCGTCACGACTTCGCGGAAGCCGAAGTACTCATTGCCGAGCACGGGCACCTTCAGGCCGAAGTCCTTGCCCTGCTTGATGAGGGCGTTGGCCGTCACCGTCGAGTTCATGACCGCGACGATCATCTGCGGCTTCAGGGCCGCGAGTTTCGTGAGCTGCGTGCGCACGTCGTAGTCTTTCGAATTCACGCCTTCCGAACCGAGGATGGCATTGCCGGGGATGGAAGCGAAGTCTGCCGAGAACGCATCCTTCATGCCGACCGTGTAGTCGGCGTTCTCGAATAGTACGGCGACATTCTTATATCCCAGCTTTCCCAAGAATGCCGACATCGCTTTCGCGGCCGCGACCGACGAGGCCGACGTGCGGAAGACATAGTCCCCCGCATCGGTGATTTTCGGCGACGTCGAGACCGGCGTGAAAAGGATCGCTTTCGCGGCTTCCGCTATCGGCGCCATCGAGAGCATCGATCCGCTGCAGACCCCGTTCACGACGATCGAGACCTTGTCGACGTTCAGGAGCTTCTGCGCCGCAGATGCCGCCTGCTTGGGATCGCATGCGTCGTCTTCGTAGACCATCTCGACCTTCTTACCGCCTATTTCCGTCCGCTTGGATACCGCGAGTTTCCAGCCGTTCGCCACGTCCTCGCCGGACGATCCCGCGACCGGGCTGGTAAAGGGGCCTACATAGCCGATCTTCACCGTATCCGCTCCCGTGCCAGCTCCTTTATTCCCGAATGCGAAATATCCGCCGATCACGACGACGGCTACGACGACCCATATCCATAGCTGTTTCATATGGGCAGCATACCATATACGATATTTTAAAACGTCCTGAATACGGACTCATTCCATGCCAATCGCTATTAATATATTGATATTACTCGTATTTCGTGGTATCGTAATGCTGTCATGAAAACGGACAGTAACGGCATAGCCGCATCCCTCGAATACTATGGCCTCTCAAAAAACGAGGCTTATATCTATCTTTTTCTCTTGCGCGCGACCGAGGCGTCGGCTTTCGTCGTTGCTCGGGAAACGGGCATTCCGCGCACGACGGCCTATGCAACCCTCGAAGCCCTCAAAAAGCAGGGGTTCATATCTCAATTCAAGAAAAACAATATCGCGCATTTCACGCCCGAGAGTCCGAACCGGCTTCTCACGCTCCTGAAGCGCAAGGAAGAGATCGTGAACGAGATCATGCCGCACATACGTTCGCTCGCGTTCCGGACTATCGATAGCCCGATCGTGAAGCTCTATACCGGGCTCGACGGTATCAAGGCGGGCCTTGGAGACGTTTTGGAAACCTTGAAAGCGACGAAGTACAAGCAGCTCCTCGCCACGTCCCAGCCCGAGCTGATCAAATATCTTCCCAAATACTTCCCGAACTGGCTCAAGGCCCGGGAGAGCCTCGGCGTATTCACCAAGCTCATACTCCCCCATAGCGCGCATGACTATCTCGATTCGAACGCCTTGCGGGAAGTCCGCTACCTGCCCGCACGATTCCCCTTCACCTGTTCCGTCGATATCTATGCTAACAAGATCGTCTTTTTCTCCATCAGCGACGCGGACCCGTATTGCGTCATCATCGAATCGCAGGCGATCACCGAGATGTTCCGCCAGTTCTTCCTCTTTTCGTGGGAGATGCTCGGCCGTCAGGCTTAGTTTACCGGTACCGGCACGTCGTTTTTGATCTGCTTGATCACGAAGCCGAGGTCGGAATTGCCGTTCGCATCGAGCGAGAACGTGCCCATGAGCCCCGTCCATTTCTTCACGTTCGCGAGGAGCCAGTCCTTCACTTTCGCGCTGTCATCCCCTTCCGCTCGCAAGCCCGCGACCATCATCATGATCGCGTCATGCGTTGCCGCCGCGTGGAACGCTATCAGCGGATCCTTGCCGTATTTCGCCTTGTATTCCGCGTGAAAGCCCTTCCATG
>CALQZH010000016.1 GCA_943349395.1 Parcubacteria group bacterium | reverse complement strand
AAAATATTCCTTTGGATGATTTAGAAACATCTATTGAGCATGAGATAGAAAAATACACGATTCTACCCGAATTCCTACATTGGGCACTGGAAGGGTTAAGCCAGAAAAATAACCGCGAAATTGACGATAGGAGTAAAGTATACGAAACACAGCATAAAGCCCTAACTCAAGCCCAAGATGAGCTGGATGAGCTTACGAGAATGCGCTACAAGCAATTGATTGATGATGAAGCCTTTATTAAAGAAAGTGCCGCTTTAAAAGCGACCATAAACCAATTCAAAGAGAAATTACGGACGACCGAGACGCGCGCCGAGAAATGGCTGGAACTGACTGAAAAGGTATTTACCTTCGCCACCTATGCCCGAAAAGAATTCATAATGGCGGAAGGACCAAGAGGGTTAGAACGGAAGAAGGAAATATTGCTCGCACTGGGAACTATGCCGATAATAACAAACAAAATACTATCAATCGAACCAAATGAATGGCTCGTACCGATTAAAAACGGTTATAAACGGCTAGAAACGGAATACCTAGGGTTAGAACCGCAGAAAATGCCGATGAATACTAAACGAAAAGAGGCTCTCGCCTCTGTTCGTACACAATGGCTCCGGAGGTAGGGATCGAACCTACGACATCCTCGTTACACGTGTCCCCCTATTACTAGGAGGGGTGGACTATATCACTGCCATGGCATTTTCTGCTTTAGGCACCTGGGTATCTAGTCTCTACGGCGCTCCCCACGGCCCTCTGCCGGGAGGTTCCCACGGTATTGCCCGCCATATTTAGGATATGGCTCGGGTTTCACCGTTATCCCCAAGTTTTTCAGTCCGCCTTTCGGCGGAAAGCTGCGATAACTTCACAGCGAGGCGTTCTACCATTGAACTACTCCGGATTCTGCTTTTCATAGTACCCTTCCTCGCGCAATAATTCAACCTTCTTTTTCGCGCCGCGGTTGTATTGCCCCGGCTTGCCGTCCGAGCGGATCACGCGGTGGCACGGTATGGCCGGGTCGAAATTGCCCTTGAGGATCGTCCCGACCGCACGGGAGGCGCCGGGGCTTCCTGCCCAGGCCGCGACCTCCTTATATGTGAGCGCCGAGCCGCGCGGAATCGCCCGCACTACCCGCATCACCTCGTCCTTGAATGCCATATATTATTGCCTTTCTTCAGATACTATGGCATACTAACACTTCTCAGACAGATCCCGCACTTTTTCGAAGACAAGGAGAATTCAGTGAGATCGATGACTATCCCGCCTCTTGCGATGTTCGCACTCGACGACCTTTTAGAAACCGATCCGGGCACTATTACCTGGAACGATGAAGATCGCGCGGGCGAGCTGCAAGCGGCGTATGCCGCGGCCTCCCCCGGATTACGGGCGTTGCTCATCGGCACTCATAGCCTCAGGCGACTATCACCCGATGAGCATGATGCCGCTGTCCGCGCGATCCATCATACGACCGTGGATAAGGACAGTCTCTGCACGACGTGCTGCAGGACTGCCGCGTTGCCCGCCGTAAAGCTGTGCAAGCGCCACGCCTTGCACCTCATCACGCAGAACCGGGCCTGATCATCACCGTCCCGGCCGCTGCCGGATCCCGAAGCGCGCATCGTATATGCGTGCCAGGGATTCGGCGGTTTTTTTATTTCGCGAACTTGCGAAATAACCCCGCATAGCTTCAGCGACGTGGGGCATTCAATATCTCAATTGCCTAACTCCTCCCCCCTCTGATACGCTCTATCCATATGGAAACACAGAAAATGAATTATGCCGTGCCTGCGGCAATCATAATAGCGGGCGTCGTCGTCGCCGGAGCGATCGTATGGAGCATCGGGAAATCGGCCACTCCCCAGCCGGCCGCGTCAGCCGACGCGGCAACGGGCAGCCTCGAGGCCATGGCCCCGATCGGCCCTGCCGACCACATTCGCGGCGCGGCGAAGCCGGCCGTCACGATCGTCGAATATTCCGACACCGAGTGCCCCTACTGCAAGCGATTCCACATGACGATGCAGGATATCATGAAGAAATACGACGGGAAGATCGCCTGGGTCTACCGCCACTTCCCGATCAAGGAACGACACCAGAAATCCTTCAACGAGGCGAAGGCGACCGAATGCGCCGCAAAGATCGGGGGTAAGGACATGTTCTGGCCCTATATCGACGCGGTCTATGCCGCGACGCCCTCGAATGACCAGCTCGATCCCGCAGAGCTCACCCGCATCGCAGTTAACCTAAAGCTCGATGCCGCAAAGTTCGCGGCGTGCCAGGCGAGCACGGACGTCGAGAAGACCATCAATGACCAGCGCGACAACGCGATCGCAACGGGCGCACCAGGCACCCCCTGGAGCATCCTCGTCGGCCCCGACGGGAAGAAGTATGCGGTCAACGGCGCATTGCCGATGGAGGAAGTCTCGAAGCTGGTCGATATGGCGTTGAAAAAATAAAACCATTAAGGAAGAAAATACCGGCTATGGCCGGTATTTTCGTATGAACGATATCCCCGCACTCACGTGCGGGGTTTCCTCGAAGATAAAAAAAGGCTCTCGGCGACGAACGCCGACAGCCCTTCGGGCAACATTCTCCGACTCCGAAACCGCATCTAGACCCCATCCGAAGAGAAGATGACGATCCTCTCGCCTCCCCAGAGCACTTCGGCATCAGGAACGGACAGATCCCGCTCAGTCTCGAGATCTTCCCCTCCCAACATGATCTGATCGACGAAACGCTGTGCCGATTCAGCTCCGTCAGGATCGCCTTTCAGCTTCCATCCGCGCAACACGAGCCGGACGTATTCCTTGAGCCGATGGTCGGCGAGGTATCTCTGCCGATACTCTTCGGATGGCCATGTCGTCATCTTCATCACCATGCCATTCGAGATGACGACACTGCGATCCGACTCGACCGCCAACCCGACCCGCAGTTCCGTTCCCGGAATTTCGCCCAAAAGCCTCCGAGCGAGCTCTACGATGCCGAGCGCGGCTCCCGGGTTACCCTTGTAGGTTTTGTAGATCACTATCTGGGTAATACTAACCACGTGCACACCCCTTCTATACGAGTATTCGATCGAATTCCCAACGAGCGGATATATAATGCCATATATTTATCCGTATGTACATATAAGAAAATACCGGCGCGTGCCGGTATTTTCATTTTCTAACTAGCTAATGCAGCTTAAGCAGCTAACGAAGCTATCTCATATCTCGCAGACTCCCGCCACGCAAGCCGCCTCCTTCGAGCCCTGCGTCTGGTCGTCGCGCTCGTAGAGCACGATCTGCGAGAAGTCTATGTTCGGGAATTCTCCCGCGAGCTCCTTGTACTTCGCCTCGTCGATTCCCTCGTACGGCGCCAAGGTGTAGACGTGGTTGTCGCGAGGCAGGAACGAGAGCCCGCCGATCATGTCCCAATTCTTGTACAGCCAATCTGCCGCGAGGAGCCATTCGTTTTCCCCGATCGAGATCGTCACCGACGGATTGTGCTCGGTGTAGTTCTCCTTCACCATCTTCCAGTATTCGAGCTGCTCCAAAGCGCTCTGGTCATTCCGGTATATCGAGCTCTTCGGCGCGTGCACCGGGAAATCGAGCACGAAGACCGATGCGTTGTCGACCGACTGCCCCACCTCCGCGTGGTAGTTGACCTTCTGGTCCTTCATCATCTGGAACAGGCTGTCGTTCGAGCCGATGCGCACGCGGCGGATATAGTGCGGGGCGTGGCGCGGGTGCATGCCGCTCGAGGCGTCCACCAGCTGGGACACGTTGCCCGAGGGCTTCACGCACGTGATCGAGGCCGAGGCGTTGATGCCGAATTTCTTGGCATACTTCTCGTTCACCCGGATCGCCTCATCCCGCAGGTACGAGAGGACTTTCGGGCTCCGCACGGCCGGGCAATCCCACTGGCCCGTGAGCGATACCCCTAAGAGGCGCTCCTCGTCACAGTTCCTCTTCCATTCCTTGCCGATGTATTTGTAGTCGGTGAGCATGCACTGGTAGGTACCCACGAGCGTCGCGAGGCGGATCTTCCTGATGAGCGATTCTTCGGTATCCTCCCTGCGGCATACCACCTCGGACAGGTTGCAGAATTCCTTCGAACGCAGGGTTATCTCGCCGCAGGGGTTCGTTCCCGTCATCGCGAGATGCTTCTTCGACGCGGCGAACCGCCGCGCAGGCATCTGATACTGGAGGCCGCCCCGGTTGAATATGCCCCGCTCGCCGCTGCCGCTCCGCGCGAGCGCGAGCCACTCCTCCATGAATTCCACGGCGCTCGGCTTCTCGAGATATACCGCCGAATTGTTCGCCATCGCGCGCTGGGGCTCCTTGATATAGAAGGCGCCGTCCTTCGCATGCCTCAATTCCTCGTCGTTTAGGTCTGAGAGGGAGATGAGCGCAGTGCGGCGCACGCCGCCCACGACGACCACCTCGCCGATCTTGCAGACCACGTCGTGCACGTCGATGGTCGACAGGCGCCGATTCTGCTTCGTGAGCACCTTGTTGCGCATCATCTCCAAAAGCGACTGGAGCGGCGCCGGGCCGGACGCCTTGCCGCCCATGGTGTTTAGGCGCGCTCCCTGCGGCCGCACGCGCGAGAAGTCAAATTTGATATCCTTGCCGCCAAACCATGCCTTGAGGCCCGCGGTCACCGAGTCGCACCACCCCTCCTTACTGTCGGCGACCACGTGCGTCGGCGAGAACTTACCCGTCTGCGGCTTGATCTGCGGAAGCTGGTGCACGCTCTGGCTTTCTACCGAATAGCCCACGCCGCAGCCGGACATGGCGAGGAACATGATCTCCGCGAAATCCTCGAGCTTCGTGGGCGCCACGAAGGAGCAGTTGAACGCCGCGGCGTTGTTTGCGCGCGCGGCCCTGCCCGCGGCCCATAAGAGCCGCATGGACGGCATCGATTCCTGCTTTAATATCCCTTCGCGAATGTCGGCGTATTCCCGGGGGGTTATCGCGTCTTCCATGCGCTCGCGCATGAAGGACATGTAGCGATCGACCGTCTCGATCCACGTCTCGCGCCGGCCCTCGTTCTCCATCCACCGCGAGTAGGTGCGGTAGTAGATGAATTCGGACAGCGGATTCCTGAAATACTGCTTGGATTCCTTCACGAGCTTCTTCACGTGCTCGGGAACCTCGCGCGATTCCTCGCGGAGCTTCGTGCGGTCGTACCGGTAGAGGATGTAGGACTTCGCCGTCTTCGCATAATCGAGAAGGATGAGCTGAGTCTCCACCACGTCCTGGATATCCTCGATGCCCGGCACGCTCTCGGGCGTGCGGCGCCGGAGCATGGCCGAAATGACGGCGTCGGAGACCTTTTCCGCCTCCGGCATGCCCCCCTCCCCGCTTTCCACGAGCGCCTTCAATACGGCGTTCGTTATGCGCGACTGGTCGAACGCGACGACGCGGCCGTCGCGCTTCCGAATGAACGAAAAAATCGCCTTCGGAGAGCGATGTTGGGAGGGTTTGTTGATTGCCATGCCTTGATAGTACACGGGATGCGCCGGGCGACAAATAAAAACTTATCCACAGAAATTTGACAAAGAAAAATATCGCACACCCCCACTTTCCGGTCAAAAAGAAAAGGTCGATGGCGAGCTTTTAGCTATCAGGTTTCGGCTTTTGGTGAAAATTTTGCGGATGGCCGGATAAAAAAACCCGGAGCTTGATGGCGCCGGGGCTTCCGCATTCTCACGAGAACGATGCGACTGATCATCGTGCGTTATTCGCGCTTGGATTTGAATGCGAAGCGTTCATTGTGATCGCCTCCATCGATCCATTTCACCTCGCACGCATCGCCGCCCCATAGATCGTCTTTCGCGACGACCCATGCGATGACCGAGCGGCCGATATTGCTCCTGGTCTCCACCTTGACGATCAACACTCCGGCGACCGTCGCGACATCCTTCACGATCCCCGGCTGATCCATCTCCTTCATGTGATCGCGGAATATAGACCTACTTCTCAGATCGCCTCCTAAGATCGTTCCAAGCGCCAAACTTCCGATCACTACGAGCATCATCGCGACCGGAGGAATTTTCACCGTCTTCGGCGGATCCGGCGCACTCGAACCATGCATGAGAAAATCTCCTAAACTAGTACTGAGAATCTGATGGCGCACGATGCGCACATCCTCATTTCTTATTCACCCTCGCATCAATTCGCTTCGACGAACGCGATGAACGCAGCCAGCTTCTGTTCGGCCGCATCCGAAATCGGCGAATCGTCAGTCACGCCCGCCGGCCGCTCTCCCCACACAACTCCATGATCGGCGCAAATCTGCCTGCCGATCTCCTCGTACAGGCGCGTGGCTTCCTCGCCGAGCTTCAGTCGAGCGGCAAACATCTCGGGGATCCGATCGATATCCTCGAGAGAGAGCGTTGCGGCGTTTACCGTCACCATCGAATTCCTGGTTCTGAAGTCATTCAGCCTCATCCACGACGCCTTCACATCACGCACTGTCGTCATCTTCATCCCTCCTCAGGAATAGAGTTTCGAATCTCATATGGCGCACGATGCGCACATCCTCATTTCACTTTCTTCTTCCGTTTCTTCTTCGCGGGCACGAGCGGCACTCGGCGATGCGAACGGAATCCTTTCGTCCGCCAGAGATCAACCCTCACGATGCGAAGCTCGTCCCAATAGGTCACGACCTTCGCTCCGCCGCACCTCTTTTCCGTAACGGTCTTCCGCCACATCGCCTTCACCTTCCAATCCGGCGTGCGGGAGCCTGCAGCTCTCACGCGCTTTCCCGTATCGGCGTTGATGCTCATGAAGGCCGCCTCCATGCTCTGGAACGGCCCGAACACGCGCGACGGACACTTCATATCAATGATCAGGAATATGCACCTCACACTCGCACCCTCCTCTCGAGACTACGGATATATGCTCGCGCACATGCGCGTATGCCAACGATCTACGTGAATATTATCTCATTTTTTTATTGAAATGTAAAGTAATTCAAAGATATACCAAAAAAAAGAAAGGCCTCCCTGGAATCCCAGGAAAGCCTTCGTTCAATCACGAGAAAGCGATAGTCGCCTCCTACAGCCTCTTCTCGAAGTGATGCCAGTCGACGCGGTCCGTCCACCGGCCGCCCCACTCCCAACCCATCGACTCAAACAATCGCACAAGGAACGAGTCCTCGAGGATCGTCCCAGGTACCGAGACATCGCGCACCGCGCCCGGAGGAGAGACGGCCCCCTCGCGGCTGATATAGGGATTCAAGAGCGGGTTGATATCGATCGCCTGTCCTAAGGCATGCGCCGACACCTTCGTCCCGCCTCCCGTGATCGGCCGGTAGTTGAACCCGGAACTATTGTTCAGAGCCATCGAGACGTCGTCGCTCCATCCGATGCGCTCGTCCGCGACCGGAATCGCGCTCATCACGGGAAACCTCTCCCGCTCGATCGCCCCGAACACTCTCGCCACATCGCCCGCGAGCCGATTATCGACGACGATACGCCCCTCATGGAGACGTTCGTCGAACGAATAGTACCGCACGGATATGACTATCTACCTGTCGATGATTTCCCGAGGGCATGTCTCCCCGGCAGGATTAGTCATTATGCCCGTCAGGCTACCCATCGCACTATCAAGAATCCTCGACATTCTGAACCCTCCGATTCCTTGAGATCCTTGCTATACAACGCACGCGCGCCGCATTCCCTTATCAACGATCCAATGTTTATAAAATAACATATTTATATGTAAAATGTCAATATCACTGAAGCCTCCTTAGCTGCCGAAGCTGCATTAGCTTCGTTAGTAAAAAAACGGCGATGGCGGATATTTTCTTATCAAGCTAATAAGCTCTAGAAGCTGAAACTTGAAAGCTCGCGCGCTACTTCTTCTTCTTTCTCTGAAACGCCGGAATATCCAAAAAGTCGAACCACTTCTTCTCCGCATCTTCCTCTTTCTCCTTTTCCTTCGGCGCGGCCTTCGGGGATTCACGCCTTGCATTCACGGAAACGACAGGAACCGCGACCTGCTCGCGGGAGAATGACTCCTTCTCTTTCCCCCGCGGCTCCTTCGACGTCTCCGGGCGGGAGAAGAGCGGTGACTCTGCGAGCGCGCCGACCTTCTCGCCAAACAGGTTCATAACCGACTGTTCCGACTTCCGGGACATAGGACCGCTTTCGCCGAACGAGGTCGCGATCATCGTGACCTTCAGCACCCCCTGGCGGAGCTTCCTGTCGTGATACGCCCCGAAGATGATCTTCGCCGATGGATCCGCCGCATCCGTGATCGCCTTCGCCACGTCGTGGATCTCGCTCATCTTCAGATCGCGGCTGCCGGACACCGAGAACAGCACGCCCCGCGCGCCGTCTATCGCGGTTTCCAAGAGCGGCGAATTGACGGCCTGCGCGACCGCGACCGCCGCACGGTCCTTGCCGCTCGCGCTGCCGATGCCCACGATCGCCGAGCCGGCATTCTGCATTATCGCCTTCACGTCGGCGAAGTCCACGTTCACGATGCCGGGCATCGTGATAAGCTCCGCGATGCCTAAGACCGCGTTCTTCAGCACCTCGTCGATCGCCTCGAACGCCTTGATGATCGAGGTCTCCTTGTTGATTATCGAAAATATGCGGTCGTTCGGGATCACAATCAGGGCGTCCACCTTTTCCTTGATCTTCGCGATGGCATCCGTCGCGATCTTCGAGCGCTGGCCGCCCTCGAACGCGAACGGGCGCGTGACGACCGCGATAGCGAGCACGCCGAGCTCCTTCGCCACCTCGGCGACCACGACCGACGCCGACGAGCCCGTGCCGCCGCCCGTTCCGGCCGCGATGAATACGAGATCGGCGCCGGTCAAAGCGTCGATGATGTCCTGCCGGGACTCTTCCGCCGCCTGCCGCCCGAGCTCCGGATTCATGCCGGCCCCGAGACCGCGCGTGACGTTCTTCCCGATATAAAGCTTCTTCTGCGCGATGCAGTAGTCGAGATCCTGCGCGTCGGTATTGACCGCGATGAATTCGACGCTCCGTATCGGCTCCTTCTGCATGCGCGTGATGACATTGCCGCCCGCGCCGCCCACCCCGACCACCTTGATCTTCGCGAGCACCCGACCCTTCTTCTGCATGTCCCGCATGGGGCGCGGCGCGGCAGGCCTCTTGGCCTTAGGGGCAGGCGCCTTCTTCGCGACCTTCTTATTGATAGATTTCTTTTCCGTCATGGCATGAAATAATCGATGAGCTTCCTGAACGCGCCGAGCGCCTTGCCCCCCTGGCCCTCGGGCTCCTCGCCATGCTCCTTGCCCCAGGCGACCAGGCCCGTCACGCACGCGAACTCGGGATCTTCCGCCTTTTCCATCATCCCCTCCCGCGCGAATTCCAGACGCGACACGTCGGGAATCCCCACCTGCGCGGGCAGGCGCAATTCCTCGCGCGCGCGGTCGATGACTCCCGCGATCTTCGCCCCGCCGCCCGTCAATACCGCGCCCGCGGGCAAGCGACCGGCCTTCCCGATGCGCTTCAGCTCCGCCTCCACGAATTCGAAAATCTCGGCATAGCGCGCCTCGATGATCTCGGCCACGAACCGGCGCGGCACCGCGCCTTTCGCGCGCGCGTCGACGCGCGAGAGCTCGATCATGTCGCGCGCGGGCACGTCCTTCGCCATCGCCGACCCGTATGAGCACTTGATCGTCTCCGCAGCCTCGGGCGACACGCGCAGGCCGACCGCCACGTCGTTCGTGACATTCGCCCCGCCCACGGGGAACGCGGCCACATGCACGAGCTTGCCGTCCTCATAGACGGCTATCGAGGTCGCCTCATGCCCGATGTCCACGAGCACGACGCCCAGATCCTTCTGGTTCTTCGTGAGCACGCTCCGCGCCGACGCGAGCGGCCCGAATATCATGCCCTCCACCTCGCCGCCCGCGGTCTCGACCGCCTTCGTGAGCGACTTCACCGCCGGCTCGAACACGTCGACGATCATCGAGACGAGCTCGAGGCGATTGCCGACCATGCCGAGCGGATCCTTGATGCCCGTGATGCCGTCCACGATGTATTCCTGGTTTATGAGATGCACGACCGCCCGGTTCGGCGGAATGCTCATCGCCTGCGCGGCGGCCTCGACGCGCATGATGTCGTCATGGTGGATCTGGAAATCTGCGCGCGATACCGCCACGATCCCGCGCGACGTCTGCGCCTTCACGTACGCGCTCGCGATGTTCACGAATATCGCCTTGTGCGCGTTCGGGCTCTCCTTGCGGATCTCGACCAGGGCCTGGTTCACCGCGCCCGCGACCTCGGCCACGTCGTCCACCATTCCCCGGCGCATGCCGCGCGAGGGCATGACGAAGAGCGACGACACGTGGAGCGTCCCGTCGCGGCGCGCTTCGCACGCGAGCGCCTTTATGCGCGCAGAACCGACGTCGAGTGCTAGGAATTCCCTTCCTTTTTTCATTATATGAGCGCTTTCATCGCTTCCATTATTTTCCCCTCTTTTTCTTCCATCGCAAGCGTATCATGTTCGGCCGCGTGGTCATACCCCAATAAGTGCAGGAAACCGTGCGCCGCCATGAAGCGCAGGTCCTCGCCATGGGACGCGATATAGCCCGGGTTCAAGTAGATCTCGCCCAGGTCCCGCGTCTCGTCCAGGTCGGGACGGGGAAAATCCGCGGGCGCCGGATACGCGAGCACGTTCTTCTCCATGAACGCGTCGCCCACGATATACGCCTCGCACGAGGCGTTTACGACCCCCATCACGGACGCCGCGAGCTCGATCGCCTTCTTCGCCAGAGGGGCTGAAGATGCATGCCGCTCGTCCATAATGGTCATTTCTACCTCCATAAGTACAACCAGTATACGGAAAAGAATCCGAAAGAAAAAGAGGGTCTCCGGCCCAACGCCGATAGACCCCCTCGAGTCAGACTGAATGCCCCGCAGAAACCCTCTCTCACCTTGGCCCGCACGGCATTCGCGCCTGACTACCTGAACGAACCGCATTCAGAGTAGCACGCCGGCTCCTTGCCCGGCCAATTTCCCGTTCTTATCCGAGCCGTTCCTTTATGATCTCCCCTACCATCTTTCCGTCCGCCTTGCCTTTCAGCGCCGCCATCGCCTCCTTCATGATCATGCCGAACTCCTTCGACGCGGCGCCTGCGATCACCGCGTCAACCGCCGCGACGATTTCCTCGCGCGACAGCTGAGCGGGCAGGTATTTCGCGATGAACGCCGCCTCCGCGCGTTCGGTCTCGGCCAGGTCTTCGCGGCCGCCCGTAACGTACAACGCCACGGCATCGAGCCGCTTCTTCTGCTCTTTCGCGAGCACGTCGAGAATCTCGTCGTCGGAAAGGTCGGCCGGCAATCCCTTGCCGCGCTTCTCGATGCCCTTATTGTTCATGGCGGACATCACCATGCGGATGACGCCGAGCGCGAAGGCGTCCTGCGCCTTCATCGCTGCTTTAAAATCTCCTTGCAGGCTTTCTTTCAACATAGGTGCCCATCTTCTTCGAGAGCTCCACTTCGGCGGCCTTCGTCTCGCGATGGAGGGCAGAGAGGCGGCGCTTGTTCTTGTTCATCACGCGCTTGCGCGTGCGGCGGCTGCGCGCCTCCTTCAAGACGCCCGAGTGCTGTACCTTCTTCGTGAAGCGGTACAGGAGGGACATGGGCGATTCCCCTTCGCGGTTCTGGATGCGTAATGCCATAGATATATGAGACTTCCAGTGTATCGCATTTGCCAAGCAAGGTCAATTATATTGCTTAATATAGAAAATCGTGCTACTATAGCCAGGCACTTTGAGTTCTAAACCCGCATCCATTTCACAGGAGATTTCCGCATGTCGAACCCTGCTCCCGACCCCGATCAGCACGCAGATGAACGATTGGCCGCCGCGCACCGGCACTGGTCGGAGAGCGACGAGATCACGTCGCTCATTCCCCAGCCGCCGCACTCGAACGACCCCGGATTCATGAAAGCGGAGGATTCGCCGACCGGAGTCGTGCGGCCTATCAGGACTTCCGATGAACAGCTTCGGGACGAGATGCCATTTCCGGAAATTCCCCGCTCACCGGGGGATCCGCTTCCCGGAGCGCTCACTCTGAACGAAGGCGAGTTCTTCGCTCCCGGGTTCGGGCCTGGCGCAGACACTGTCACCGGGAAGGACGCCTTGCAAGGACTTGCCGAACGCGCAGGCAGTGCATTGCCCAATGATGCCGGCCTCGACCTTCGCGCTCCGCCTCCTTCGGAGCTCGATCTGGCCTCTGCCACGCGGCAGAATTCCGACGGAAGCTTTTCCGTCGCGGCTGGCTCGATCGCCGTTCCCCTCGAGGAACTCGCGAAAGTCGGCGAGCGCACGGTCCGGCAATGCATCGGCGATGCACTCAAGTCTTGGCCGACCGATTTCATCCGATACGTGGAATCCGGAGAGGCTACCCGATCATCCGACCCTCTCAACTACGATACGATGATGTCCGTACTCTATCGGAACGTCTGCAAGAATCTCCGCGACAAGGACATCAATCCCTAGGTCGTGTGGCCGCTCGTCCTCCATGTCGTCCGCAATATCTTTCATCGCCTCGTCGAGCGAGTCTTCGAGGGAAAATGACGCGGAGGGAATCTTCGCGATACCGAACGCCCGGCAGCTCTGCCGGGTGTTTTTTCTTGCTCATATCCCCATTCCGGGATATCATTCGGCAGCTTTCCGTACCTTCCCTTCACCCTTTTCCTGAGGCACTAATCCCATGGCAGCAGCACGCAAAAGAAGAAAAACGGCCACCGACCGCGACACCCTGGATATCTGGGTAGATGCCGGGAAGAGAGCCGTCCTCGCGACAGTTCTCGAGGCGACCCGGAAATTCTTCGATCCTCAAGCCGTGAAAAAGCGGCAATCGGTTTCCATCAAGGAGGCTTTTGCCAACTGGGGCGAAGCTATCGAGGAGGCCCTTCAAGACTCATCGGACATCGCCACATCAAACCCCGATGTCGTCGCCCTGTGCATCGAAGAATGCCTCGCGAATGCCGCCCAAGGCAACGATCTCTTCGACCAGATCTTCGCCGCTTCCTGAACGGGTTCAGCATCCGGCACGCCAAAAGCCCGGCGCTCATGCGCCGGGCTTTTTCATTCCTTTACCGCTCTGATCTTTGCCGCTATCGCGGCGACCGATTCTTGGGGCATAGCATTCACCGCGCTCTGTACCGCCCCCCCGCCATCATCCGCCCATCGCGGCATGATATGGACATGCAAGTGATCCACCTCCTGCCCGCCGGCACGGCCGTGATTGATACCGATGGTGAACCCGTCTGGCGCGAGCGCTTTCTTTATCAATTTGGCGGCATTTCGCACCGCGGAAAATAAAGCGCCCATATCCGGATCAGACACATCGAGCATGGTCGCTACGTGCTTCTTAGGCACGACGAACGCATGGCCGGGACTGCGCGGATGGATATCCATCACGGCGATGGACGAGGCATCTTCATAGACAATCTCTGCGGGGATTTCCTTGGCGATTATTTTACAGAATAGACAATCTTTCATAGCTTCTAAAGCTTCTTTAGCTGTGTTAGCTTAAGGATTCAATTTACGAATCATAACATTCAACATCTTCATTACTTCATCTAATAATGCATCGACCTTACTATATTCACTATCTTTCATATCGAATAACTGCCTCGCGATCACCAACTGCGTTTCTAATTCAACGCCAGAGGCATATGCGATCCGCAAAAATTGCAGGAAGTCCTTCCTCGTGCCCCGAAAACGCCCTTCGGCGATATTCAAGGAAATAGAAACGACAGCACGCCGCATCTGACTCGTTATTCCATATAACTCCTCTTTCGGAAATGCCTCGGTAAGCTTATAGATCTCAACTGCCAATTGAACTGACCGTTGCCATACGATTAGATCCTTGTACGAATGAATCATACAACCTTCACCTAATGAAGCTTATGAAGCTTCGGCAGCTAACGAAGCTCCTTACAGCTTCTTCTTCACCGACTCAACCATCTTGATCAGAAGAACCGTCTCCTGCGCTCCCGTCTTCAGGTCGCGGATGATGATCGAGTCCTCGAAGGCCTCCATCTGCCCGAAGATGAGCGCGATCTCGGCCCCCCTCTTGTCCGCTGCCGCGAGCTGGCCGCGGAGCGAGTCCTTGCCTATGAATTCCTCGACGTGTACCCCGGCGCGGCGGAGCGACTCGATGAGCGGGAGCGCGCGCTTCTTCGCCAGGTCGCCGATCGTGATGAAGAAGACCTTGCGCT
>CALQZH010000015.1 GCA_943349395.1 Parcubacteria group bacterium | reverse complement strand
GGGGGAATGCATTAGTGTCGCGCCTGCGGCGCGACCCCGCTTTATCCGTTTCTTCTGATTCCGAATTTTGGCGGAGGGGGAGAGATTCGAACTCTCGATACCTTTCGGTATGCCACCTTTCCAAGATGGTGCACTAGGCCTCTATGCGACCCCTCCTAATAACGATATTTCCTCAAGTATATGCGGTATCGGAGCCGTTTTCAAATCATCCTCGGCTATTGGGGATATCGAATATTTACAATTTTATACAATTGTATATTATTGTAAACATACTATGAAGGTGACGAAAGGCATCAAGGAAACGGTTCCGTACGCGGTTATAGCCGCGTTGATGATCTTGAATGGGCCGGGAACGGCGCAGGCGCTCTATCGGATGACGAAAGAGGGAATGCATCGGCGAAATAAGAAGAATGCCCGGAATGATCTCCAGAAGACGGCCTTCAGGACGGTCCTGACCCGCCTAAAAGATCAGGGACTTGTCGCGAATCCGTCGCGTGGCGTTTGGCAAGCAACAAAGAAAGCGATAGGGATCTATGCCACAGTGCGCGGAAAGGAAAAATCATATGAAAAGTTCGTCGCGGAGCATGGGAAAAAACGGGATACGATAGTCATTTTCGATGTCCCTAAGAAGAAGGGGAGTCTTCGTCATCGTTTACGCGCCGAACTGGTCGAATTGGGATATGAGCTATTGCAGAAAAGCGTATGGATAGGCGGCGGTCCGTTGCCGGAAGGATTCATGAATTTTCTGAAAAGTGCGGATCTTTTGGCGACAGTCCATATCTTCAGAATAGAAAAGCGCGGAACGGTCACGTGATCGAATATAAACAATTTTATACAATTGTATAAAATTGTTTATATAGGCAGAAGGGAGATTTGATACGGTTTTGATATTTTGTCGAGTCTTGACGGTTTTAGTGCGCCTCGTATCATGAAGGCACTATGAACACTACGGCAAAAGCAATCGTGTGGGTTGTCGTGTTAGGCGTGGTCGCCTGGGCGGGGTACGCCATGCTCGGTACGCCTGCCGAGGCTCCGGTCGCGGAAACGGTCGCGACGAGCACGGCTCCGGTGGCGGTCGAGCCCCTGAAGATCGGCTTCATCGCCCCCTTATCGGGCGACGGCGCCTCGTACGGCGAAATGAAGCGGAACGTGGTGATGCTCGCAGTCGAAGAAATCAACGCCGCGGGCGGCGTAAACGGCAGGCCGCTCGAGGTAATTTATGAGGACGGCAAGTGCAGCGGCAAGGATGCGACGGGCGCGGCGCAGAAGCTCGTAAACGTCGACAAGGTCCACTTCATCCTCGGCGGATTCTGCAGCGGCGAATCGTTGGCCGCGATCCCGGTAGCGGAAGCGGGGCAGGCGATGATGCTCTCGACCGGCTCGAGCAGCCCGGACTTGACGAGCAAGAGCCGCTTCTTCGTGCGCGACTACCCGAGTGACGCGACCCAGGGCGAGGTATTGGCGAAGGCCGCGGCCGCAAAGGGCTGGAAGAAGGTGGCGATGATACAGGAACAGCTCGACTACCCGCTCGGCATCTTCAAAGCGTTCAGCGCATCGTTCGAGGCGTTGGGCGGCACGGTAGTGAAGGAAGAGTTCCCCACGAGCGCGACCGATTTCCGCTCGATGCTCACGAAGCTGAAGGCCGCGAAACCCGACGCGCTCTTCCTGAACGCGCAGACGCCGGCGTCCGGCGAGCGCGTCATCAAGCAGTTGGTCGACCTGAAGTGGAAGCCGAAGATGCTCGTGAACGAAGCCTTCGTCGGCGACCGCGCGACGGTCGAGAAATATAAGGATATTTTGGAAGGGGCTCTCGCGGCGGAGTTCGCCGTCGACCCCGCGAACACGAAATTCATAGCCCTCGACCAGGCATATAAGGCGAAGTTCGGCGTCGACATGCCGTTCAAGTCATACGGCCAGACCGTCTATGACGGCGTATACCTGGCGAAGGAGGGACTGATGGCCGTAGGCGACGACGGCGTGAAGCTGGCCGACTGGTTCCGCACGGTGAAGGACTGGCAGGGCGCTTCCGGCACGATCACGATCAAGCCGGACGGCGACCGCGAGAGCGGTTACAGCGGCGAGGTGGTGAAAGACGGCAAGGTGGAGATGATGTCCATGGCGCCGGCCGCAACGAGTACCCCGCAGTAAGGGAAAATCAGGGCAAAAGAAAAAACGCCTCCGGCAAGCCGCCGGGGGCGTTTTGATTATCGCTTACGATCTTCGGGAAAGCGGATCAGCTATCGCTTCGCGGATAGGTAAGCTCCATCGCTTCTCGTGCGATTTGGGGTAATGCTTCACGGAATTCCCGCGAAAGCAATGTGAGTCGCGCACGTCCGAGAACGTACGCACCGAACTGGGTGATGATCCATCGTGCGACTTCGTCCGGTGTCGGGAGGACGGCGGCGGCTGGATAATCGAATTCGAACCCGCAATGTCTCTGAAGCCAATCCTCGTATTCGCAGAGCATTTCGTCCGAGCTGATGAAATCGCGAGCGTCGTCGAACATGATACGGCAATAGAGATGGTGCGGTCCGGCCTGGATACGGAGCCGCGCATGATGCCGATTGTCGGGAATCGACTCGATCGCTTTCGCGAACCGTTTTTCCGTCGGCTTCATGTCAGCGAAGGAGAGACCCGATTTGGCGAGGATCGCGGCGAGCGCATCGAAGAACTCGATCGGCGTGAGCACGGGGCCCAATTGGAAAAGGCGGGCATCCTTCTTAATGACGGGAAAGTCGAATGCCGGCTTCTTCCGCACGGCTTTTTTCTTCCGCAGCCGCTCATTACGGAGAGTTTTAGGCGATTTTCCTTTCAGAGCGCGGAGCCCTGCGCGTTTCGCGCGCGACGTGCCGGAAGCATACGCTCCCAGGTGCCGCCGCGCGGGCAAGCCGCGATTCCTGTTCTCGGAAGCTTTCTTCTTCGTTTTCCTGCCGTTTTTTTTCGGCGGATCTGGATGCAAAAGAGACATGGGAACCGTTCCTTTCGTTCGGAAGTATGGGTTTCTAACCACTATTCTATTGTCAGGTAACCGCATGCATGATACTGAATAATCGGCTATCAGTCAATTTTCGGCGATTGCCGAAGCAGGGAAATATATGTATATTCCCTATGTGGACATCGTGCCCCAACTCATCGCGAACAGCGTGATCGCAGGCGCCATATACGCCCTGATCGCGCTGGGGTTCAATCTCATTTACGGCACGACCAAGTTTTTCAACCTCGCGCACGGCGCGGTCGCAGCATGCGGCGCATACGCGGTATTCGCCATCCTGAAGACATTCGCCCTGCCGGTAAACATCGTCGTCGCCTGCGCGATCGGCGCTTTCGTAGCCGGTATCATCGGCTACGGCCTCGAGCGACTCATCTATCGGCCGCTCCGCAGGCGCAAGGCCTCGAACATGGTGCTCATGGTCGCCTCGCTCGGCGCTTTTACCGCCCTTCAGGCGTTCATCGCGATCCTCTTCACGAGCCAGTTCCAGGCGCTCGAATCCTCCGGCGGCATCTCGGGCGCGATCGAGATCTACGGGGCGATCATAACGCATACGCAGGTCGTCATCATTACCTGCGGCATTGCGATCATGGCCATACTCGCCTTCATCGCAAAATACACCCTCTTCGGCAAAGCGGTCTCAGCCATCAAGGACGATGAGGAAGTGGCGCGCATGGTCGGCATCGATACGGACCGCATCATCGGGAAAGTATTCTTCATCGGCTCGGCGATCGCAGGCGTCGCGGGAATCCTAATCGGCTTCGACACCGGCATCGAGCCGACCATGGGCATGAACCTGCTCCTGAAGGGCACGATCGCCTCGATCATCGGCGGCGTGGGAAGCCTCTACGGCGGCTTTCTCGGGGCATTCGTGCTCGGCTTCGCAGAGAACTTCGGCATCTGGAAGATAAGCGGAGAATGGAAGGACGCGATCGCGTTCGTGGTCCTGATCGTATTCCTGCTCGTGCGGCCGGAAGGCATTATAAAGAAATAAGATGGAATACCTCATCCACCTCGCCGTCATGTCGTCGATATACGCCATTTTGGGCATGAGCCTGAACCTGGTCGTGGGCTATGCGGGGCTCTTGTCGGTGACGCACGCGGCATTTTACGGCATCGGGGCGTACGCGGTCGGCATTCTCACGGTATCGCACGGATATGGCTTTTTCGGGGCAACCGCGATCGGCATGGCGTGCGCGGCCCTCGCCGCCTGGTTCATCGGCATCGTGTCCGGGCGATTCAAGGGCGATTACTACGCGCTCGTATCCTTCGGGTTTAATATCATCGTGTTCAGCATATTCCTGAACGTGCAAAGCGTGACGCGCGGGCCGCTCGGCATCCCGGGAATTCCGAAGCCGGAAGTATTCGGGATGCTCATACGCTCGAACGCGCAATTCCTCCTCCTCGCGATCGCGTTCACGCTCGCGACGTATGCCGTGTCGCAGTGGATCGTCACATCCTCGTTCGGGAGGACATTGAAGGGAATCAGGGAAGACGAGGACGCCCTACGGGTCTTCGGATACGATACGGCGCGCTACAAGCGCATAATCTTCGTGATCGCCGCCATGCTCGCCGCGGTCGGAGGATCGCTCTTCGCCTCGTATATCTCCTACATCGACCCCTCGACGTTCTCGCTCAACGAATCGATATTCATACTGTCGCTCGTGATCCTGGGCGGGCTCGCGAACGTGAACGGGTCGGTATTCGGCGCGATCTTCTTCATCCTCCTGCCGGAGATCCTCCGCTTCGTCGGATTCCCGCCTGACATAGCGGCCCAGATGCGCCAGGTCGCCTACGGGCTCATCCTCGTGCTCCTCATGCTCTACCGCCCGCAGGGCATGTTCGGGGAATACAAGTTATGATGCCGATATTTTTCATGAAAGATGAGCCGTGGGGCATAGGCACGAAGATTGCCGCCGGAATCCTTACGCTCGTGATCGTTATCACGACAATCATGCAATACGTGGCCTGGCGCAATGGCGGCGTTGTCGCGCCAGGAACCGATGTGGGAACGATTCGCCTCGGGGGTGCCTTCGGCCTGTCGGGCGTATGCGCCGAGTGGGGCGAAGGGGAAAAGAAAGCCGCGCAGATGGCGGTAGATGAGATCAACGCGAACGGAGGTATAAACGGCAGGAAGATCGATTTCATGGTCGAGGACACGCAGTGCGAGAATAAGACAACGGTGAATGCCGTGCAGAAGCTCGTGAACGCCGACCATGTCCTGGCGATCGTAGGCCCTACCTGGGGCGATGCATACCAGGGCGCGAGCCCGGTTATCAATGGCTCGATGACGCCGGCCGTCGCGCCCGATACTGCCATGGAAGCGCTGGAGCTAGAGCACCAGCCGATCGATTACATCTTCTCGACCTATGCGCCGCAACGCAAGGAGATTGCCGCGCTGCAGGCGTATGCGGAAAAATCCGGACTGAAAGGCATCGCGATGGTGTGGGATCAGGACTCGTACAGCACGATGATGGCAAAGCTATTCGAGGAAGCCGCGCCCGCGCACGGCATCGTGATAACGGACAAGCACGAGATGCCGACGGGTATCCAGGATTTCAGGACCATCATCGCGAAGCTGAAGGCCGCGCATGCGGAAGCCGCGTTCATCTCGTTCCTCGCGCCGCACACGAAAGCGAGCTTCTTGAAGCAGGCGAAGGAGCTAGGCTTTTCGGGAACGGTGTTCTCTGCCGCGGACATCCAGGACGAAAGCGTGCTTGCGAGCTATAAGGACGCGATGGACGGCGTGATTTATACTTATCCGGTGGCGAATGCCGGGCAAAAGGCTTTCAAGGAGGCGTACCGGGCGAAATACGGGGAGGATCCGCAGGGTCCTGCCGCCGTGAATGCGTATGATGCGGTGCGGATCATAGCCGTGGCGATGAGGACGGGCGCGACGGGCGGGGAAGCGTTGCGGGATGCGCTCATGAAAGCCAGGATCAAGGGCGCGTTCGTCGACGATCTCGGATTCGACGCGAAGCACCAAGTCGGCGGCGGCGCGTTCGAGCTGAAAACCGTGAGGAACGGAACGTTCGTTCCGCTCAAATAAGACTATGTATATCTTGGAAACGAAAAATTTAAAGAAGAGTTTCGGCGGGGTGCATGCGTTGAATGACCTCTCGATATCCTTCGCGAAGGGGAAGCTGACGGGTATCATAGGGCCGAACGGCTCGGGAAAGACGACGCTCGTGAACGTGCTGACCGGCATGCAGGCGATCACGGGCGGCGCGGTCGTCGTGGGTGGGAAATCGCTCCATGCGATCCGGCCCGAAGAACTGCCGCGCCTCGGGATCACGCGCACGTTCCAGGATGTGCGCCTGTTCGAGCAGATGACGGTCGGAGACAATATCATGGTAGTCCTGACCGCGCGCGGCCCCTACGCGGCGCTCACGGAACGTTCGGAGAGAAAGCGCGAGGAGCGCGTGAAAGAGGTATTGGAGAAGGTCGGCTTGTGGGAAAAGCGCCATCAGCTCGCATACAACCTGTCATACGGCCAGCGGAAATTGCTCGAGATTACCCGCGTGCTCGCGATGGATGCGGATATAATCCTGCTCGACGAGCCGTTCGCAGGACTCTTCAAGGAGATGGTGAAGGTGATCGTGCATATAATCGGCGAGCTGAAGGCGGCCGGAAAGACCGTGCTCCTCATAGAGCATAATATGGACCTGATCCGCGAGCTCTCCGACCACGTGATCGTGATGGATGCGGGCGGCCTCTTGGCCGAGGGAAAGCCCGATGCCGTCCTCGCGCGGCACGACGTGATCGAGGCATATTTGGGCGAATAACATGCATATGAAAGAGATCCTGCTAAAACTGAACGATGTCCACGTCCACTACGGGGGCGTTCACGCCTTGGACGGGGCCTCGGTAGCCATCGACGAGGGCGAGATCGTGGCGCTTATGGGCCCGAACGGGGCGGGGAAGTCGACGGTATTGAAGGCGATCTTCGGCATCGCGCCGATACATTCGGGCGAAGTCTTGTGGCACGAGAAGAAATTCGTGCCGATTCCCCACGAGGTCGTGAAACGCGGCATCGCATTCGTTCCGCAGGGCAGGCGGGTATTCAAGTACCTCACCGTCGAGGAGAACTTGGAGATCGGCGGCTTCATCGTGGGCGACAAAGGCGAATTGAGGCGCCGCATGGACGAGATAATGGAAACGTTTCCGGCGCTGAAGACGAAACGGAAGGCGAAATCAGGGACCTTGTCCGGCGGGCAACAGCAAATGCTCGCGATCGCGCGCGGGCTGATGGTCGATCCGAAGGTGCTCCTGCTCGACGAGCCCTCGCTCGGCCTGGCGCCGAAAATCGTGAAAGAGGTATTCGAGAACATTCGGCTCATCAACGAGCGGCATAAGACGGCGATCGTGGTCGTCGAACATAATATCAAGTCGATTCTCTCGATCGTCCACCGTGCCTACGTGCTCGACAAGGGGAAGGTCGCGGCGCACGGCAAGCCCGAAGAACTCCTATCGTCCGGCGTGCTCGAAAAGATTTTCCTCGGCGCATGAAAAAGCCGCCACCGGGTCGGATGACCCGGAGGCGGCGATGCGGACTTCCTTTTGGTTTCAAGGGGCCATCCTATGGGGCAAGACAAGCGCCATGAAGCGAGTCTTAGGCGGGAATCCGCTCCCGCCCAGTGAGGCGAAGTCAAGCGTGACTCCAAAGGCGGAAGAGGCCGAAAAGCATGCCACGCCCCGCTCCCTCGTTGGCAGGAGCGCGACGATCGGCGCGCCCGAAACGATGCCGCCGACGAACTCAGACTCCCTGTCGGCAGGATAAAGAGGATTTTCGCGTCCTATGACCATCTCCGGCGTCAGGTGCTGGAGAAGATCCCTGAAGGATCCGGGAGCGCATTCTGCCTTGCGGATAAGGCCTTCGGCTTCAGCACATGTGAGTTGCGTGCCGAAGCAGATAAGCCCCCGGGAAACATGAGGAACGGTCGGCGAGGAATCGTACATGCTCTCGGTATTGATTCCCGAACGCAGTGCAAACGGAGGAGCATCGCTCCGCATATGCCGATTGACATCGCTGTGGCTTCCCAGCCAGTCCATCGCCTTGCCGTAAGCAAGTCCCTTGTTATCAGAAACCATGCCCCAGATGGCGATCGTCTCCTTGGGCATATTGGTCTCATTATGGAGCGGAATCTCGCCCGAAGCGAAACCGAACGATAAGAGAATGTCGAGTCTCTGGTCGGGGCGCGCATTTTTGATGCGCGTATCGACATATCGTGCCCAGGAGATGATCGCCGTTTCACGGAACGGCAGATCATCGACAAAGAGGGATCGCAGATGGGTGGCAGCATCGAGTTGGTCGCGAATTGAGGGTGGAAAGGCATACCCTAAGCCGATTTTCGCGAAACGTCCGGCTACGGTCTTCCGATGCCGTTGGGAGAAGACATCTTGATCGACAGATGTGAAATAGCCGACATGTGCCATCGCGTCGTCATGAGTGAACATAGCTCCCGTGACGGTCTCTAAGAAGGTGAATTGCGGAAAGCCTGATGGCAGCTTGGGCAATGCTTCATCGTCTGCAGGCTGCCCGGTGCCCGCATGCCTTCGCGTGCGAATGACCTTGATTACTTTGAGCGTTCCCATTGATGGGACTCCTTATGATGTGAAAGATGCGGGAGCGGGTAACAATAGGTATATGAAGCTATATTCCTGAAGATAAGTCAATCTACAGGGGCGACGAAAAACGCCCAGCCGAGGTGGCCGGGCGATCGCGACGTTCCGCATGGTCGCGCATCAATGGTTACGACTCTGCCGAGACGGCGACTGGGTTAAGCAGCGCCTCGTCGGCATTCTCGAGCATCGAATTCGGGATTGGTATGGCCGTGATATGGATACGATCCCATTTGAGCGAGCCGATATACCGCGCATCTTCCGCAACAAGGCGGCATTCCGTATCGTCGGGCTCATCGTCGATATTCGTCACGCTGACGAACATGATCATCCGCGGCCAATCTTTTGGAGGAATCTCTTCGAGGGCAATGGGGCCATCAGGAGAGAATTCTCCGATCCAGGCGAGCACGTCGTTGAGCTCGTCAGGATTCGAAACATGGGTTGCCAGATAGCGGGATTCGAGAGTCCGCTGGAGTCCCTCCCATCCTTCTTGCAATTCCCGTCTCGCGCGATGCCAGGTTTTGAACATGATGCCGTGCCTCCGTTTCTGATCTAAAAGGTGCGGTGCCGGAGCTGGGAACAGTACTAAAATATAATGATACGGCAGGCCATCTGCATTGGCAAGCGATTTGCGGGAGGGTCAGAGAGTCGATATAGTGCATGCATGGAACCGATCATCGTCCTCTTCGAGCTCGCGGTACTCATATTTTCCGTGATCGTGCACGAGATATCGCACGGCGCGGTAGCGTATTGGCTGGGCGACGAGACGGCGTACCGCATGGGCCGGCTCACGCTGAATCCCATGAAGCACATCGACCCCTTTGGCTCGGTGATCCTCCCGCTCCTCCTCTCTACCCCGCTTCTCTTCGGCGCCCAACCGATCATCGTCGGGTGGGCGAAGCCCGTGCCCTATAACCCGTATAACCTGAAGAACCCGAAGACGGGGGCGGGGATCATCGCGCTTGCGGGGCCCGTGAGCAATATCCTGATCGCAGTCGTGTTCGCCCTGCTCATATCGTTCGCAGGGCAGGAAACGGCGCTCGGCACAGCCTTCACCTACGTCATTTTGATAAATCTCATGCTCGCCGTATTCAATATGGTACCGATTCCGCCTTTGGACGGCTCGAAAATCTTGGCCGCGCTCCTACCCGACCACTCACCTATAATAGATTTTCTCGAACGCAACAGCATGATCCTCGTCATCGTTTTCATCGTCGTCGGCCTGCAGTTCGTGCAGAAGATCGTTGAAGTGATTTATATCGCGCTCATGACACTCGCGGGAATATAGTCCTCCGTCGCCAAGGCTATGGAGGATTGTTTCCGAAAGACGGAAACAAAAACGCCGCCCAAGGTTGGTACCAGGGGCGGCATAATGCGAATACGCTCCTTTTTTGATCGACGGCTCATCAGGCAGCCGCGTCGGCCAATTTCAACCAATCAAGAGCCCGTTTCCAGAGGCCGCACGTGAGAGTGGAAAGACACGTCGTGGCACCGGGATGGCGCGAAGCGAGGGCCTTGTCGAGAAAATGCATGGCCGCGATCATTTTCATGCCTCGAAATTGATCGAGGGTCCGGGGATAAACGAGGACGCCGAGATAGGGTCCGGAAAAGGCGAGTCTCGTGCATCGGCTGTTTTGCAAGCCGAAGAAGAAATCGTGCCAATCATCATGTTCATGCGCAAACCGGATCTGTGCCGTGAGGTAGAGGATCTCGATGTCGTCGGCGAGTCCCAAGAATCCTTCTGGAACGACGAGCGTTTCCGGGTCTGACACGGTATTCCGGAACGACAAGGAGTCATCATCTACGGTGAAGCTCTCGGCCGTCCCTATAAATGATTGAGGAATCGGGGGAATCGGGCAGATAGTCACCCTGGTGTGACAGGCTCGGAAAGGATCGTGGGGATGGTCGTTCCATGCCGAAAATCTTCCCGAGGGAATGCCAGCATCAAAGCAGGCGAGGTCCAGCGTTCTCTGATTCATGCGGTTCCAAGCGGCATTACGCTCGGCTAATGAGGCGTAGCTCGTCATATCGATCATAAGATCTCCAGAATGAAGAGGATGTGAGATGGCAAAGGTCTGAATTAGAAACGCCGAAATCTATAATCGATGATTTTCGAACGAATGTCAATGAAAAACGCCGCCCAAGGTAGGTACCCGGGGCGGCGCATTGCCGCAAAATCTTCTGTCTGATCTCCCTTCACGACGCGGTCCACACGAGCGATTCGTTGAGTGCGGGGATCTGATAGTATTCCCGCATGTGAGTGAGGAGCTCATTCCGGCGTCTCGACTCTGCTTCGGGAACTGCACCCGTTGCCAATCCTCCATAGAGAATCTTCTGATCATCGACCATTTGGCGAGGATACCCATCGGTCAAATCCGCACAATACGCGTCGATGATGGCGCGGATGAGTCGGAGCACGAGATGGGCCGCCTCCTCCTTCGAATTGCTGAAGAGATGGACCGTGACGATCACCCGGGCGAAGAATTCCTGCGCGATGCCCTCATCCATACGATCGGAGCGCCAATCGGAGTTGAGCGCTTCCCAACCGAGAAGCGTTTTCACGCATCCGACTCCCGCAGGATGGTTTTTGAGGCCATGGGCGAGAGCTTGGGTACGGATCGTCATTGCATGCTCATGAGTCATTTCCCAGAGGATATGCGGAGTCAGCAGCATCGTGCGGCATCCGAGCTTCATCCAATTGAAGCAGTAACCCTTAGTAACGGTCTCGTCGGCATACTCATGCGCCGAGTCGATCAGGGCCATAAGGAGCGCATGTTGCTCCGCTTCCCGTTGTTCCGCCAATGTCGTCATCATTCGGCTCCTGGTAGAGGATATGAAGGAGGGGACTAATCATCCCCGTCTGCCACTAGTATGCATTATTTTACTAAATATGTCAATGTCCGGTAGGTAAAGCAGGATAGGCCAGAATGTCATCTTTACAAGGCGCATATCGATCTGATATCATGATAATTCGATTATACGACCGACACATGCCGACAATGCGACAATTGGTGCGTAAGGGAAGGAAGCCGCTCAAGACGAAATCCAAGTCTCCGGCCCTTTTGAAGTATTTCAACAACATCCTGAACAAGCCGGTCAGCTCGGCGTCGCCGTTCAAGCGCGGCGTCTGCGTGAAGGTATTCACGACGACCCCGAAGAAGCCGAACTCGGCGCTCCGCAAGGTTGCCCGTATCCGGCTCACGAACGGCACCGAAGTCACGGCGTATATCCCCGGCGAGGGCCACAACCTGCAGGAACACTCCGTGGTCGTGATCCGCGGCGGCAAGGTCAAGGACCTTCCGGGCGTGCGCTACCACATCATCCGCGGCGTGTTGGACACGAGCGGCGTGAAGGATAGGAAGCAGCAGCGCTCGAAGTACGGCGCGAAGACTCCGAAGAAGGTTGAGGCTGCATAACGATATGAGAAAGAAACGCAATTACAAGCGAGATCACGCAGGCGACCTGAAGCACGGCAACATCGCCGTCGGCCGCTTTATCAATTACATAATGGAGGATGGCAAAAAAGCCGTGGCTGAGAAGATCGTCTACGACGCTTTTTCCGTGATCGAGACGAAGTATAAGCAGGCGCCGATCGAGGTATTCGAGAAGGCCTTAGAGAACATTTCCCCGGCAGTCGAGGTATCGAGCCGCCGCGTGGGAGGCGCGAACTACCAGGTGCCGCGCCCGGTGCGCCCCGAGCGCCAGTACATGCTCGCCGTCCGCTGGATCATAGCCACCGCCGCCGCGAAGAAGGGCAAGTCGATGGCCGAGAAGCTCGCCGAGGAGTTCGTCGCCGCATCGAAGAACGAGGGTACGGCGGTCAAGAAGAAGCTCGACATGCACCGCATGGCCGAAGCGAACCGCGCATTCGCGCATTTCGGATGGTAAGGTAATCGGCTATGGCTCAGAAGTATCCTATCGAGAAGGTACGGGACATTGGCATCATCGCCCATATTGACGCGGGAAAGACCACGGTGTCCGAGCGCGTCCTTTTCTATACCGGCGTATCGCACAAGATCGGCGAGGTGCACGACGGCACGACCGTCATGGATTGGATGGAGCAGGAGCGCGAGCGCGGCATCACCATCACGGCCGCCGCGACGACCTGTTTCTGGACGCCGAGCTACGCGAAGGGCGACAAGGCGTTCGAGCACCGCATCAACCTTATCGACACCCCCGGCCACATCGACTTCACGGTCGAGGTGAAGCGCTCGCTCCGCGTCTTGGACGGCGCGGTCGTGGTATTCGACGGCGTCTCGGGCGTCGAACCCCAGTCGGAGACTAACTGGCATTATGCCGACGACTACGGCGTTCCCCGCCTCTGCTTCATAAACAAGCTCGACCGCATGGGCGCGAGCTTCGAAAACAGCCTCCAGTCCATCAAGGACCGGCTGAATCCGAACGCCATCCCGATCCAGTTGCCGATCGGCATCGAAGCCGGCTTCGAGGGCCTCGTCGACCTCCTGCGCATGAAGGCGTACTACTTCGAGGGGAATAACGGCGAAACGATCGTCGAAAAAGATATCCCCGAGAACCTGAAGGAATCCGCCGCGAAGCACCACGAGGCGCTCGTGGAGAAGATCGTGGAGCAGGACGACGACCTGATGCACAAGTATCTCGAGAAGCACGAAATCACCCTCGCGGAGCTCAAAAAAGCCCTGCGCAAAGGAGTATTATCACTCAAGATCATCCCGGTTCTCACGGGCACGGCGCTGAAGAACAAGGGTACCCAGCTCATGTTGGACGCCGTCGTTGACTACCTGCCCTCCCCGATAGACCTTCCGCCCACGAAAGGAACGAATCCAAATACCGGCGCCGAGGAATTCAGGAAGCCCGATGATAATGAGCCGTTCGTCGCCTTGGCGTTCAAGGTTGCGGCCGACCCCTTCGTCGGCGCACTCACGTTCTTCCGCGTGTATTCGGGAACGCTGAAGAAAGGAACCTATGTTTTGAACTCGACGAAAGACAGTCAGGAGCGCATCGGGCGCATCATCCGGCTGCACGCCAATCACCGCGAAGAAATCGACGAGATTTCGGCGGGAGAAATCGGCGGCCTTGTGGGCCTGAAGGATACCTCGACAGGCGACACGCTCTGCGACCCCGAGCACCCGCTCGTTTTGGAGCGCATCGACTTCCCCGAGCCGGTCATCTCCGCCCGCGTGGAGCCCAAGACGAAGGCCGACCAGGAGAAGATGGGCATGGCGCTCCGCCGCCTGGCAGAGGAAGACCCGACGTTCCGCGTGTCCGGCGACCCCGACACGGGAGACACGATCATCGCCGGCATGGGCGAGCTGCACCTGGACGTGCTCGTCGACCGCATGCGCCGCGAGTTCGCGGTGGACGCGAAGATGGGCCGCCCGCAGGTCGCCTACAAGGAAACCATCAAGGGCTCGGCCGAGGCCGAGGGTAAATACATCAAGCAGTCGGGAGGCCGCGGCCAGTACGGCCACGTACGTCTGAAGATCGAGACGCAGGAACGCGGCGCGGGCTTCGAGTTCGTGAACGCCATCAAAGGAGGCGCGATCCCGAACGAGTTTATCCCGGCGGTCGAGAAGGGCGTCATCGAGGCGGCGACCCGCGGCGTCGTCGCGGGCTACCAGCTCGTGGACCTCAAAGTCACCCTCTACGACGGCTCGTACCACGACGTGGACTCGTCCGAAGCGGCGTTCAAGATCGCGGCGTCCATGGGCTTCCAGGAGGGCGTGAGGAATTCCAAGCCGATCCTCTTGGAGCCTGTCATGAAGATCCAGGTCATCGCCCCGGCGGACTTCCTGGGTGACATAACGGGCGACATCAGCTCGAAGCGCGGACGCATCGAGGCGATGAACGACCGCTTCAACACCAAGGTCATTGACGCGCAGGTGCCGCTCTCCGAGATGTTCGGATACGCGACGACCTTGCGCTCGATCACCCAAGGCCGCGGCAATTTCACTATGGAGTTCGACCACTACGACGAAGTGCCGAACAGCGTCGCCCAGCAGATCATCGAAGGAAAGAAGAAATAAAGAGGCTAAAAACGTTTTAAAGATATGGAAAAGCCCCGTCGGTGACGGGGCTTTTCTTAATAGTCTATATATATACAATAATATACAATTGTATAAAATTGTAAACATATTAGACCTGAAAGAAAATAAGACGGATCGGCTTGCGATGCGGCGTACGCATCGTATATGATTCCGATATGAAAAATCTCTGGATATGGGTCGCGGTCATCATCGTGGCAGTCGGATATGTGATAGTCAATAAAGGCAAGGCGCCGTCTCTCGACGCGAATGCCGCGCCGATAAAGATCGGCATCGCGACGATATTGTCCGGGGACTTGGCGGTCGCGGGCGAAAATATGGTAAACGCGGCCAATCTCACGATCGACGATGTCAATAAGGCCGGAGGCGTGAATGGCCGTCCGCTCGCGCTCACGATCGAGGATGCGAAGTGCGATAGCAAAACCGGCCTTGCAGCCGTAACGAAGCTCGTGACGGTCGACGGTATTCGCTACATCGTGGGCGGCATGTGCAGCAACGGCACGATCGCCGCGGCTCCGGTCGCGAACGAGAACAAAGCGATCGTGATGACCCCGGTGACGGGCGGCAGCAATGTCGACGCCGCGGGGGACTATATCTTCCGCACGGCAAATTCGGACATATTGGCGGGTCGGGATATCGCGAATGCGATGTTGAAGATGGGCTACAAGAAGGTTGCGTCCGTGTCCGAAGTCACCGAATATACCTTGGACATCGCGAAGAGCTTCAAGGAGACGGTCGTGAAGGGAGGCGGCACGGTGGCAGTGGATGAGCAATTCCAGCCCGGGACGAGCGATTTCCGCACCATCATTGCGAAGCTGAAAGCGCAAGATGCCGATGCGATATTAATCGCTTCGCAGACGGGACTCTCCGCAGGCAACTTCATGAAGCAGCTCAAGGAGCAGAAACTGGACAAGCCGCTCTTCTCGGACTTCACGCTCGCCTTGAACGGCGACGCGAAGAAGCTCGTTGGTTCGTTCGAGGGGCTTTACTTCGCCGACCCCGCATATGAAGGCGAAAGCGCCGCATGGAAGGGTTTTCTCGCGGAATACAAGGCGAAAT
>CALQZH010000014.1 GCA_943349395.1 Parcubacteria group bacterium | reverse complement strand
CCCTGCGCGAGCTCATGCGAGGAAAGCGCGGTGCCGCAGCGCGTGCACCACGGCACGACCTTATGCCCCTTGTAGAGCAGTCCCCGCTCGTCGACCTTCTTCAATATCCCCCACAGCCGCTCGACGTACGCATTGTCATACGTTATGTACGGATGCTCCATGTCGAGCCAGAAGCCCACGCGCTCGGTAAGCCGCTCCCACTCTTCCTTGTATTTCCACACGGACGCCTTAGCCTTGGCATTGAACGCGGCGATGCCATAGGTCTCGATCTCCGGCTTCGATTTCAATCCGAGCTCCTTCTCGACCTCGATCTCGACCGGGAGCCCGTGCGTATCCCAGCCGGCGCGGCGCGGCACATGGTAACCTTGCATGGCCTTATACCGCGGGATCACGTCCTTGAACGCGCGCCCGATCATATGGTGGGTGCCCGGCCGGGCATTCGCGGTCGGCGGCCCCTCATAAAATACGAACTCAGGCCCGCCTTCGCGCGCTTTCAAGCTCTTCTTGAAAATATCCTTGTCTTTCCAGAACGCGAGTACGCGCTCCTCGAGTGCGGGCAGGTTCAGTTTTTCCTTAGGGTCGAGCATGCGAATGTTCGAATGATATGCCGAAAGGCCGGCATTTTCAATGGAGATTATTGACCGCTAGCCGCATATTCACTATGATGACGGGGCGTTTTCCAGCTCATCCCATAACTCGACCCGCCGACTGGCGGACGAAAGGAGCCACCGATGATCATTCAGGTCTGCGTGAGCAGAATCAGCCCTAAATGCGTCAGCGTCATGAATCGCCTGAGAGCGGAAATCTTGGAAAGAGTCCTCGTTCCGCTCCTGGATTTTGCACCTGATGCGGACGGAGGAGGCCTCTCTGTCGAGAAATGCACATACGCCGATGAGGACTCGCACGGAATGTCCTGCTACGTGAGGCTTCTGGACGTGTCAGTGACTCCGGAACGGATCCCGAAGCTCGTAGATGCACGGCAGGAACTCGAAGATCTCTACGCACGGGTCATTGCGGCGAGTTCGTCGGAGAAACCAGGGGTCGTCAAGCTCGGGGTCAGAATCGTGCTCGATGGTCCGGTCAACGGATCGACCCTGGTCGAAAGCCCGGCATCGAGAGAGATCATGATCGCCGGAAAATGAAGGGAGAGGGCATCGGAACGACATGAAGGGCACGCGGGCCGGCGAGATTCGCCGGCCTTATTTTTTTGCGGATGCATGGCAAAAAGGGACCCGATACGACATACTTCCCACCATGGAACAGACGTCGATCACCAACCGGAAAGCCCGATTCAATTACGAAATACTCCAAACCCTCGAAGCGGGCATCGAGCTTTCCGGCGCCGAAGCAAAGTCATTGAAGGCGAGCACAGCAGACATCGCGGGCGCGCACGTAACGATCCGCGGCGGCGAAGCCTGGCTCACGAACATGAACGTGCGTCCCTACCAGGAGAATAATATGCCGACAGGCTATGATCCGCTCCGCCCGCGCCGCCTGCTCCTGAAAAAGGAGGAGATACGCGATCTCGAGATGAAAATGCGCTCGGCTAACTTGACAATAGTACCGCTTCGGGTCTATATTAGTAGACGTCTCGTGAAGATAGAGATCGGCCTCGCGAAGGGAAAGAAGAAGGCCGACAAACGCGAGACGATCAAGAAACGGGAGTGGTCTAGGCTTCGACGGAACATTGAAACGAAATAAGCAAGCCGAGCTCGCACGCATGCTCGTTAAACGGCGCGCACCAGATCAAGTGCCAACGCATTCGATCGACAGCCTGCGCTCGCATACGCGTAACGCAGGGATCCCTTCCTGACTCCTACTGGGGATACAAGGGGTCTTATACCGTAGGATAGCTTCCGGAGACTGGCGACCCGGAATCGAAACCAAGCCAGTAAGCCGATGCGGCATCTGCCATGTCCTAGCCGCATCCTCTCACCCGACATGGCTACGCTTGTAGAAAGTTTCGGACCGATATGCTTCGGACCGGGGTTCGATTCCCCGCACTTCCACATATAAAATATCCCTCTTCAGGAGGGATATTTTATATGTGGGCGACACTTGGTAATAAAAAGAGCTCGTACGCGAAATCCGCGCACGAACTCTGACAACTCACGAACTCTGACCATCAGGCCTTCTCGAGCCGCTTCACAAGATTCGAGGCGCGGCTGGCAAGCGAAGGATAGCCTTCGCGCTCGCCCTCGTTCTTGCCCCCGATAGCGGCGCGCGCACGATCCCGCATCGTTTCATTGCAAAACAATATGAGCACAGACTGGCCAGGCCGAGAACGGACGAGGACACACTCGTATTCACTCAGAAGTACCGCCGCACGCGAAACGGAATCCGCCCATCGAACCTTCATGATCAATTTCTCCTATCCTCTCAAAGTCCGAAGAATCCCCATGGAATGCAAAGATAGCTCTGCATCCGCCTAATGAGATAGTAAACACGAAAAAAGACCGATTATCAATAAACATGGAGTAATCACTTCTCTTTTAAATACCGATTCAGATCGAACGACTTGTCCCCATCGAGAAGCTCGAAAAGGGCCGATAGAAGGTCATTGGCTATCTTCGCGATCCCCTTATCCTTGATCACGACGGCAAGCCGCGATGTCGGATTGACGAGCAAGAGCATACGCTCCGTCGACATGATCTCGCCGGATGCGAGGAACTTCCCGTCGGAAAAGATCTTCAGTCCCTGAGGCCTGCCAATATGGGAGCGGATCATGTCGGAATCGAGCGCATCGAAAATTTTGAGAACTTTCTCATTCGAAACGCCGCGCATCGCGATCCCCCGCCGCTTGAATGCCGCATGCGCATCCCGAATGAAGGCCTTGGGCAGGAAAGCGAACTCGCCTTTCGCCGCATCGGCGCCCTGCACCGCCAATACGACCGTTCCGCGCGGGAGCGTGAGGAGCTGGACATATGCTTGAACGATATCGTCCCCCGCATACGCCCGATAATGATTCTTGTTATGCCGGCTCGGATAGGCCGTACTCCAGACAGACTTCCTACCGATAATCGTCTTTTTGGCCAAACCGGCACGGGCGAGCCGTGCGAGGCGGTAATGCACGGTCGTGCGCGAGAAGCCGAGCCGGCGCGAAATTTCGGACGGATGAGCCGGAGCATCGCCCAAAAGGCGCACTATTCTCGTATCCGTCACATCCATGCCGATCATGGCACGAAAATATCAATTGACAAGTAATTTGTCAATTGATTAGCGACATAAGAAAGATGGGATGAGGGTTTCCGGGATCTCCGAATTTTTCCCCGGATGCGGTGCGAATCACGGGTATAGTGAGGCATGGCTACGAAATTGGTGTATCTGTCGCTCTATACTATCGGCCTCGCGATCATTACCTGGATATCGTCAAAACGGGAAACTGAGGGCGAATACGTAAACGCGGGGAAAGACCTATCATGGACAGATTCCGCATGGACGACCTTCGCATCGCTCCTTACCGGGTATAATTTCGTTCTCGGGGTCACTTTCTCCTACCTGTACGGCTTCTGGTACCTCATGGCATTCGTCGGCGCGGGAATAGCATTCGTCACGCTCTACTTCTTCTACAAGGAACGGCTCGCACCATTGCAGAAAAGCCACGACCTCCTCTCGATCGGCGATTACTTCGGCCTCGCCTATGGCGCGCGGAGCAAGGCGCTCGTGAACGGGATTCTCATCCTGGGTCTCCTGCTCTTCCTCGTGCTCCAGATGTTCGTGAACACGAGACTCTTCGCGGGACTCCTCGGCATCGGGAAGATCTCCGCACTCCTCGCGACGACGGGAGTCGTGGGAATCTACCTATGGTTCGGCGGCTTCAAGGCCTCGGTGAAGACCGATATCTTCCAAGGAATCCTGATGCTCCCGATCCTCCTCACCATCTTCGTATTTCCCATGAACTTCACGGCGAAAAATATCGGGACAGCACTCGATCCCTCGCAATTCTGGTTCGCGGTCGGCATCGCGCTCCTGCAATTCTTCAGCCTTATGGGCCAAGCGGAAAGCTTCCAAAGAATCTTCGCGAGCGAGGACGCGAAGGCACTCAAGAAGGGCATGATCGCATCGTTCATCCTCCTCTCCCTCGTCGCGGGAGCGATCGCCTACCTCGGCATCAATTTCAAGCTCGGCGGCATAACGGGAAATCCGTCAGACCTATTCACAGACAAAGTGCTCGGTGCACTGCCCGAATGGCTCAGCTCGATGCTCGTCGTTTCGCTCATCGCCGCATTCATGGGAACAATAGACTCCTCCGCCTTCGCGCTCGGCATCCTCCTCGCCAGGGCGGGGAATCCTGGGAACAGGGAAATCGTGAGCCGCACGAGATTCTTCATGCTCGGGGGCATCGCGCTCGCCGCCGCCTCGTCGCTGTGGCTCTCGTCATTCCTCGCTCCCGCATTCGCATTGATCTCGCTCATATCGGTCGTCGGCGCCGCGCTCCTCGCATCGTTCTTATTCGATATGGACAAGCTGGAAATGGAGACATTCCTCGCGGTCGGAACGGCCACGTTCATCGCAGGAATCGTTTTCAAATTCGTGACGGACAACCCGCTCTCGTCCCTCATCCCGATCGGGGCGGCATTCGCCGCGCTCGAAACCCTGAGAATCATCCGGAAGATATCGTAAAAATCAGGACAAAGGTACCATGCGTACATGCGCTATGCATGGAAATTCGACTGGCTCATCGTGCTCCTCGCGTCAGTCGCGACGCGGCTCATCCCTTTTTTCGCGCACGGGCCGCATCCCCTAGGATATGATACCGGCTTCTATAGGCGGTACGCGGCGCAGGAACTTTCATCGTTCCCTGGGCATATTTCGGAAGGACTCGGGACGGACGCTCTCATTCCCCGACTCACGCTCGATATCCTGAAAATAATCGGCATTCCACCCGATATCGCGATATACGGAACGCTCATCGCCGCATTCGCCTGCGCGGCGCTCGCATTCCGCCATATAATAAGGAAACGGCTCGGAAAAGAAGCAGGGCTCTTCGCGGGGCTCTTATTTGTATTCTCATCCGTCCAATACGCAGGGTACTGGTTCTTCTTATTGAAAAACTATATCGGCCTGATTTTCCTATTCCTGATATTCGGAGAACTCGAGAGGCTCTCGGCGAAAAAAACCGGAGATGATCGGGAGTCGCGCCACCCGAGGGAATATCTGCCGCTTGCGGGCTATATGACAGCGCTCTTTTTTTCCCACAAGACGACGAGCCTGGTACTGATATCGAGCCTGGCCATTTTTTCGGGAATCAATCTCCTGAAAAAAGGCTTCCGCAGAGAATACCTCCTGCCCGTCGCGATCTGCGCGGGAGGAACGGTTGCATACATCGCGCGATCCGGCATCCTCGGGAGGATAGGCTGGCACACGACGGCGATTTTTCTCTCATCGGAAGAGTATCTGGAAGCCGCCCTGCCCGTCCTGATACTTTCGGCATTCATGCTGCGGAGAGCATGGCAGAACGCGAATACGACACCATTCCCCTCCTTGCTCGCGGTCGGGGGAGCATTCACGCTATTCAGGCTTCCGTTTTACGAGCGCATATTCCTATTTCTCGACATCGCGACGATCGCCCTGTGCGCTGAAGGGATCATAAGCCTCAAAAAATCCTTTCCTTCCTACGGGTACGGAAAAAAAATGGGAGCGATAGCCATCGCGGCGATTTTTTCCGGATGGTATCTGGGAAATTTTTCGCGTATGGCAAAAATATACGTGCCGATGGTCACGAGAGAAGAAATCGCGGAAATCGGAAAAATAACGGAAGCGACGGAAAAAGACGCGACCATCCTCACGGTCTCCGACTACATGCCCTGGGTATACGGATTCACGACGCGGAACGTGATCTCCCCCGGACTGCGGGAGTATACGTACGACCTCGAAGACTGGCGGAGGTTCTGGTTCATGATGAACGAGAAAGAAAAAATCAGGTTCCTAAAAGCCCTCCCGAAACCGCTCTACTTTTTCACGATGCCGGGAAGCGACGATAATTTCCTCGAAGCGGAATGCGCGAAGAAGAAAACGGACTATCTGCGGAGCTTCCAATGCATCTAGCTCTCGGAGGTCTTACTTGATGCCGGCCTGGCACTTCACGGCCTTATCGAAATAATACGAAGCTTGGTTGTAATACGAGAAAGGACTGGGCTTATACGAAAGGCATGTGCCTATGCCCCATCCATTCCTTCTGCCAGCCACGAATGCATCTCTCGAAAATCCATAGCCATATCCGAGCCCAGAAAGACCTTTCAACTGACTTGAAATGAGAGCTCCTCTCGAAAATCCATACCCCATCTGATACGAACAGCCGTAAAAGACATCCCAATCCCCCGTACATTCATACACCTTCTTATAATCCGGCATAAGACAGCGCTGATCGACATAGGTCGATGACTGGAAGTTCATGCAATACCCGTAGCCGAAACCGTTGACTTTCCGGGAAGCGAGACTGTCCGCCTTGAGCCCGAAACCATATCCCATCCGCTTGCCAGCAACGACATATGTGCCATACTGCCGATCGTTGCAATTATACACCGCCTTATAATCAGACTTCGGAAACTTGGAAGCCTGACTCACGGCCTGCCCCACCTCACCCAAAAGGGTGCTGTACGCCTGGCCGAATAGCGAAGATTCCGTCGATCGGTCATTCACGAAAAAAAACGCGAGTCCGCCGACGAAGAAAAATACGAAGAAGAGATTGAAAAGCTGTTTACCATTCATCTTAGAATGATACCGTACCCGAGAAAGCCCGAGCAAGTTGATAAGTCAGTCAGGGCGGAAATGCGCCTAATCTGCCATGCTTGATCCCATGAAGAAAGCCGGGCATAAGGCAGAAAATCACAAGCCGTCGTATTTCGTCCGAAACCTGAGCATCGTGATCGGGCTCGTGCTCATATGGCGGGGCATATGGCATCTCCTGGATATCGCGGAAGCGACGCTCGGCGCGAATGCGGCGATTGCGGCGATAGTAGGCATAGTCCTCGGCATCGCGCTCCTCTACGTCCCCGACCACGACCTGAAAGAGATTCAGAAGCTCTAGAGAACCTATCCCATACGCCTCTCGAACCGCGTTGACCGAGATCGTCTTTCCTGCTATTCTGACCGCATTATCATCAACGTCCGCATAAACAGGGAAATAACGGCGCCGGAGCTCCTCGTGATCGGGGATGACGGCAAGAGCCTCGGCGTCCTCAAATTCGAGGACGCTTTGAAGATCGCCGACGAGAAGAACGTGGACCTGATCGAGGTCTCCCCGCTCGCGAAGCCGCCCGTCGCGCGGATCATGAGCTACGACAAATACCGCTACGAGGAGAGCAAGAAGATCAAGAAGCAGCGGATCGCGAAGAAGAACCTCGAGATCAAGCAGGTGCAGATCAGCGGCCGCATAGCCCTGAATGACTTGCAAGTGAAAGCTAAGAAGATCAACGAATTCATGGCGGCAGGGCACCCCATCAACATCGTCCTCACCCTCCGGGGCCGCGAAAAGGGCAATCAGGCATTCGCCCACGAGAAGCTGGCCCAATTCCTCGCGGTCATCAGCCCGCACCGCGTGATATCGCCCCCGAAATTCCAAGGACGGGGCATCCAGGTGCAAATCGTGCCGGTCAAGTAACGGCCTTCACAAAAGCCGGGAAGCGTAGTATAATCAAGGAACTTAAAAAGCATGGCACGGAAATCGGTCGTAAAAAGGATACGCGTCACGAAGAACGGCAAGCTTATGCGCCGCAAGATGGGCCAGGGCCATTGCCGCGCGAAAAAGCGGGGCGTACAGCTCCATCGCAAGCGCCTCTCGCAGACGACGCACGCCTCCGACGCGAAGATCATGCTCGGCTATATAACGAATAAGAACTAGGCCCTAAAACGAACCCATGACCAGAGTCAAACGAGGAGTCATAGCCCACAAGCGCCGCGAGAAGATCCTGAAATACACGAAAGGATTCCGCTGGGGCCGCAAGTCGAAAGAGCGTGCCGCGAAAGAGGCCCTGCTCCATGCATGGACGCACGCCTTCCGCGGACGCAAGGAGAAGAAGCGCACCTTCCGCGCGCTCTGGAACGTGAAGATCAATGCCGCCGCACGCGAGCTCGGCATGCCTTACAAGGACGTCATCGCAGGATTGAAGGCGAAGAAGATCGACCTCGACAGGAAGACGCTCGCCGACTTGGCGGAGAACCAGCCCACCGCCTTCAAGGCTGTTATAGAGCGGGTTCGCTAGGAGCCGGAATAGCCGTCGCCCCCGCTCCCTTCGCATCCGCCTCACGGATCGCGTCAACCGCCTTTTTCAATATTTCCATGCGCGCCTTGTAACGCGAGAGCACCTTGCGCGCCTCGGCGTACGAAAACCACCCATATCCCTCGTGCTCGGCAGAAATCCGCACCCGCGACTGGGTCGTTTCCGCGAGATAGAATATCACCACCTTGAATATCTTCTTCCCGTCGCGCATATAGGGGAAACGCTCGTGCACCTTGAAATTCGGATGCATGATGAGCTCCGTGCGGCGCAAGCCGGTCTCCTCGCGCACCTCGCGAAACGCCGTCTGCCAGCTGCGCTCGGAAGCTTCCATCCTGCCGCGCGGAAAATCCCACGTGCCGCGAGCGCGGTACAGGAACAAGAATTTCAGCTCACCTTCGACGCGGCGGAATACGATGATTCCGGCGGAAATCACCTTGGTATAATTGTTGTTCTGAGGGGCCTCCATAGGGGGCTTTTAATGCTTCAGCATCGCGAGCATCTCGCTCGCAGGCCAGGCGTTTATCACGTCTTTCCGGCGCGCCCATCCTCGGCGCGCCTGGGCAATGCCATACTCTAGCACGGAAAAATGGGCTTTGTCATGGGCATCGGAGTCGATCGAGATCTTCACGCCTGCCCCCATGCATTTGCGGATATGCTCGGCATTGAGGTCGAGCCGGTCGGGAAACGCGTCGGCCTCGAGCACCGTACCGGTCTCTTTCGCGACTGCGATGATCTCGTCCATGTCGACATCGTACGCCGGACGCCTGTTGATCTTCCGACCCGTCGGATGGAACAGGATATCGGCATGCGGGTTGCGGATCGCGCGCACGATGCGCGCAGTCTGCTCGTCGCGCGGCAAGTCGAAGTAAGAATGGACCGAAACGCCGACGACATCGAGCGCGGAAAGCGCCTCGTCGGAGAGGTCGAGTGAGCCGTCCTTCAGGATGTCGCACTCGCTCCCCTTCAATATGAGAAAGTCGATGCCCTGGGCCTTGAGCGACCCATTCGCCTCGTCGATCTCCTTTCCCTGGAGCGCGAGGCGGCGCTCGTCGAGCCCGCCCATCATCGCGAGGCGCTTCGTATGGTCGGTCACGACGATATATGAAAGCCCAGCCGCGCGCGCGGCCTGCGCCATTTCCATGATCGTATGCGCGCCGTCCGTCCAGCTGGTCTGGACTTGCAAGTCGCCCACAAGGTCGCCGTAGCCCACGAGATCGGGCAATCGATTCTCGAGCGCGGCGGGAATCTCGCCGCCCATCTCGCGCAGCTCGGGCTCGATATAGGGCAATCCGAGCGCCGCATAGACACCCTCTTCGGTCTTCCCTGCGACGGATTTTTCGCCGCGGAAAAGACCGTACTCGTTGAGCTTCAGCCCCTTGTCCTGCGCGATCTGCCGCAAGGCGATATTGTGGTCGCGCGACCCGGTGAAATAATTGAGCGCCGCGCCATAGGATGCAGCAGGGACGACGCGCAAATCGGCCGTGAGGCCGCTCGCGAGGCGGACGGACGCCTTGGTATCCCCGCGCGCGATGACCTCCGTGACGTCCGGCATCGAGACGAAGAAATCCATCGCCGCGGCCGAATCCTTGGCGACCGCGAGGAAGTCGATATCCCCCGCCGTCTCCCGCCGCCTGCGCGCCGAACCCGCGATCGCGACGCGCGTTACCCCCCGCACTCCGGCAAGCGCCTTCTCGACCGATCGCGCCCACGGGAGCACGTCGCCCAAGGGAAACCTCCCCGTGCCGGTCTTCAGGAATCCGACGCCCCGTAGGAGCTTCTGCTCGCTCTTCTCGCCGAAGCCCGAAAGCGCGCGGATGCGCCCCGCCTTCGCAGCTTCCTCGAGCGTCGCAAGCGACGTGATGCCGAGCTCCTTATAGAGCCGGCTGATCTTCTGCGGGCCGAGACCCTCGACCGAACGGAGCGCGGAGAGGTCGATAGGCATCGCCCTCTTGAGCTCTTCGTGCATCGTCGACGCGCCGTCCGTCGCGAGCTCCGCGATCGTCTGCGCGATGCCTTTGCCGATGCCGTTGATCGCGATGACCGCATCCTCTCCGCCCTTCTTGAAAAGCTCCGTGATGCTGTCCGGCATTCCCCCGACGATCTCCGCGGCCTTGTCATACGCACGAGCGCGGAACGAGAGCCCCTCGTCCATCTGGATATACTCCCCGATCTCCGCGAGAACTCTCGCGACCTCCTGGTTCGTCATCGCTCGAGATTGCGCGGGGTATGGTCGCCGCGCGCGATATCCTTGATGCGCGGATCATGGCGCGGAAAAACGATCGACGGACTATGGAAAATGATGATCGCGGCGACGAAAGAGAGGATCGCGGTGATGAAGAATATCGAGGTGAAGCCGTACTCCTGCACCATGATGCTCCCGAGGAGTCCCGCGATACCGGTCGCGATGCCGACCGCGCCGCTATCGAGAGCGAATTCGAGGGCGCGATGGTCGGGGTCGAGATGCCGCGTGAATATGCCGTTCCATGAGGGAATATAGAGGGCAAAGCTTATCGCGTGCAGGACTTCGACCAGGTAAAGCTGCCAAACGGTATGGACGAGGATATAGCTGAACGAGGTGAATCCCGCGAGCATCAAGGAGACTACGAGCGTGAGGTAATCGTCGCGCTCGGACGGCGTGCGGTCGATCGCGACGGCAACCGGGATCTGGATCAGGGACTTGAGTATCCAGTAGATCGCCGCCGCGATGCCGACCGTGATGACCGTAGCGCCCGGAATCTGCTGGATTACGAAGATGGCGAAAATCGGCGCAAGAAGCCCCCACCCCGCGAGCCATATGAGATCGGCCAGGATGAAGCGCCTGATGACGGCGTTGAAGCGTATGTTAAACAGGCTCATGGTATGGAAATATGGCCGAACTCGCCGTCGTAGCCCGGGACGATCGCTACCTTTCCCTCGCGCACGCACCCTATAGCGCGCGCGACCTCGGGCCACCCGGCGCCCGCGATATCGGCAATCGGAACATCTAATAGTATACCAAACTCGGACCCGAAGGCGCGGATGAGATTACCATAAGCCTCGCCGATCTTTTTCGAGGTTTTTCCGACATGAAGCGCATCGCGAATAACCTCGTGGAGCGGAATGATGGACTTGAAAGGCGTCCGCCGCGGATCACGATATCCCTCCGGCCGGTCGGCAAGCGCGTCCATGCGGTTCATGACACCGACCGTGACCTTCCGGCCGCAGACGATGCATATGCCGCCATGCATCCTGGTTTCGGACGGCGTCCAGGACACCGCGCATGCCCGGTGCCCGTCGTAATGGTACTTCCCCTCCTCCGGGAAGAACTCTATCGTATATGAGAATGAGTTTCTTCCGTCCTTCTTCGCGCCGGGAATAGAGGACCTGATTGCCGCGATGATCCCCGCGTATGAAAACGCGCAATCGAAAGCATTGGCCTCGCGGCCGATCTTCTCCAAGGAATGCGAGTCTGAATTGGAAACGATCGCGACCGTGTCGAGCTGCGACAAGCGCCAATTCATGGCCGGGTCGGAGCTCAGGCCCGTCTCGATCGCGAAGATATGTTTCGTATGTTCGCCGTAGCATTCCTCGAGCGTATCAAACCCCGACATCGAGCCGAAGACCGAGAACCAAGGCGTCCACGCATGGGCGGGAATCAAGACCATATCCGGATCGGCATCCAGGCACATCTTCAATAACTCCTCGGAATCGAGGCCGAGTATCGGCCGGCCGTCGCTCATGAGATTGCCGACGAATGAAAGCCGCGCATTGAGCGTCGCGGCGGCTTCAATGCTCGGCGCCCATATGAGATTGTGCACGCGTCTCCCCCGCCCCCCGCGGGTATAGACGTTCGAGATCTCGGACGTGAGCATGAAGCGGGTCTCGGCCATGGTCCCCTTCATGGTGGGCAGCTTGTATTCCTTCTTGAGAACGAAGAGTCCAGGCTCAGCGGGTTCGAGCTTCTCCCGAATCTCCGCAAACCATAGAGGATGGGTGAAATCCCCCGTGCCCATCACCCGAATCCCCTTATCGTCGGCCCACCGGTCGAGTTCCTCCAAGACCATCTTGGGCGAAACGGCCCGCGCGTATTTCGAATGTATCTGGAGGTCTGCGATGATGCGCGGCATATATATATGCGTTCATCCTACTGCGCGAATCACGCGAAAACAAATCCCCGACTCGCTCATCTCTCTTATGGATTTTCCCCGCCCGCCGAATTCCACCTAATACGCCATAATCACTTTATCGCGGCCGCGATAAAGTGATTATGAAAATTAGGCATGGGTAGCGAGTACGCGATATATGAGCCGCATGCGTTCGAGGGTGCGACAGAGGCGACAAGACTACTTGTCGCTCAAATGCTTCCGCACCAAAAGGATGCCGATGAGCGGAACGACCATCATCTGGAGCACGGGCGTGACGCCCACGTTCAGTCCTGGCAGGAGCGGCATCGCCTTCGCGTATGCCCACGCGTGCCGCACGATCGCGCCCTGGTACTCCACAGCGACGGCCCACATGAAGCCGAACGACACGAGGAAGATAAGGCGCTGGTTCGTGAAGCGCTTCCCCCATCCCGCATTACGCATGAAGATGGCAACAAGCACGTAGAGCCCGACGCACATGAGCCCATCCTTCACCGCGGCAATCCAATGAGCCTTGACGAAGGCGTCGTAGCCCGCGAGCGGAACGCCCGGAAAGGAATATAAGGACATCTGCGATATCTCCCACCCGAAATTGAGCGCGACGGAAACGAGAAAGAAGAAAAAGAGGAATCGCAAGAACGGCATCTACTGAGTATACCGCTCGACCGCGCCCTTGTTAACCGCCTTGAAGCCGACGAGAGGGCCGACCACGTCGCCATTCAGGTCGAAAGAATACTGCCCGGCAAGCCCGTCGTACTGAGGAAGATTGTACAGATAGTCGCGGATCTTCGGCCCGTCATACCCGACATGGCTTGCGGCCTGGACGACGAGGTTCATAGCGTCATATGCGGAAGCAATGGCGAATTCGCGCTTCGGATCGCCGAAGAACTTCCGATAATCCTCGAGGAATGCCTGCGTCTGGGGATTCGCGGCGTCAAGCGGAAGATAGTCCGCGAACACGATGCCGTCCGCGGCGTCACCCGCGGCATCGAGGAACGCGCCCCCGCCCAATACGGCCATGCCGTATACCGTAGACGTCGCGCCGGCTTTCCTGAACTGCTTCATGAACACGCCCGCAACCGCCTCGGTCTGCGGGTTGAGCATCACGGACTCGGCTCCCGACGCCCTGATGTTCTTGATAAGGAGCTTGAAATCCTTCTCGTCGGGCGCGAACGTCTCGTCGAAAACGACGGCTCCGCCATCGCCCGCGAAGGCGCCCCCGAAGCTTGTCCTCGCGGCACGGGTCGAATCGGCCGCTTCGGAAAGGATCGCGACCGAAGGATGTGCGGCATGCGCGAGACGCGCGAGCGCCTCGCTCGTCGCCGTATCCGAAGGGATATTGCGGAAGATGAACTGCCCGGCACCCGTCACGTCGGGACTCGAAGCGGCAGGAGAGAAAAGGACGACATGCTCGCGCTCGGCAACGGGGGCCATGGCAAGAGTCTCGCCATTGCATGCGCCGCCTATGACCGCGCGAACCTTGTCTATGGCGATGAGCTTGTTCATAGCCCGCGCCGCCATGTCGCCACTGCATCCCCCATCTTCGTATATCACCTGGACGTTTTTTCCCTGAGCCTGCAGGTCTTTTACAGCGAGAAATACCGCATTCTTGATGGGCATATTATACTCGGCGGCATCGCCCGTGAGAGGTCCTACGAAGCCGATCGTGATGGGGTCACTCGAGGCGCCAGAGCCTATGTCGGAGGAAGGGATGGTTATGGCGTAATACAGGCCGACGAACAGAAAGAGGCCGAGGCCGGCGCCGAACGCATTCCTCATATGGCACAAATGGTACTGTATGCCCCGCTAAAAATAAAGCGCCTCAGAACCTACCCCATACTCCTCTCGAGTCGCGTTGCGAGATGATTCTTCCGCTCGCAAGGCATGACGAGGAGCCATGCCGATGCATTGCGACGAGGAATAACGCAGTGAGCGAAACAATCGGCCGCTATCGCGGCCGAGAAGGGTATGGGATAGGTTCTACAAACACTTCATCTTCTTCTTCGGAGAGTAAGCGGAATGATTATTCGCCATGTTCGTGTCGGTGCCCTCGTTCGCGAGATCCGTCATGAAGCTATACGGCGCCTGCGGGCAGGAAAGAGCCCGCACCCGAATCTTGATCGCCTTCGTAGCGCCCGGATTTATGGTGAAGAGGGAGCAATCGGCACCGCCTGGAACGACGGTGCAGTTGTCGGAAACCGAAACGACGGCGACCGGAGAAAGCGGGGAGAAACGGATATTGGCCGCACTCTTGAAAGACTTATTCGGTCCGGCGTTCTTCACCCTCACGGTAAAGGCAAGCGTGGAAGTCGGGGCGACGGCTTCGCTTACCGATGAAACCAGGAGATCGGACCGCAAAGGCGGCACCTGATAGGTGTGGAAATCGGAAACGCTGCCGGGCGCAGGGGCCCTGACCGCGTCAGGCAGGCGCACCACATACGACGCGGTCGGACTGGAAAGACTCCCGCCGTTCGTGGAATAGACGAGCTCTTTCCCGCTCGGGGAAATATTGGGGAAGATCTGGCAATCATAGCAGCCGTCGGCCTTCGATCCGTGGGACACGACCTCGATCGTGCCCTGCCCCGAAGGAGCATCGACATTAATAGCCACGAGCCCCCCCTTGAATTTGGACGTGGCGGCCGTGCGCGGCTTGATGTCGTAACTCGCGACGACGTATCCCGGATTCAGGTAATTCGTTCCCGAAACATGGATGAAGGCGGCTTCGGTCACCGCGCCGGAAGGGCCTTCGGGATCGGTAAGGGAATAGAAGACATTATTGGCGACATCGAACCTGATCACCTTGCCCGTCTTGTACTTCGCGTTAACCGTCCGTATCTCCGGAACGATCTGGCCGTCCCAGAAATCGTATATGGTCCCCACGACAGAGGAATCCCCGCCACGCGCCGCGACGAATATCGGGTGGCCCCAATTCACATTGAAAAATCCCTTCGCGTAGCCCTTGCCCTTGGCCGAAACGATCTGCGGAACGACATGCGGCCGGATGCTTCCGGAAGCGATATCGACATCGAAAAGCCTCCAGCCATTGCGTGTCGTGACCTTGTCGAGATTGTACCCAAGGAAGACGTACCGCCCGTCAGGAGAGAAATAAAATGCGTTCGGGTTAGGCTCCTTGCACTTCGCCTCGATGGGGTGGCCGCACGCGCTCTCGTCGGCACGATAGCTCGCGACGACCGAAGCCGTCTCGCCATTTCCGATCCGCACGACATGGATATAGGTGCCAAGATCGGCGCCTGGGAGCGCAGAGCCCAAAAGGGCGGCATACTCGGTTCCGTTCACAGCCGCGAAATTGACCTTGGTCTGGGGATCCTTCGCGATGCGGAACGGCAGGGATATCCGGCTCTCGTTCTCCCCTGTCGCGGGAGCGATGCGGGAAATCTCATACTTCAAGAGATAGTCGGTGTCGGCCGGTATAGCATACAACCGGTTAGGCGTCGCGGGATTCATGCTCCAGCGATAATTGGGATAGATGCCGCGCAATATCCGTATCGGCGCATGGGTCGCGCCGTCGTACAGCGCCTTGAAGCCGCTCGTCCCCTTCTTATCGCTCGAGGCGATTATGAAATACGACTCGTCGTTGTTCCACGCCGAATCGGTCACATACCGGTTCCGGGAAAAAAACTGCCACTTGGGCCCTAGCGGATTACCCGCGACATCGACGACGGGAGAACCCTCGGCACCGGTTATCTTTTCAGGAAGATACGGAACTTGCGCATGGACAGGGAGCCCGATCAAAAAAGAGGCGACGATCGCTAAAGATACGAAGGGGTGCCTGCTTCT
>CALQZH010000013.1 GCA_943349395.1 Parcubacteria group bacterium | reverse complement strand
TTTCACTTCATCTCGGCGACCACGGAAGATCCGCTGGCCGATTACGAGACGATCCGGCAGGAGCTCGGCGCGCACAGCCCCGCACTGCTCGCGAAGGAGGAGCACGTTTTCATATCGAAAGCCGACGACGTTTCGCCCGAGCGCCTGAAGGAGATCGTGAGATCGCTGAAGAAGACGAAGCGGGATATCGTGCCGATCTCGGTATTCGACGACGCCTCGCTCGAGGTGGCAAAAAAGATCCTGAAGGGGATCGTGATATAATCGATGCATATGAACAAATTGCATCCGCACTCGTTCGGCATGGCGGCGGGGAGCACGGCGGCGCTCCTGCACGCATTGCTCGCGATCTCGGTCGCGGCGATGCCCGACGTCACACAGAAGCTTATAAACCTCGATGTCGCGCTCCACTTCATGAAGATGGACGTCATGGTTCAGCCGTTCTCGGCGGGCGGCGCGGTCGCGCTCATCATCCTCGCGTTCTGCGTCGCCTATGTCGTCGGCAGGATATTCGCGGCTGTGTATAACTCATTTGCGCGCGGAAGGTAGGGGCGGTATACTTCATATATCGTATAAGAAAGGACGGTGCGTGAGGCCCCGTCTTTTTTTATTTTCCCGTGTCGCTCTCTATCGTCCCGTCGAAAAGGGTGATCACGCGATCGGTCATCTTCGCGTATTCGTTCTCGTGCGTGATCATGACGACCGTGATGCCGCGTTCGGTGAGTTTCCGGAATATGCCGAGGATCGAGAGCGACGACTCGTGGTCAAGATTCGCGGTGGGCTCATCAGCCAGGATCAGGGCCGGTGCATGGCTCACGGCCCGCGCGATCGAGACGCGCTGCTGCTGGCCGCCCGACAGTTGGCTCGGTAAGTGCTTGGCGCGGCCGGCAAGGCCCACGCTATCGAGGGTTTTCCTTGCCTGTGCATAGGCAACAGCTTTCGGCATCCCGGCCATCAAGAGGGGCAAGGCGACGTTCTCGATCGCGGTCAAGGTCGGGATTAAGGCATAGTCCTGGAAGATATAGCCTATATTCTTGAGGCGGAAGGCCGTCTTCTGCTTTTCCGTGAGGGAGAGGACGTTCGTGCCGAGCACGGCAAGCGCGCCCGACGTGGGCGTGTCGATCAGTCCCAGCTGGTGGAAGAGGGTGCTCTTGCCCGAGCCTGAGCGGCCGGTCACGGCGATGAATTCGCCGGAATTCAGGGAAAGGGTCGCGCGGTCGAGCGCCACGACGACGGTGTCGCCATCGTCGTATTTCTTCGTGAGGTTTTCCGCGCGTATGAGGGTCATGGGACGTTATCTGCCGAGTATGGCGTCGATGGTATTCTTCCGCACGACGAGCTTGGCGGGAATATAGCCGGCGAGGAGGGTGGCGGCGAGGAGCGCGAGGAGCCGGGCGAGCGTGCCCTGCCATGTGGTCGCGATGATGCCGTCGGAGAAGGGGAGGTTGATGGGGTGCGCGTCCACGTAAGGCTTGATCGCGAGGAAGCTGATCGCGAGCCCGAGGCCGATGCCGACTGTCGCATAGAAGAGCGATTGCACGACGTACGCGAGCTCGATGGCGTTCGAATTCACGCCGATCGCCTTCAGTATGCCGATCTGCTTGCGGCGTACGATGGCGTTCACGAACACGATGATGAATATGGTGATGGACGACGCGACGACCCCCACCGAGCCGATGATGTTGCCGAGGAGGGCGAAGGTGTCCTTGATGTCCTGTATGAATTTCGGCTGGGCCTCGTCCCAACGCTGGATGCGCGCGAATTTCCCGATGCCGCGGGCCGTGAGTGTCGCGATGATCCGCGGGATGGCCTCTTCGTTCCTCGCCTGCACGGCTATCTCGTCGACGTTCAGATCGTTGCGGCCGATGAGCGGCCGGAGCTCGGCCGCGTTCATGAAGGCGCGTTGGTCGAGTTCGCCGACTTTGCTCTTCAAGACGCCGACGATCGTGAGCTCCTTCTTGCTGCCGCCTACGGTCAGGAGGACTTTCTCCCCGACGCCCTTCACGTCGAGCGTCTGGATGCCGGGCGAGTCGATAGGGAGGTATTTGCGCAGGAGGTTCGCGCCGACCACGATCGCGCCGAATTCTCCGGGCTTGAGAAACCGCCCTTCGACGATCTTCGTGCCGATGCCGGTCAGGCGTTCCTCGCGCACGGGGTCGAGGCCCGTGACGACCATATTCGCGTGGTCGGGGATCGCCTTCGGATCCATCGTGGTCTTGTATCCGGCAGTGAGCTTTCCCGGTTCCGCGTAGCGCGGGCTGTACTGCGCCACGTCGGCCATGGCATCGATCGCGGCGATGATGCTCGGGCTCTGCTCGATATACGATTTATCGGCAAGCGGGGAGAGAATCACGTCGGACGAGTAACGGACGCGGTTCGAGAGGCTCGAGCTCTCGATCAGGCCCACGAGCACGCCGCCGACCACGACCAGGTTCACGAACGTGAGGGTGATGAGGAGGATCGTGAGCGCGGATGCCCAGCGATTGCCGCGCACGATGTCGCGGAGCGCGATGAAAAAGGCGACGCGCAGGTCGCGATAGATCGTCATGGGGTGATCGTGACGTTCGCGGTCAAGCCGTTTTTGAGGATAGTCGACGGGATCACGGAAACCTTCACGCGGTAGTAGACGACGTCGTTGATGGAACGGCCTGCGGGCTCGATGGAAGCGATAGTCCCCTTGAGCGTGACGTCGGGATAAGCATCGAGCGTTATCGTGACCGCCTTGCCGGCCTTCATCTTTCCTATATAAGCCTCAGGTACGTCGGTTTCTATCTCGAAGCTGTTCCGGGAGGCGAGCGATATGACGGGTTTGCCGGTCGGGGCGAATTCGCCGCGCTTGAGGTCTTGGGCTGTCACGATGCCGGAGAACGGGGCATAGATGTTAGATTCGCGGAGGGCAACCTTCGCCTGATCGATCGCGGATTCGGCGCGCAGGATATTTGCGGCCTGGACGGCGCGGTCAGCCTCATGGGCCCTGATATCCTGCTCGATCGAGGTTATGCCGTTCATGCTGCCATTCGATTCGGCAAGGCCCGTAGCGATCGCCGTCTTATATAGTTTTATGGTTTCCGCGTCGAGGCTCGTCGCGGCGCGCAGGGCGTCCTGGGCGCGATAGAGTAGGGCGCGGATCGCGACGATATTTAATTTCGTTTCGGCGAGACTGATGCTCGAAAGGCGGGTGTGCCAGTCCGCGAGGATATCCGTCGCCGCGAGGCGTTTCGTGTACATGTCATTCGCCACCTGCCCGTCATGGGTATTGAACGTGAGTTGGGGATTGCGATCGTCGTCGGAGAAGAAGGCGTCGAGCTGCTGATTCACGGCATCTTCGGCATTCGCGTACGCCTCGCTTATCGTCGACTCGCCTGAGCGTTGGGCGTTATCGAGAATGACGTCGCTTTTCGCGAGTTCCGCGCGCGCGCTGAGGAGCTCGTTCTTGGCGGTCGCGAGGCTCGCTTCGGCATCATCGGCATCGAGCGAGGCGAGGAGTTGCCCCGCGGAAACGTTCGCGCCGACGTCGAACGGCAGGGAAATGATCGTGCCCGCGCGGGTGAAGCCGAGGTCAGCATGTTCCTTGGGGACCACGGTGCCGACGGCGGTGATGGTATCCGCTATGACGGTCGGTTCGGTCGGCGCGGCTGGCGCTGCTGGCGTAACGGGAGCGGAGAAGTATTTCGTGCCGATCAAAATGACGGCGGCAAGGGGAACGAGGACGAGAACGAGAGTGCGCGGCCTCGTGCGAGAAAGTATGCTCATAGGCTGATTATCGTACGGTGAAATTGACATTTTGTCAAAAAAAGATATTCTAGCGGAGTGCGATAGGGTACGCTGTTTGTCAATTCGAAGAGGAGGAGTGATGCTTCAATCTCAAGATTGGCGGGATATCAGGAATGCAGTAGGGATACCCTTGGATATCTGGCTCAAGGAACAGAGGGCGACGATTCTCTTGGGTAATGGTACGGATCGTAAGATCTGGGATGAGACGATCGGCGCGACCGATGAGTTCGAGCGCTATATCCGCAAGCGATGGCGGAGGGCGGTGAGGAAATGCCTGCGCCCGGCGAATCTCAGGGAAATCAAGGAGTTGCCGGAATGGGTCGAGGCATCGGGGGCCTATGTTTTCCTGAAAAGCCTCGATACGTCATTAGTCGGCGTGTATGAGGGGTTTGACGGGAAGTACGAGTCCTTGATCCTGATCGCGCATGATGCGCGGGCGAGGACGACGCGCATCGGGTGTCCCGGCCTCGTACGGAACGATATGATCGCCCCTGCGACCGTGGGGGATATCATCCATTCGCTCGTCTGGACATGGAATAAGGGGGCCGATACGGATCCGGATGCGAAGGATTCACGGAGCCTCTTATGCGATGGCTTCGCGAGCATCTGGAAGGCTGCGGGATCGCCGCATGCCTGGAAGCCATGATCGCGATCTCATTCGTACGCCGCCGCCCGGTCAGTTTGGCCGGGGGCGGCTTTTTTGCCATTTATAGATGGACAGAGACGAATAAAAAGGATACTATGGCGTCGTGTTTAGGGTACGCAATTTGTCATATGAAGCATGGGGGAGTAATGGATCGTTTTTGGCAGAACCTGAGGGATATCGCGGAAAAGCCGATCGGCGATTGGCTTGCGGAGGAACGAGTGGCTGATATTTCCGAATTAGGAGGGGGCAATTGGCACGAAGTCGTCGGCAGGCTTACGAAGCTTCGCGAGTTTATCGAAAAGAGGAGGGCGGAGATTTTCGAGAGATGTCTCCGGCCACTGGCTCTCAATACCGACAAGAGGGTAATGGATGGCATAACGGTTGACAGGCACGAGGTAGAGAAGTTGGTCGGAGAATTCGATTGGACGAAAGCTCTCATGTGGTATGGAGGAGATTGCGCCATCATCCTTCCGTATCAAAGTGCTCCCTATATCTATTCGGATTCGGGTCAGCAGTTTCCTGTGGGGAGGAGGCTGATGAAAACGAGCGATCTGATCGGGGCGCTGGCCGCAACATGGTATATGGGTGCGGCAGCAAACCCGACTGCGGCGAATGCCCGGAATATGCTCTGCGACGCGTTCGCGTATGCCTGGGAAGAGGCGGGGTCGCCCGACCCCGGACCCAGCGAATGAGCGAGGATGCTCATTACGTACAAGGCCATCCAATAAGGCCATTGGATGGCCTTTCTTTTATATACGGAGAGGCTAGTATGGAGGATATGGCAAAGCTTTCAGTAGGAGACAAGGCGCCGGCATTTGAGGCGCCTAATCAGGCAGGGAAAATACATGCGGTTCCGACGGGCGCATGGACGCTCCTCTACTTCTATCCGAAGGACGACACGCCGGGATGTACGAAGGAGGCGTGCGCTATCCGCGACGCGTACCCCGATTTCAAGAAACTGAAAATAACGGTATTCGGCATGAGCGTGGATTCCGAAAAGAGCCATGGGAAGTTCGCCGAGAAATACGAATTGCCGTTCACGCTCCTTTCGGACGAGAAAAAAGAGATCGTGGAGAAATACGGCGTATGGGGCAAGAAGAAATTCATGGGGCGCGAGTATATGGGTACTATGCGCACGTCGTTCCTCATCGACCCGAAGGGGGAAATCGCGAAGATATACGAGGCCGTGAAGCCCGGAGAGCATGCGGCGGAGGTGTTGGCGGATATGAAGGGGATAATGGGGAAATAGGAGCTCTGCGCGGAGAAGTCTTGACAAGACGCAATCTTCCATTATATACTAGCGGTACAACATAAGGACTTGAACTAGAGCGTTTGTTTGGAAAGAACAGGTGCGCCTCGGGATCGGGTCACTGTTTACAAACACTATGGAAGAAACAAACGTCGTCGATCAGAAGGAAACTTTTGCCGATTTGGGCATCAGTCCCAAATTGCTTGAGATCATACAAAACCTGCATTACACGGTCCCTACGCTCATACAGCGCAAGGCAATTCCGGTAGCGGTTGAAGGAAAAGACGTAGTCGGCATCGCGCAGACGGGCACGGGGAAAACCCTCGCGTTCGCCGTCCCGATGCTCCAGCGCCTGATGGCCCTCAAGGGAACCATAGGCCTTATCGTTGTGCCCACTCGCGAGCTCGCGGCGCAGGTGGAAGAGACATTCATGAAGGTAGGGCGTTCGCTCAACCTGAAGACCGCCTTGCTTATCGGCGGCGCATCCATGGGTATGCAGATAGGCGCGATCCGCCGCGGGCCGCACGTCATCGTGGGAACGCCGGGCCGTATCAATGACCATTTGAGCCAGAAGACGTTGAGCGTGGCCAATGTGTCGATACTCGTGCTCGACGAGGCGGACCATATGTTCGACATGGGCTTCTTGCCGCAGATCAAGGACATCATAAAGATGGTCCCGACCGAGCGGCAGACCATGCTGTTCTCGGCAACCATGCCGCAGGAGATCTTCACCCTGGCGACCAGGCACATGAAGAGCCCTTTGAGGATCGAAATCGCTCGCGCAGGAACTATTGCGGAGCGTCTCGACCAGGAGCTGTTCGTGGTCACGAAGGACCAGAAGAACCGCTTGCTCGAAAAATTGCTTATGGACTACAAGGGATCGGTCCTGATCTTCTGCCGCACCAAGCACGGCGCGAAGAAGCTGACGGCGAACATCCGGGCGATGGGCCACGGCGCGTCCGAGATCCACTCGAACCGGTCCTTGGGCCAGCGCCGGGAGGCCCTCGACAGCTTCAAGTCGGGCGCGAAGCGCGTGCTTGTGGCGACCGACATCGCCGCGCGCGGCATCGACGTGTCGGGCATCGAGCTCGTCGTGAACTACGACTTGCCGGAGCAGGCGGAGGACTACGTGCACCGCATCGGTCGCACGGGCCGCGCCGGGCTTTCGGGCAAAGCGATTTCCTTCGTAACCGCCGACCAGTATTACAAGGTGAAGATGATCGAGCGGCTCATCCGCACGCAGATCAAGGTGGAGAAGCTTCCGGCGGAATTGCCTGCATACCGCACGCCGGTCTTCGTGGCCGACGACGAGGGCGACGAGCCCCGCAGGTACGGCAGTGGCCGTTCCTCGCGCTTCTCGTCCGATCGCTCGCGGAGCACTGCGACTCCCCGCACGTCGTCCGGATACGGGCGCACGTCGGGAAGCTTCAGCGCGTCCCGCTCGCGGAGCGGCACGGGCGGCTATATGCGCCGCACGTCGGCCGGCCGGTAAGGCTAGTCTCTTAAAACCCCCGAATCATTCGATTCGGGGGTTTTGCATTCCGAGCATTCCAAATATTCGCTACTCTCTATTCCCGGCCGGGAATAGAGAGTAGGGTTCGGGTGATGCGTCGATATACTCATGTATTTCCGCGTGCATCGGATGTAGTATGTGATCAATGAGGATATTCGTGCGGGCGAAGGCGAAGGCGCGCGAAACGCGCGTCGAAAAAATCGACGACACGCACTTCGCGGTATCCGTTAAAGAAGCGCCGGTGGACGGCAAGGCGAATCGCGCGATCGCGAAGGCGCTCGCCGATCATTTCGGCATTCCCCCGGTGCGCGTGGCCCTCGCGGGCGGCGGCATGAGCAGGGAGAAGATTTTCGAAATACTGTGAAAAAAATCTGGTTCAAGAACAAGTCGTACGGATGGGGGTGGACGCCGTGCACGTGGCAGGGCTGGCTCGTTCTCGCCGCGTTCATCGGCTATAACGTGAAGACATTCGTGGATATAGACGCCGTGTCGCATTCGGGAAGCGATACGCTGATCGCGTTCGTTATGTGTTTCATAGGCTCGACTGCGCTGCTCGTCTCGATCTGCTACGCGACGGGCGAGAAGCCTCGCTGGCGCTGGGGCGGGAAATAGGGTATCATGGCGCACAGGGTTTAGGGGAATTTCAGCACATCACACGAACGAAGGAGGTGAGGTACTGTGTCAGCACATGAGCATACTCTGGCTGAGAAAGTCCTTGTCGCGTTTCTCGCGCATGGCATGAAAGGCTCGGTTTCCGAACTTCTCGGGGAGGTCGAGGTCGCCTTGGAAGAAGCGGGGATGGCAGATGAAGAGCCGAAGCATCTGGTCGAGAAGCTGCTTCAAGACGCGCTTAGGCTGAGGATGAAGCGTTACAAGAAGCCTGACTGCCCATCGGCGGACGAAGTGCTCGGCAGAACCGTGCGCGGTCTCCTACAAATGGCGGCTCGCGGAGATGCGAGACGCTGATGACGGCGATCCGTACTATGATCGGTCGGTGGGTTCTGTAACCCGCCGGCCGTTATTTTTTGATATTTTGGGAATCGTGCGCTACGATGGAACGGATATGAAACCATTCCTTTCCATAGCGCTTCTCGCGCTCGTCGCACTCGTGGGGTATGTGGGATACCTGGGGTTCACCGGCACGCCGGCATCCCTGCCGTTTTCGGGCAGCAGCATAGCAACTAACGCGTCATCGACGGAAAAAACCATGGATACGACAAAAACCGCATCGGGACTCGGGATCAAGGATGTAGTCGTGGGAACGGGAGCGGAGGCGGCCGCGGGCAAGAAGGTCACCGTGCACTATACGGGAACGCTCACGGACGGCAAGAAATTCGACAGCTCGCTCGACCGCGGCACGCCTTTTTCCTTCACGCTGGGCGTGGGGCAGGTAATCAAGGGCTGGGACGAGGGCGTGGCGGGCATGAAGGTGGGCGGTAAGCGCTCGCTCGTGATCCCGGCCGATCTCGGGTACGGCGCCGCGGGAGCCGCAGGCGGGGCGATCCCGGGGGGTGCAACGCTCCTGTTCGACGTCGAATTGCTGAAGGTGGAATAAGTTCGGGGGAGGATATATAAGGGCTAACCCCGTCGCATGGCGGGGTTTTGCCTTTTATGGAAATCGTGGTAGTATGGAGCTGATAGGGGGCGCCCCCTTTTTATTTTCCCCCATGAAGGACATCAAGGATATCCGCAATATCGCGATCATCGCCCACGTCGACCACGGCAAGACTACTCTTGTCGACGGCCTCTTGAAGCCGTCCGGCGCGGATCTCGGGAAGAACGTCGGCCAGGAGCAGATCATGGATTCGAACGAGATCGAGCGCGAGCGCGGCATCACCATTTTCGCGAAGAACGCGTCGGTCGAGTATAAGGGCGCGAAGATCAATATCATCGACACGCCGGGCCACGCGGATTTCGGCGGCGAAGTGGAGCGCGTTTTGAACATGGCGGACGGCTCCTTGCTCTTGATCGACGCGCAGGAGGGCCCGATGCCGCAGACGCGTTTCGTGCTGAAGAAGGCGCTCGCGATCGGCCACAAGATCATCGTGGTCGTGAACAAGATCGACAAGCCGAACGCCCGCATCAACCACAGCCTCGACAAGGTACTCGAGCTCTTCATCGAGCTCGGAGCCACGAACGAGCAGATCGAGTTCCCGGTCATATACGCCGCGGGCCGCCTGGGCAAGGCCGGACTCGCGCCCGATCTCGATGCGATGACCGACTGCGCGCCGCTTTTCGATGCGGTCATGAAGCATATCCCGCCGCCGAAGGCCGAAATAGAAGGAACGCTCCAGGTCATGGTGGTTTCCATTTCATACGACAACTACAAGGGCCGCATTGGCATCGGCAGGATCACGCGCGGCATCGCGCGTGCCGGCGACCAGGTCTCTATCGTCGGGATCGACGGCAAGGTGAGGAGGGCGAAGATCACGAGCCTTATGACGTTCTTCGGGCTCGGCAAGGCCGAGGCGACGGAAGTCGTCGCGGGCGACATCGCCGCGTTTTCGGGCATTCCGGACTTGACGATCGGCGACACTATCGCCGATGCGGCGAATCCCGAGGCGCTACCGCCCATCATGATCGAGAAGCCGACCGTGAAGATGATTTTTTCGGTCAATAACTCGCCGTTCGCGGGCAAGGAAGGCCAGTACTGCACGTCGCGCAACCTGAGCGAGCGGCTCATGCGCGAGCTGGACAACGACGTGGCGCTCCGGGTGAACGAAGGCAAGTCGCCCGACGAGTTCGTGGTGAGCGGCCGCGGCGAATTGCACTTGGCCATCCTGATAGAGAAGATGCGCCGCGAGGGATACGAGCTCCAGGTTTCCCGCCCCGAGGTCATCATGAAGGAAGAGAACGGCGTGACGTGCGAGCCGGGCGAGGACGTATGGATCGAGGCGCCGGAGAGCTATTCGGGCACGATCATCGAGAAAATCTCGAACCGCAAGGGAGAGATGAAGAACATGAGCGTGGAGAACGGCATCGTCAATTTCCATTTCTTCGTGCCTACGCGGGGACTCATCGGCTTCCGGAACGAGTTCATCATCGATACGAAGGGCAAGGGAATCATCAATACGCTCTTCGCCGGATATTTCCCGAAGTGGGAGGCGATCGCGGCGAACGAGCACGGCTCGCTCGTGGTGCACGAGTCGGGCGCGACAACCGCCTACGGCCTGCTCAATTCGCGCGACCGCGGCGTTCTCTTCATCGGCCCGGGAGTGAAGGTGTACGCCGGGCAGGTATGCGGCGAGCACGCGAAGACGAATGATCTGTCGGTGAACGTGTGCCGTGAGAAGCAGCTGAACAATTTCCGCGCGAAGACCGAGGCGGTGTCGGACGATCTCATCCCGCCGCGCATCATGTCGCTCGAGCAGTCGCTCGAATACATCGGGGATGATGAGCTCGTCGAGGTGACGCCGAAGAGCATCCGCATCAGGAAGCGCGAGCTCGGCGGCTCGGGAAGGAAGGGGTAGTTCGCGAGGATGGCAGGGTGAATCATCGGAAGGATGTCATCGGACGGGTTTCGATAAGTGATCGATAGTCATGGTAACCATGCTCATATGATCACTTTATCGCGGCCGCGATAAAGTGATCATATGAGAGTATGAAACATGGGGTGGTGATACTATGCATATGATAATGAAAATACTTTTTATCTGCAGAGGGAGCGTGGGGCGGAGCCAAATGGCGGAGGCGATCTGCCGGACAATGGCGCCTGCGGATTGGGATATATCCTCGGCGGGAACGCGGGTGGTCGGGAAGGACGGTATGAGCCGGGATGGGCAGATGCTCGCCGACGCGCCCGGCGCGGCGCTCGTGATCGATGTGCTCGCGGAAGAGGGAATCGGTGCGAGCGGGAGTATTCGCAGGCAGCTGACGTCGGGAATGGTTGCCGATGCGGACAGGATCGTGGTGATGGCCGAGCCGGAAACGGTTCCGGACTATCTGAAAGACTCGCCGAAGGCGATATGGTGGACCGTGCCCGATCCGAAGGAGACGTCTCTCGAGAGGCATCGGGAGATCAAGGATATGATACGGGGGCTGGTGGCGGGATTCGTGAAATCGTTTTGATAGGTTCCTGTGGTATTATGGAATGATGAAGGATACATCGTTGCACCAGCCGCCGACGCTCGACGAATTGAAGCACTTGCGCAAGAAGATGCGCCGCGTAGACATCGAGCAGAAGGAGAAGCTCTCGTTCCTCGAACGTATCGCGATATTCATAAGCGACCATGTCGGATCGGCGACGTTCTTCCTTATCCTCATATGCGTTACGATATCCTGGCTCGGCTGGAACATGCTCGCGCCCGAGGGAATGCGCTTCGACCCGTATCCGGCGTTCGTCTTATGGCTCTTCATCATCAACATATTCCAGCTGATGATGATGCCGCTCCTGATGATCAGCCAGAACCTGAACGGCAGGCATTCGGACGCCCGCGCCGAGGCGGATTTCGATATCAATACGAAGGCGGAATTCGAGATCGAGGTGGTGCTCCAGCATCTCGAGAATCAGAATGCGATGATACTGCAGATTCTCGAGCGCCTCGAGAATAAGAGATAATCGTCCGGCGCGAAATAAAACATCCCGATTTTCATCGGGATGTTTTATCGGTCTTATCTTCCGCCGAAATCCCGGCGCGGGGGACGGTTCTGACGGTGACAATCCCTGCAAAGAAGCTGGTCAAGCCGTGCGGGGTCCGGCTGGAACGGGAGTTCCGTGATCGGACCGTTGCACTTCGAGCACTTCCAGTCTCCGTTGAACATCTGGCGCTGGAAGCTTCCGCCTCCCATGCCGCCATTGCTGCGTTCGAATGCCATGTGGTCTTGTTTGATTTGTAAACGACGTTCCGAGACCCAGGGCAATTCGCATTGCAACGGTGGAATCTACGTGCCTGTAGCATGGGGCATCCGTGCGGTTCTGTCAATGTGATATCATGGGGAGATGGACTGCTCCCGATTCGACCGCGTGATGATTCACGGCGTGCGCGCGGCCGCCGTTCCCGTCGCCCGGGTGGCGCTCTTCGTCGTATTCTTCTGGTTCGGCCTTTTGAAGGTCATCGACGTGAGCCCCGCCGACCCGTTGGTCGAGGCGCTCCTCGGGAAAACATTGCCTTTTATTCCATTCGCCCCGTTCCGGATATTTTTCGGTCTTTATGAGATGGTGATCGGCGCGGCATTTCTCGTAACGGGCATGGAACGGCTCGCGATAGCCATGCTCGTGCCGCATATGGCGGTCGCGGCCTTGCCGCTCGTCATTCTGCCCGAGCTCACGTGGCACAGCGTCTTAGTGCCCACGTTCGCGGGGCAATACATCGTGAAGAACCTCGTCATCATCGCGGTCGCACTTTCGCTCGCCGCTCATCTCCACCCGCTTCCTCTTGCGAGAAACTCGAAATCCGAAATACGAAATCCGAAAAGAAGATAGGCGGATGTCCGTATACGACTTAGAAGATAGGACGTTAGCATTCGCGGTTCGGGTAAGGAACGCGCTTAAGAGGATTCCGTATTCCCCAAGCAATACGGAGAAGTGAGCCGTTTTCGATATTCGAATTTCGGATTTACTTCGTGACGTCTCTATCCTTCCACATCTTCGGCAGCATATCCGCCGGCTTCCACTGCTTCTTGATCGTCTTCAGATTCGCCGAGGACTGGTACTTCCCGTCTTTCTTCTTCCCATAGGTTCCCGCATTATCCTTTTCGGCGAGGGGCTCGACTTCGAAGAAGATGATCTGCGCGATCCGACGACCGACGACGAGCGGGATGTGGTAATGCCTGCTGTGGTTCGTTATCTGCATGGTCCAGCGGTTCACGTAGCCCACGTCGCCCCAGCCCGCGCACTTGCACACGCTGATGAAATTCCGCGCGGTCGAGGAGCGGGCTTTGAGCATCGCGTCGACCGTCTCGGTGCCGCCGATGAATTCCCGCGTGTGCGCGAGTATGGTCTCGCCCGGAGCGAGCCAGATCACGAGGTCCTTGGCGCCGATGCCCGGGACGTCGTTCTTGCCGAACGGCTGTGCCGTCTCGTGCTTCTTGCCCCATACGCGGTAGGTGTCTTCCTCGTTATAGAGGTTGAAGACCGCATTGCCGCCCTGCGGCGCATGCTCGCGGAAGTAATGCTCGCCGAGCGTCACGTCGAAGCTCGCGTTGCCGAGGTTCTTCGCGTCGTACGGATCGACCGTGATCGTTCCTTTCTTGATATGGCGCAATATCGCGGGTGCTGAGAGTAACATGATCGGAGCATACGGAGATCGGCACCCGCGCGTCAAGCGCACTCGGATATGATAGGATCAGATGATGGAAAGGTCGTCGTAATATGAATGACGAATAAGGAAAAAAGAAATGATGATGTCAAAAGACAAGGCGATGTGCGCGGAGACGGGAATGTTCCTGATCCGCTTGGGATTGGGCCTCGTGTTCGTGGCCCATGGCTGGGGAAAAATCGGGATGATGGACGGCACGGTGAGCTTCTTCGGAACGCTCGGCCTCGCGCCCTTCTTCGCGTATCTCGTCTCATGGGTCGAGTTTCTCGCGGGTCTCGCGATGATCCTCGGCGTATGCACGAAGTGGGCGGGAATCCTGCTCGCGCTCGTGATGGCCGGAGCGATCTGGTACGTGAAAGGGGCGATGGGATTCTTGGGCGGCTACGAGCTCGACCTGACCCTGCTCCTCGTCGCGCTCGGCGTCGCGTTCACGGGCCCGGGAAGCTTCACGGTGCATAAGCTGTTCGGCGGCAAATAGGCGATCCGCGCTCCGATGCGGGACATGCCCCCGCCCCGTCATCCGACGGGGCGGGGGTTTTGTTATCCGGTATGATAGGCTCTTAGACATGGATCATGATATGGATGGGCGGGTGAAGATAATACTCGAAACCCTGAAAGATCTCTTTCCCGAGGCGCATATCGCGCTCTCGTACGCGAATCATTGGGAGCTCATGGTCGCGGTCCAGCTATCCACCCAGTGCACCGACAAGAAGGTGAACGAGGTAACGCCTGCGTTATTCGGAAAGTATCCGCGGCTCGAGGATTATTGCGCTGCGGATCCTGCGGAATTCGAGCGGGACATCCACTCGACGGGATTCTTCCGGAACAAGACGAAGAATATCCTGGCCGCCGCGACAATGGTGCGGGACAGGTTCCATGGCGAACTGCCGCGTACTATGGAGGAGATGCTCTCGATTCCCGGCGTGGCGCGGAAGACGGCGAACGTCGTTTTAGGCAACGCCTACGGCATCGTTCTCGGCATCGCGGTCGATACGCATGTGAAGCGCCTCGCGAAGGTGCTAGGGCTCACCGAGCATGCAGACCCCGTGAAGATCGAACGCGATCTCATGCGCCTCATTCCGCGCGAGGAGTGGTTCGCATTCACGTACCGGCTGATAGACTACGGGCGGAAATGGTGCGTGGCGCGGCCGCACGCGCATGGGAAATGCCCTTTGACTCTGGCCCTCGCGGGCATATCATGAAGGTATGAAATACGCTATGAAGGCTACGGATATCGAGCTTACGGCATCGGTCGAGGAGTATATGGCGAAGAAGATGGCGGCCCTGGACAAGGTAGCGGGGCATTTCGGCGAGGCGCTGTCCGCGCATGTCGAGGCCGGGCGCACGACGCGCCACCACCGCACGGGCGACGTATTCCGGGTGGAGATCATGATCCATGTGCCGGGGAAGGAATTGCGGGCGGAATCGGTGGGGAAGACCGTGCTCGAAGCCATGGACAAGGCGCAGGAGGACATGCGCACCGAGCTCGAGCGGCACAAGGAGAAGAGCGTGGACGCGAAGAAGCGCGGCGGCGCGGAGCTGAAGCAGATGCTCCGTGAGTAATCCAGCCGAATTTCCAAAGGAGGGAATCGTCGCGGTATACAAGCCCGTCGGCATGACGTCGTATGACGTGGTGGCGATGGTCCGTCGCGTGACGGGGGAACGCAGGGTGGGTCATGCGGGCACGCTCGATCCGCTCGCGAAGGGGGTGCTCGTGATCGGTATCGGCCGTACGTCGACGCGTCAGCTGGGCGATGTCGTGGCGCACGAGAAGGAATATCTCGCGTCGGTACGGCTTGGCATGACGAGCTCGACGGACGATGAGGAGGGGGAGAAGGTGTCGCATGCGGTTCTCGCGGTTCCGCCGCGCGAAGAAGTCAGGCGCGCATGCGCCGGGCTCGTGGGGGAGATCATGCAGGTGCCGCCGGCCTATAGCGCCTTGAAGATCGCGGGGAAGCCTGCGTACGCCCTCGCCCGTGCGGGGCATGCGCCCGTGATGAGGGCGCGCCCGATTCTTATCAAGGAAATCGAAATCGTATCGTATAAGTGGCCCGACCTCTGCCTGCGGGTAGTCACCGGCCCGGGAGCGTATATCCGCGCGCTCGCGCGGGATATCGGGGAGGCTCTGCATGTCGGCGGATATCTCACGGGCCTCGAGCGCACGCGTGTCGGGAGCTATCTGGCGGAGGGCGCGATCAGGATTGATGGGAATTGACAGGCGGTCCGGTTGCCCTGATACTTTATAATATGGATATGCAATCAGAAGACATGAAGATGTGCGAGAAGTGCGGCGAAGCCCACGGATTCAAGTGCGTGGCATGCGGCAGCGAGGCTGAAGCGGCGGGTACGGAGTGTTGCGGCGCGATGCGCGAGGAGCGGTGCTGCGGATGCAGCGAGGCGAAGAGCAAGTGCGCCTGCGGCAAGTAGCCGATGGGCAAGTTGTTTTCTCCCCGGGCGATCTTTTTTTGGGCGACCTTGCCGGTATGGCTGGGCTATTTTTTCTACGGAATCGTGATATATGTCAGGAAAAAAGATGATTCGCATTTCGCGATCCTGAACGATATCGTCGCGTGGTTCCTGGACGGCTGGAATGGGATCTGACGGGGCGGGGCGTTCCGTGCTATGAGTGGGAAGATGACCATCGCGCAGTTCCGGAAGATGATATGGAATCATTACGAAAAGCGCGGACGGCATGATATGGCGTGGCGGAAGAAGCGCGATCCCTATCGCATCGTCGTGTCCGAAGTGATGCTCCAGCAGACGCAGGTTTCCCGCGTCGAGAATAAGTACCCCGAGTTCATACGGGCATTCCCGAATTTCGCATCGCTCGCGAAGGCGCCGCTGAAGGATGTCTTGGCCGCATGGCAGGGCATGGGCTACAACCGACGTGCTCTGTATCTGAAGCGGATCGCGGAAGAGGTTGTGCGCGCGCATCGGGGGGAATTGCCCGAGGCTCCGGAGGCTCTCGAGAAATTGCCGGGCATAGGAATGGCGACCGCGCGCTCGATAGCCGCATTCGCGTTCGATGCGCCGGTCGCGTTCATCGAGACGAATGTGCGGAGCGTGTTCCTGCACCATTTTTTTCCGGGACGGACAGAGGTCAAGGACACGCAGATATTGCCGCTCGTGGAGCAGGCGCTCGACCGTGCCCGGCCGCGCGAGTGGTACTGGGCGCTCATGGATTATGGCGCGCATCTTAAGGGTCTCGGGGTGAATCCGTCGCGCGCG
>CALQZH010000012.1 GCA_943349395.1 Parcubacteria group bacterium | reverse complement strand
ACGAACGGCTTACCGCCCCAATACACGGCCCCGTACACGAGCCAGCCCCCGAGAACTATGCCAAGCGACGCGAGGAAGCCGATCTCCGCGAACGCAGGCGCAAGAACGGACCAGAACGGCGCGCGCGAATCAAGGATGAAAAAGCCGAGGGCGGTAAAGAAGCCGGTCGAGGGCACGAAGAAGAATATCTCCTCGAAGAATCCAACGGCGAAAACCGTGGCGATGCCGTACGCGGCAAGGAAGGATTGGATCATAAGGATTCCCTCGTGGATCATTGGGTGCCCGACGGGGATCGAACCCGCTTCGCCGCTGCCACAGAGCGGAGCTTTACCATTAAGCTACGGGCACCATCTAGCAGAATCTACTCGCCATAATGCCGTATTTCGGAATGAGTGTCAAAAACTACTATGTGCCGCGGGGGTGAATCGAACACCCGACGCCTACTTCTTCAGAGTAGCGCTCCACCACTGAGCTACCGCGGCTTTTAGACAATTTCTTCTTTTTCTCAAATTCAAAAGCTTCTTGCATTTTACGATATTTCCTTTCTAAATACAAGATATTTTGATCATTATCGAAATAATACATCGCCTCAAAAAGCTTCTTCGTATCGCCTTTGAAATAACGGGTGTTGTATACGCCATCGCCTTTCACCACGATCCCCTTAAGGCCATATAATCCGGAAATCGCATCCTTGAGCCAAGTGATAAAATCGAGACTCGCAGAAGCGAAAGAAGCCTGATAACAAAAACTACTCTTCCATCGTTTATCCCAAAACGTATAAAAGGTTCCATCCCCGTCGAAAAAACCCCTCACGAAATCACGAAAAAAATCTTCGGGGATATCTACACTCTTTATTGTTTGTGATTTCGCGGGATATATACCGATACCATTAAGAAATCTAAAAAATAAAACATCGCCGAACGAGACATTGAAATATTTCCTTTCCGTCTCTCCTCCTCGCGCACTCCTCCCGATCTTATTTGATATTCCCAACGCCTTCTTAAATTTCTCGACGAGCTCAATATCTTTTGATTTGAACATCATATGCCTCCCATCCTTGTTCAAATTACCATCCGAAACGATCAAACCGATCGCATAAGCAAAATCAGAAGACCATCCTATCTTAACTCTGTGCTTATATCTATTAATCAAATCGTAATTCCCATCCACCTATACATCATACCATTAAGAATGGGGTTATTTTGAGAAAAAACTGACCTCAATCGAGCCGGCGCACGATCGCGAGCGGCGTCTGCTCGGACGACTGCCCGAGCGGATTATCCTTGAACACGCCTTTGGGGAAATCGTCAGCGATTCCCCTGTCGGACTTCCCGAGCACGGCGACGCCGAGATCGTTCGCATCGATGATCACGACATCGTTCCCCAAAGCGGCCTTGATCCTCGATGCGACGCCGTGCGGATCGGCCGGCCCGAGCTTCGCATAGCCGTTATACGGCGGGAGCGTGTACGAGCAGGGCCCGTCGATCGCATTGATATTTTTGCCGACGACGCGATAGAAGACGCCGCGCATGCCGAACGGCTTCGTGAGCGCAGACGCGAACGCCGCGAAAAGGATGCGGAATGCCCCTGCCTCGCGTATCGCGAGCTCCATGGTCCACGGGCTTCCGAGCCCGATGCCATAGGGCGACTTGTGGACGAATTTCACGAGCAGCTTCGCAAGCCATGATGGGTGGATGTCCCCGATCGGGTACGCCCTCCCCTGGCTTATCGCGACGACCCGCTCGCTTATAAAAAGCATGTCGCCGGGCATAAGATGCGACCCCGCATACTTCCGGCAAATGGCGATGATATCATCCCCTGCCATGACGATATGGGTTTTCACGGGGAAACGCGCATATGAATGGCCGTCGTACGCGATCTCGATTTTCTTGCCTTTGTTAGCTTGCATGATGCGGTTGATTAAATTGAATTGGAATTCATTGATAGCCGCCCTAAAATAATATGAGGGTTTGGCAACGGTTAATGGGTAATGTTATTCTCTGGATTTTTATGATTATATTTTGCCAATATGCCCTTTTTAACTAAATTGAATGCCTCCTCTATATCTACGTCGAGTTGATTAGCGAGACGGCATAATCCGAAGAATAAGTCACCAATGCCATCTACGAACGCATCCTTCTTTTCTTGAATCAGTTTGATTCGCTCTTCTTCTGACTTATAACGAAGGTGCTGGGACATCTCTATGAGCTCTTCGTGCAAGTGGTCGAATTTATCGATGTTTGGAACGTCCTTCCAATTATTCCTTTCGGCAAACGCCTTGACCGAAGCCTGAGCTTCTTTCATTGTTATGATTTTCTTGTCTTCCATGGATTAAAATGAATGTGCGTAATTTAATATGAATCGGTGCCCCCGGCAGGAATCGAACCTACATCAAGACCTTAGAAGAGTCCTGCTCTGTCCATTGAGCTACAAGGGCGGCGTTTCATTGCATAGTACGTCGGAAAATGCCATTTTGTAAAACATCGGCCGCCGACGCGGGGTGTCGTATACTGGTAGTACGCGTGCTTTGGGAGCACGTAGACTGGGTTCGATTCCCAGCACCCCGACCATATGAAATCAACCATCACCGACTTCAAGAAGAATCCTGTCGACTTCCTGCGCTCGTGCGGCTACGCCTTCGACCGCCAGACAGGCGAAGAATGGAGCTGTATGCGGCGCCTCGCGGGCCTCGACTATCCCCGCTTCCACGCCTATATAAAACTCGACGGCTCATCGCTCGTGATAAACCTCCACCTCGACCAGAAAAAACCGTCGTACGGCACGAATCACGCCCACAGCGGCGAATACGACGGCGAAATAATAGAGCGGGAAATGGAGCGGATCAGAGGCAGGACGTAAGGAATCAAGGGGTCAAGACGGCGTGGTATATGCTATCATTTCAGAAAAGGGGGAAACTAATCCCTTCCCCGTTCGTTATATATGGCAGATACGCTCGAAAAAACCGGATTTGATCGGGAAAAAAGCCTGATAGAAGGCGCCCAAAGGGGCGATGCCGAAGACTTCGGGACCCTCTACGACCTGTACGCGCATCGCATCTACCGCTTCGTATTCCTGAAGACGGGTGTGGTAAGCGACGCGGAAGACCTGACGCACGAGGTGTTCCTCGCCGCCTGGCGGACGATAAAAGCTTATCGGATAGGCTCATCCCCCTTCACTAGCTGGCTGTACCGAATCGCAGGGAACCGGGTCATCGACTGGTACCGCACGCAAAAGAAGAATATATCCTTGGACGAGATCATGGCCGGAGGAAGCCTCTCTATAGAGCTCGTGAGCGCCGGGGGCAGCAATCTCGTGAAAGCGCTCGCGCACAAGTTCGAACTGCAGGCGGTGATGGGCGCGCTCCGCGGCCTGTCGGACGACCAGCAGAACGTGATCATCATGCGCTACGTCGAAGACCTGACGCCCGAAGAGACGGGAGAGGCTATGGGAAAAACGGCCGCGGCCGTACGGCTCATACAACACAGGGCCATAAAGCAATTGAAGAAGACGATCGAAGAAACGCATGAACAGCCTATTCCACGAACGACAGCTTAAATCGCTCAAATCGATCCAGCCGGATCCGGTGTTTTTGAAGTGGTCGAAAAGGGCTATTATGGCGAGCGCGATGCCCGAAGAGAGGCTCGTCGCCCGTCATATCCCCCTCTCGGCACTGCTCTCTCGCACAATGCGTCCAGTCGCCGCGCTGGGAACCATGGCGATCCTCGCATTCGCATTCATGGCGCAATCCCCGGCCGACAGCTCATCAATAGCGAGCCTGAACGGAACGGACATAGCGGTCGAGCGGCTGAAAGTCGCCTCTGACGACAAGTCCGCCGAAGCGAAATACTTCAAGGGCATATCCCCTTCCATAAGCTTGGCCCTGACAGACATAATCGACCCCTCGACGGACTACGGGAGCGCTAACCATATCAAGAAAGGACTTGCCCTGCTCAACCGGAACTAAAATACATACGGGATTTTTTTTGTGCCTCGCGATGGCGCTCGCATTCGCATGCCGGACACATGCCGAAGAAATACCGCCACCGGCACGCACGATCGTTACGGCCTCGTCCCAAGGAATAACGTCGGGCATAGAGAACCTGGCGGAAAGCCTCGATTTCCTGAGCGCGATCAAGAGCAGCAAGAAACCGACCGACGCGATCGCGCTCCAGACGGCCCTGAATGGGGTGATAAGCCTCTCTGAAGAGGAGATCGGGAACCTCGAAAGCCAGCTCCGCTCGCTCGGCGGACTGAGGAGCGATGATGAGACGGTACGGGAAGAATACCTCGACAGGATCGCGACGCTCATGGGGCGCATCGGGATGATGAAGGCGGACGCGAACCGGAATATCGATGTGAATGAAATCCTGAAGATCGCGAGGAATATGAAAGAATGGCGGGATACGGTCTACGCGCCCCGCGTGCGGCCGATGATCGATTTCATAGCGGTCATGCAGAGCGCGAAGGCGATACTCACGGCGCACGAGCGGCTCATCGCGATCGCGAAAAACGAGAAGAAAATAAGAGGCTTCTTCGCGGGAGGGCGGGCGGCACCTTTCCTGAAACTCCTGAAAAAGGCGCAAGGAGAAATCGCGCAGGCGACGGACATGAGCGAGGAAGCGAAGCGGCTCTTCGCTTTGGAACGGGCCGGAAACGAGGGCGACGGCTCGATCGATGCGGCAATCGAAGGATCGAATGCGCTCGTGAACGCGGCCTACGACGACTTCGTGGCGATGAGCAAGCTCGTCAAACGACAATGAATAAGGGATAAAATCGCATACGCAAGAAAATGCCGGCCCAAGCCGGCATTTTCATCTCCAAAAGCTAGCCTCCTAACAGCTGAAAGCTAAAAAGCTTGGTTACATCACCGCTTCCTTCAGGACCTTTCCTGCGCGGAACTTCGGCTTGATCGACGCCTTGATCGTGATCTTCTCGCCAGTCTTCGGGTTCACGCCCATGCGCTCTGCCCGCTTCGCAACCTTGAAGTTGCCGAACCCGGGGATCTTCACGTCGTCCCCTTTCACCATCGCCTTGGTGATAATGTCGAAAATCGCGTCGACTACCTCGACCCCCTTCTTCTTGCTCTCGAGGCCGCACGCGGCGGCCAAAGCCTCTGCCAATTCTGTCTTTTTCATATGGAATTGATTATACGCACTAACGACCTTTTAACCTAGTACGTATTAATCCTAGCCATATCCGGGTAAAAAGCAAGCAAATACTCGATATTTGAGAATATATTGACATTTAGTATAGAGAATGTTATTATACGCGAGCGTTAGGAATAGGTCCGAAACGTGCAGCTCACCGAAAAAAACGAAGGAGAAGAAAGAATGAAGTTGCCTTTGACACGAATCGAGTGGAAAATCATCCGCGGCGGATGCGGCATGTTGCTCTTCGGAAGCATCATGTTCTTCCTGAAACTGATAATTTTTCATGGGATCAGCGGAGACCTCATCCAATCGATCCAAGCGCTGGGAGCGGCACTGATTGCCGCGGTGCTCCTCGTCCACTACGAAGTGCAGGAGGATTTGGAGGATGAAGAATTGGAACGTCGGGGACGGTTCCCGATCCTACCAAAAGATCATCCGCTGCAACAGATCAACGAAGGCGATCCGGTTCTCCACGATCGGCGGTTCAAGCGCGAATTCCCCAACCGGGAAGCGCCGGACCCGCAATCGATCGATGAGGAAAACGACCCGCGCTTAGGACGAAACGACCAAGTCGGTCTATCGAGAAGCACGCTCATCGGGATCGCGGAAAGCGGCGGGCCGGGCACGAAATTCGAAGAAGAGGTCGTGCATCAGCGGTACTCGCCGATCGAAAGCGGCCCGCTCACGGACATGCCAGGAAGAACGCCGTTCAAGTTCCGAAATAGCGAACGTCTCCTTCCGAACGGAACGGAAGCGGGCGTGAACGACGACTTCGGAGTCTTCGCGGACGATCAGCGACCTGAAGGAGTGCGCTTGCATCGCACGACGAGACAGAGCGATCTCGTCGAAGATACAGGGCACCCCGATGGATTCGAAGCGAGCGCATTTGAGGCTCATCTGCCGCTCAAAAGCGGGGGGAAAGAGCTTACGAGCGCGGCGAAGTGAGAAGGAAGACGGCGGATATACGCAGAGAATTTGAGATAGCGTGATCCGACGCACAGACGAACCGGCCGCGAGGGCATTCCCCTCCCGGCCGGTTTTTACTTCCGCATGAGCGGAAGTAACCCTTCCGAAGCCTTGGCGAAGGAGGGTAATTCATTACATATGGTAATTGACTTTTATTATGAATAGGTTTATTTTAGATTAAGCATTCCGCTCAGACAGCATGGGGCAGTCGGAGACCGAAGCTCATGAGAAAGGGCATGGTACGCGCATGATACGAAGATTGAGAGGATACGCATACGAATCCCTCGTCGCCTTCACATGGGGATTCCTGAAAGGCATGATCGGCGCGAAAGGCAGTCCGGGAAACGAAGCGGGCATGCCCGACGTCTCGATGCTCTACGAACCGATCCCCTTCGCGGGAAAAGTCATCGATGGCGGCGAGCACTGCTACTGGAACCTTCCGCGGAATCCCGTCTATAGCATCAGAGAAGAAGTGATGACGATGCTTGACGGGAAAGGGATCGTGATCGACCAGGGTTGGACTACGCTCGGAAACATCTACCGAGTTCAGCTCCTGCGCAGGAACACCCAGCACAATATCCAAGAACAAGACCTGAGAATACCCTGATCGCGCCGGATCAAATCAGAAGAGAACCAAACGCCTCGAGAGCTCCGCTCACGAGGCTTTTTTCATACCTTCATTTTTCTCTTTCAAAGAAAAGGATTGCGAGTCATGGAATGCGCGCATGGCGGATGAAAAAAAACGACTCTCTCATTTTGACGAGCCTGCTAAGGCGACTCCCCTGCGGCGCTGAGCGACGCGAAACGAGGCCGGAAAAAAAGAGCTGTCCGAATCCCCCGACGAGCCGTCGGGGTTGAGTTCTCTTTTTGACGGAACCTCGGACGCGGAGCGATGGCCGCATGAGGAGCCGTGCGGCTCGGAAAAGCGAGGAGTCGTCGCCTGCTCGCCTATCTCGCGTATTCTACGGCTCGCAATTCGCGGATCACATTCACTTTGATCTCCCCCGGATACCGCAGCTCCGCCTGTATGCGGTGCGCAATGTCCTTCGCGAGCTGGAGCGCGCCGAAATCGTCGAGTTTCTCGGGCGTCACGAACACGCGGATCTCGCGCCCCGCGGAAAGGGCGTAGACGGCCTGCACGCCGGGGAATGACATGCCGATCTTCTCGAGATCAGCAAGACGCTTCACGTACTGCTCGAGCGAGTCGCGGCGCGCGCCGGGCCGCGATCCGGATATCGCGTCGGCAGCCGTCACGATATACGCCTCGGGGATGGAATACGGATACTCGTCGTGATGGGACTCCATCGCGCGGATGACGCGCTCGTCGACGCCGTATTTCTTCAAGAGCTTGCGGCCGATATCCACATGCGTCCCCTGCACCTCGTGGTCTATCGCCTTCCCGATATCGTGCACGAGCGCTCCCCGCTTCGCGAGATCGGCATCGCCCCCGAGCTCCGCGGCGAGCATGCCCGCGATATGCGCCATCTCGACCGAGTGGTCGAGGACGTTCTGCCCGTAGCTCGTGCGGAAATGGAGTCGCCCGAGTATCTGGAGGACTTCCTTGGGGAAATCCACGATGCCGAGCTCGTAGGCGGCCTCCTCGCCGTACGCCTCGACGCGCTTCGCGAGCTCCTGGCGCGACAGCTCGACCGCCTCCTCGATCTTCGCGGGCTGGATGCGCCCGTCCTTCACGAGCCGCTCCAAGGACATACGCGCGAGCTCGCGGCGCATCGGGTCGAAGGACGATATGGTGATCGCTTGCGGGCTCTCGTCGATCAGGAGCTCGACGCCCGTGAGGCGTTCGAGCGTGCGGATATTCCTCCCCTCGCGCCCGATGATCTTTCCCTTCAGGTCATCGCTCGGGAGCGTGAATGACGTCGTCGAGAATTCGGAAACGTGCGCACGGGCATAGCGCTGGAGCGCGGTCGTGATGATCTCGACGCCCCGCTTCTCGATCTCGTCATGGCGTTCGCGCTCGAGCTTCTGGAGCATGAGGGCGAGATCCTTGCGGTGCGCGTCGGTCGTCTGCGCGAAGAGGATATCGCGCGCCTCGCCCGCAGTCATACCGGAAACAGTCTCCAGGGCGAGCGCGGCACGGTCGCGCGCGGCATGAACCTCGGCCTCGCGCGCATCGAGACGCACAGCATCATCCTTCGCCTTCGCAACGACCGCAGCGATCTCCGCAAGCTCCCTGTCGAGCCCCTCCTGCGCCTTCACGAGACGCTCCTCGAAACGATTCAAGTGCTCCTTGCGCTCACGCTCCTCCTCGCGCGCGTGCTGCATGACCGCCAAGGCGGAATCCTTGGCCTTCAAAAGAGTTTCCTGCGCCTCGATGCGGGCGGCGGCGAGGTCAGCTTCTGCCTTCTTCTCGAGCCCGGCAGCCCGGCCCCGTGCGATCGATTGCCTGACGAAATACCCCAGAAATGCCCCGAACAACGCGAATCCCCCTCCCATGATCAGGTTGAATGCCATACGAGTAGTGAGTGGAAACGGTTAGATTGATATGCATGAAAAAGACTTTTGAAACATATACAAGTATACTGATAGCTGACTCGCGTGTCAAAATCGCGCGCACCCATGAAACGGACGGTAGTACTACTCATATTGGACGGCTGGGGCGAGGGCCGGAAGGACAAGACGAACCCGATCCACGTCGCCGAAACGCCGACGATCTCCTTCTTGCGCGAGCATTATTGCGGAGGCCTCCTGCAGGCATCGGGCATCGCGGTCGGCCTGCCGTGGGGCGAGGAAGGAAATAGCGAGGTCGGCCACCTGACGATCGGGGCGGGCCGCACCGTATACCAGCACCTCCCCCGCATCACGAAGGCGATCCAAGAGGGAGAGTTTCCGAAGAACGAGGCGCTTCTCGGGGCAGCGAAGCACGCGAACGGGCATGGCGGCGCGGTCCATATCGTGAGCCTCCTATCCGAAGGGAATGTCCATGCCTCGATGGAGCACGTGGTCGCGACGATCGGCCTCATGAGGCAGGAGGGCGTAAAGGAGATTCTCGTGCACGCGATAACCGACGGCAAGGACAGCGCCCCGCGATCGGCGCTCTCGCTCCTCGCGCGGATCCCCTGGGACGCCTCGGTCCGCCTCGCCTCCCTCTCGGGACGCTACTACGCGATGGACCGCAACAAGCACCTCGACCGCACGGCGCGCGCGCTCGCGGCCATCATGGGAAATGGCCCGCTCATGGAAAGCGGCGAAGCGGCAGTGAACGGCGCGTATGCGAAGGGACTGAACGACGAATTCATCGAGCCGGTCGCGATCGACGCCGTGCCGAGAAGCCTCACGGCGAACGACGCGGTCATATTCTGCGACTTCCGCGAAGACGGCATACGCCAGCTCGCATCGGCCTTCTCGGGAACGTACCCGAACGAGGCTCCGGCGATTCCGCCCCTGCCCGAAGGCCTCTATGTCGCGACGATGACCCGGTACGAAACGGCATCGCGAGCGCATGTCGCCTTTCCCCCGAAAGACGTCGTGAATACCCTGGGAGACATGATAGCCGCGAGCGGCAAATCGCAGATGCGCATCGCGGAAACCGAAAAGTACGCGCACATAACATACTTCTTCAACGGCCTCCGGAACGATCCGCTCCCCGGAGAGTACCGGGTACTCGTCCCGTCGGAGAATCTCGCCCGGCATGACGAACGGCCGGAAATGATGACTGCGGAGATCGCGAACCGGGCGCTCGCGGCGATCGAGGAAGGAATGGACTTCGTCCTCGTGAACTTCGCCGCGCCCGACATGATCGCCCACACGGGGAATTTCGAGGCGGCGATCACGGCGGTCCGCGCCGCCGACCGGGAAACGGGAAATATCGCGAAAGCCGCGCTCGCCCGGGGCGCGGTACTCATCGTGACCGCGGACCACGGCAACGTGGAACAGATGCGGGACCCGCAGACCGGCATGCCCGAGACGAGACACAACCCGAACCCGGTGCCGGTATGCGTGGTCGGGAGCGAATTCGGGAAGACGGGGCAGTCCGTGCGCCGGAACGAGGAAGAGATCGTGGGCGTGCTGGCCGATATCGCGCCCACGGTGCTTGCGCTCATGGGACTTCCGAAGCCCGCGGAAATGACCGGGGGAAGCTTGATCGGGCGGCTGTCGTAGCGCATACTCCCTGTGCATGGAATTCCTCGCGAAGATACTCCTTACCTTTGCGTTCAAGTCGTTCGCCCTGCTCATCACGGCCTACTTCGACCATGACTTCGTGCTCATGACGGACGTGGAGCACCTGATCCCTCTCGTGGCGATGATAGCCGCCATGAACCTCGTCGTGCGCCCGGTGCTGAAGATAGTCTTCAGTCCCGTGATCGGGCTCACATTCGGCTATTTCAATATCATAATAAGCGCGGGAATCCTCTACGCCGTTGACATTTGGTCCGATTCCATTACGATTAACGGATTGTGGCCCCTCGTGATCGGAGCCCACGCGGTGGGGATCATAGTGACCCTCATCGATTACTCCTCGGCCATCGTCTACGGAACGGGAGAAATATGAAATGAACGCACTAACCATCGCCCAAATCGCCATATCAATCGCGCTCATCGTCCTCATAGCCCTGCAGGAACAGTCATCCGACACGCCGGGAGTCTTCGGAGGCGGAGCGGGCGGAAGCGGCTCGTACCACACCCGCCGCGGACTGGAGAAATTCTTCTTCGGTGCGACCATCGTCCTCACCGCGGCTTTCATAGCGCTTGCCGCGCTGAATCTTGTCCTACCTTCTCTCTAAGGCGATAGCGAATCTCACCGTCCGCGAGCGGGCCGTTTTCGCGGCTGCGACGGCGCTCTTCGCCATATCGGGACTCTTCGCCGCATGGGGAACGTATTACGCCGCGACCGAAGAGGTTCCGGCATCGGGCGGAAGCTATGCGGAAGGGATCGTGGGCCAGCCGACATTCGTGAATCCCCTGACCGCGAGCGGCAACGAGGCGGACTACGACCTCATGGAGCTCGTGTTCAGCGATCTCGGAAGCCTCGCCGAATCCTCCGCGGAGAGCAAGGACGACAAAGTATGGACGGTAACCCTGAAGAAGGGGCTCGCATGGGACGACGGCAAGGATCTCACTGCGGACGACGTCGTGTTCACCGTCGAGACGATCCAGGATATCAACGCCTACTCGCTCCAGTCGGGAGCCTGGCAGGGAATAATCGCGGAGAAGATAAGCGACACGGAAATCCGCTTCACGCTCAAGGACCCGTACGCGTTCTTCCCGGGCATATGGAAGGCGCTGAAGGTCACGCCAGAGCATATCTTCTCGGGAATCCCCGCGGCGAATCTCCGCCTGTCGGAATACAATCTCGAGCCGGTCGGCAACGGCCCGTACTCGTGGAAAGGCATGTCCGCGGAGAAAGACGGCTTTATACGCGAAGTCTCCCTCGCGGCGAACCCGCGCTACCACGGGACGAAGGCGCTCATGCCGTCATTCACGCTCCGCTTCTACCGCACGCGGCAGGAGCTCATCGGCGATTTCAACGCGAAGAAGATCGATGGCGCAGGAGGGATCCTTCCGGAGGAGGAGGCGAAGCTCGCGATCGGCCACCGCCTCGCGAGCTTCTACCTGCCGCGCTACTACGCGCTGTTCTTCAACCAGAGCACGAACCCGGCGTTGAAAGAAAAGGCGGTACGGCAGGCGCTCGTCCGCGTCATAGACCGCAAAGAGATCGTGCACGGGGCTTTCCTGGGCTTCGCGGCGGCAGCGCTCGGCCCCGTCCCGCAGACGGCGACGGGATACGACGAAGAGGCATATGCCGAAAATGGCACGGCAAGTCCCGAGGCGATCAGGGCATCGCTCGATGCGGCGGGATGGCTCATGAATCCGGAAGACGGCGTGCGCTACAAGGGGGAAGGCGCGAGCCGCACGGCCCTGCGATTCGACGTCGTGACGCCCGACATTCCCTTCCTCAAGGCAACGATGGACATCGTCGCGAAGGAATGGAAAACGATAGGAGTGGAAGCGAAGATCGCGGTAACCGATCCTGAAGAGATCACGCGCACGGCGCTCCGCACGCGGAACTACCAGATAATCCTCTATGGGAACGTGCTGAAAGGCGACCCGGACCTCTTCGCCTTCTGGCACTCGTCCCGCAAGTTCTACCCGGGCCTGAACCTCGCGCTCTATGACAATAAGGAGGCGGATACGCTTCTCGAATCGGTGCGGAAGGGCGGAGAAAGTCGGGCGGACCAGGATGCCGCCCTCGCGAAGATCCAACGGATGGTTGCGGACGACGCGCCGGCCGCGTTCCTCATGAGCCCGGCATATCTCTATGCGATCCCGACAGGCCTGAAAGGCATGGCGGAAGCCCCGCTCGTATCGCCTTCGGACCGGCTCCTGGGAGCCGAAAGCTGGTACGTGAAAACGAAGAGGGTGTTGAAGAAATAGTTGCGGAAAGGAGATCAGTATGCTATCCTGCATATACTGGTTGTCTTAAGGATCGTCTTAAATGCCGCGGTGGCGAAATTGGCAGACGCGCATGGTTCAGGGCCATGTATCCGCAAGGATATGTGAGTTCAAGTCTCACCCGCGGCACTAACTGGGATATAAAATAAGAAATACCGAAATGAATACGGAAGAAAACCATACCAATAAGGGAGATGTGCTGCGCTTCGTGCCCTTGGGAGGGCTCGAGGAAGTCGGCCGCAATTGCATGTTCTTCGAATACGGCGACGAGATCGTCGTCATAGACGCGGGCCTGCAGTTCCCGCAGGAATCGACCCCGGGAATCGACTTCATCATCCCGAACGTCAAGTATCTCGAGGCGAACAAGCACAAGATCAAGGCGCTCATAATCACGCACGGCCACTACGACCACATCGGCGCGATCCCCTACATCATCCAGAAGATCGGCAACCCGATCATCTACGCCGCGCCGCTCTCGGCCGAGATCATCAAGAAGCGGCAGGACGATTTCCCGAACGTCCCGAAGCTGAACATCATCACGACGAAGCACGGCGACAAGGCGAAGCTCGGCAAGCACTTCGACGTCGAGTTCTTCGACCTCGACCACACGATCCCCGACACGCTGGGAACCCTCCTGAAGACCCCCGCGGGAAACATGGTCTATTTCTGCGACTTCAAGTTCGACTACGACAACGACGGCAAGGCGATCGGCCTCGACGACTACAAGCGCATCGGCGACCTGGGCATCCACACCCTCTTCATGGATTCGACGAATGCGGAGAAAGAGGGCTACTCGGTGTCCGAGCGCCTCGTCGAGAAGACCCTCGAGGACCTGATCGGCAAGGCGAAGGGCCGCGTCATCGTGAGCTCGTTCGCGTCGCTCATCACCCGTCTCGGCGAGATCGTCCGGATCTCGACCAAGCTCGGCCGCAAGGTGTTCATCGCCGGATACAGCATGAAGACGAACATGCAGATCGCCCAGAACCTGGGCTACCTGAAGTTCGAGAAGAATGCCCTCCTCCCCATCGAGGACATGCACAAGTACAAGGACGACAAGATCGTCGTCCTGTGCACCGGCGCGCAGGGGCAGACGAACGCCGCCATGATGAAGATCGCGAACGGCGAACACCGCTTCATCAAGACGAAGGTCGGCGACACGATCCTGCTCTCATCGTCCGTCATCGCCGGCAACGAGCGCGCCGTGCAGATCCTGAAAGACAACCTCACGCGCCAGGGCGCGAAGGTGTACCAGTCGACGCACGTCGACATCCACTCCTCGGGCCACGCGCCGAAGGAGGAGCTGAAGAAGGCGGTGGAGCTGATCCGACCGAAATACGTCGTGCCGGTGCATGGCTACTACTTCATGCGCGCCGCGAACCGCGAGAACGCCGTCGAGGCGGGCGTACTCGAAAAGAACGTGCTCTTGATGGACAACGGCATGGTCGCGGAAATGACGAAGGACGGAGCGAAGATCACCGACGAGCAGATCGACGCCTACATGGTGCTCGTGGACGGGCTCGGCGTAGGCGACGTGGGCGAAGTGGTCCTGCGCGACCGCCTCATCCTCTCGGACGAAGGCATGATGGTGCTGATCATCACGCTCGACCGTGAGAAGGGAAAGCTCCTGAAGAAGCCCGACATAATCTCCCGCGGATTCATCTACCTGAAAGACAACCAGGAGATCGTGGAAGAGGTGCGCCGCAAGCTGAAGAGCATCATTGAGCGCATCCCGACCCCGCAGGAACTGGACCCCGAATACGTGAAGTCCATGATCCGGGACCAGATCGGCAGTTTCCTCTATGCGAAGACGAAGCGCCGCCCGATGATCCTCCCGGTCGTGATCGAGGTATAAGGATACAAATACGGCTCATGCGAGCCGTATTTGTATTGCTGGAAGAAGGGGGCGAAACGCGCTAGCATGGGTCCATGCATACGAAGAATCTCGTCTCCGGCATCCAGCCATCCGGCAAGCTCCATATAGGCAACTACCTGGGCGCTCTCGAGAATTTCACGAAGCTCGAGGCGGGCGGCGATTACCGCTGTTTTTTCATGGTGGTCGATCTCCACTCCCTGACCGAGCCGTACGATCCGGCGCTGAAAGGAAGTCAGGTGCTCGATACCCTCGCAAGCTTCGTCGCCGCGGGCCTCGACCCGAAGAAGTCGGTGATCTTCGTGCAATCCCACGTGCCCGCGCACTGCGAGCTCGCATGGATATTGAATACGGTCGCGCCCTTCGGCGAGCTCTCGCGCATGACGCAGTTCAAGGACAAGTCCGCGCGGCAAGAAGAGACGAATATCGGCCTTTTCACGTACCCCGTGCTCATGGCCGCGGATATCGTGCTCTACGACGCCGAGGCCGTGCCCGTGGGCGACGACCAGCTCCAGCACCTGGAATTCACGCGCGCGCTCGCGCGCAAGTTCAACCATCGTTTCGGAGAAACCTTCAAAGAGCCCGAACCGCTCCTCACGCCCACGCCGCGCGTGATGAGCCTTACGGACCCGATGCGGAAAATGTCGAAGTCGGAACCGGCCGGATGCCTCTTCCTCGACGACGAGCCGGACGAAATAATGGCGAAGGTTATGGCGGCAGTCACCGACTCGGGAACGGGCGTTTCATACGACAGGGATAACAAGCCCGGCATCGCGAACCTGCTCGGCATCTTCTCGAGCGTGAGCGGTACATCGATCGAGGATCTGGTGAAGGAGTATGGCAATGCGAAATACTCCGTATTCAAGAAGGCGGTCGCGAAGGCGGTCGCAAAGAAGTTCGCGGGCTATCGGAAGAAAAAGGCGAAGCTCGTGGCGAACTCGGAAAAGCTCGTGAAGATCGCCGCGCGCGGCGCGAAGACGGCGAACGCCGTCGCGAATGCGAAATTGGCGGAAATCAGGAAAAAAATAGGCCTACTCTGACCCCTTAAGATGCCTTAAGATGCGGGAAGAAGTGCCTCGATCTTATTCTGAATGAAACTCCCTATCTCGTAGAGCTTTTGCGCGCTCGCATGCGGATCATCCATATAAATGGAGATATTCATGTTGTTCTTCAGGAACTCTAATCTAAATCGCGCTCGACTCGCAACATCAGAATCAGAAAAATACTTGAGATAAAAAGACTTCTCGCCAATTATAGGCCCGATAACATCCTCCGTCTTCAATGGCGTGCCCATAAGATTAGGGCCATTGGGATTTTCGAAAACATATCCAGGAGTTTTATGCTTTTTCGAAAGATTGTCATACGATGTCAAAAAATCAATGTTCCCGTCACCGGCTACCCTATCGCTCCGTATGAACACAGTCACGAACCCGCCCCTATAATGAAAATCCCTCTGGGCGAAAGAATGATAGAAATCCGGATTATAATTGAAATACTCACCATTAAAAGAATCTTGATTGAGATTGGGGGAGGCGGATGAAAAATCACCGCTTTGAATGATATCGGTATATCCAAGGCCTGCCATGTCCGATAAGGAAGGCAGAAGTTTTAAAATAGGGGCAACATACGAGAGTTCGACTCGTGTCTCGAGATCATCATTAAGAATAAGACCCCCAATCGAAGAACCGCTCTGAAGAACAGGGGCTATATGCGAAAACGTAGCTTGAAGACGTGAACCGCTAATAATGAAGACGAAAGAGAATAGCAGGCCCCACTTCAATCCTCTCCTGTAATCGATAGTGGCGGAGAAAAGCAGGCAAGTCCTGTTCAAAAGGAAGAAAATAGCCGCCATCGGCAAAGCAAGTAATACGGAACCGAGGATGGGCACCGACACTAATACCGCTATAAAATGAGACGCGAAGAAGATGGCAAAAAGACCGAAAAAAACAGAGAGTGCAGCGCTAATACCCAAGGCGAGTAGTAAGCAAACGAATGAGGCCCCTAACCCAGCAAATAAGGCCTTCTTATCGATATCCATTCCTATTATGATAACAGATTCACACAACGATCCCCATCCATACAGACGCGCCGCCGATCTCCTCAGTCGCTTCCACCGCGAACGAAGCCGTCCGGACGAATGAGACATCCTTGGCATTCACGTCTTTTTTGAATGCGTCGATCGTAGCCTCGAGCGCGGTACGCGCCCCCTCCCCCGCCTCGACATGGAATATGACCGTATCATGCGGACTGCACCCGGCACTCTGCCGCAAGCCCTGCGCCATGCGCACGAGATCGCGGTAGACCCCCTCACGCTCGAGCTCAGGCGTGATCTTAATATCGAGCGCGACCTCGTCCGCAATCCCCTCGTCGAACATGATCTCTTTCACATTGACCTCATCGGCGAGAATCGAGAGCAGCTCCACATCGTTTCGTATTTCGTCCGTCGACTGGCGGATCGTATTTCGGATTTTTAACGCTTGAAGCGGCTGACGCACCTTGATCTTGTGCGTCGCCCGCAATGCGAGGCCTACGCTCGCGATGCGCCGCACCTCGGCCATGCTCAGGTCGAGAACGTCGTCAACAAGACCGTCCGACGAAGGCCAATCCTCCATATGCACGGACTCCTTCGGTCCGCCGAGAGAGAGATAGAGAGCCTCGGCGAAGAACGGCATAAAAGGCGCGATGAGTCGGGACGTTTCCAAGAGGATGTGGCGCAATACGGGCAAGGCCTCGGGGCGCTTGCGCGACCGGCGGAGATACCAACGAGACAGGTCGTCCGCGAATGCCTCGATGAGGCCCGTCGCCTCGGCGATCTCGTGCCGGTCGAGAGAGGCGCCGACGCGCGCCGCGGTCCCATGCAAGCGGCTCCTGATCCACCGGTCGAGAATATTCTCCGCCGTGCCGGAAAAGGCAGGAATGTCCTTTCCGTATGTTTCGAGGAATACGTATGAATTGAATATAAGCGAGATGAGCGACCGGGCGCCCTTGCCAAAATCGCGCTCGTCGAACTTCTGCGCCTCCTTCACGATCGCGCTCGAATAGAAATGCCAGCGCACGGCATCCGCCCCGTGCGCGTTCACGAGCTCCCAGGGATCCACGCCGTTCCCCTTCGACTTCGACATCTTCTTCCCCGCCTTGTCGAGCAGGTGCGAATAGCAGATCGCATTCTTGTACGGCGACCCCTTCTCCATGAGCACGCCGATCGCCATGAGCGTATAGAACCAGCCGCGCGTCTGGTCGATCGCCTCGCAGATATAGTCGGCAGGATAGCGATTGGGAAATTCTTCCGAAGCGAAAGGCATCGCGCCCGAATCGAACCACACGTCGATCACGTCCTTCACGCGCGGCATCGCCATGCCGCATTTTTCACAGGGGATCGTTATGCCGTCTATGAACGGCCGATGGACATCGACATTGCCCGCTGCATCCTTCGGCTGAGTGGGAAGCTCTGCGAGCGAGCCTATGACCTTGTACATGCCGCACGGCGCGCATTCCCATACGGGCAGGGGCGTGCCCCAATAGCGCGCGCGGGACAGCGCCCAATCCTTCACATTGCGCAGCCACTCGCCGAACCGGCCCTCCTTGATATGCTCGGGCGTCCACGTGACCGTCTCATTCGCCGCCGCGAGCTCGCCGCGGAGCCTGCTCATCGCGATAAACCACGCGTCCGTGGCATAGTAGAGCACCGCGGTGCCGCACCGCCAGCAGAACGGATAATCGTGCGCGTAGGGCTCCGTCATCATGAGCCGGCCGCGGGATTTTAGATCCGCGAGAATCTTCTCTTCGGTCGTCGCATTCTTCGCGCGCATGCCGGCGAATGCGCCGCACGCGTCCGTAAAAGTGCCAGCCTCGTCGACCGTATGGACCATCGGCAAGCCGGCAGTGGCACCCAAGGCATAATCATCCTCGCCATACATCACGGCAGTATGCACGACGCCCGTGCCGCTCTCGACCGTCACGAAATCCGCGGCATATATCATATAGGACTTCTCAGACTTCAAGGCCGAGACGTCGAAAAGCGGCTCGTACCGGAGTCCTATGAGCTCGCTCGCCGGAAGCTCACGGGCCGCGGAAAGCCCCATGCGCGCTGCAGCGCCCTTTTCCAATATGAAATTCTCCCCCTTATCGGGAACGACCACGAACGTATGCGCAGGATTGATCGCTAGGGCGACGTTGCCCAAAAGAGTCCACGGCGTCGTAGTCCACGCGACAATGCTCGTCTTTTCGAATTTCGGGCTTCGGATTTCGAATTTTATATACGCCGCCGTA
>CALQZH010000011.1 GCA_943349395.1 Parcubacteria group bacterium | reverse complement strand
ATTGCCCGATATGATTGCAAATCCATAGCGCATGGGCCATACTGTATCGATCTGCGGCCGTGGTGTAGCCCGGTTAACACGTCCCCCTGTCACGGGGAAGATCGCCGGTTCAAATCCGGTCGGCCGCGCCAATAAAATACCGCCCGTTACGGGCGGTATTTTATTCGGGATCAGAACTTCCCTTCTCCCATCACGCCGAGCTCGCGGATCGCTTTCTTATATTTTCTCAAGGCGTCGATTGCCATCTCGTGCGTCAAGGGAGAGTTCTCGTCTTTCGCTTCTGCATACGCTTCATGCGCCGCGCGGATGTCCTCTATCGTATTAAGCTCGCCCGCTTCGGAAGCCATGCGCATGCGCTCGCCTGCCGATGTCGCCTTGTAGCCGCGTACTCGCAACCCCTCCTGCACGATATCTTCCCCGTTCTTCATCGCCGATACCCATTTCTTCCTGTCGGTTCTCGATTGGATGTCCCGCATCGCGTCGTTCCACAGGCGCCGCATGCGCCGCGCGAGCGCGTCTTTCGAGCCGAACCGGTCGAGCCATTTGTCGGATACGAGGTGGTGGTACCTGCTTTGCGCTATCGAGTATGCCGCCCCGAACAGGAAGAACGCGCAGAGGATGAGCGACCCGCCTTTCAGGAGCGGTAGGATCGCCTCGTAGCGTGCGAGGAGGGAGAGGCCGCCGCTTGCGACGTCGTTCCCGAGCCCGTCGAATATGGATCGTATGATATCGCTCATGATGCCATCGCGCGTTCGTATTCTCGGCCGAGTCCCAAGAGGTCGTGCTCGTGGAAGGGTTTGCCGATCAATTGGAAGCCGGGGGGCACCACGAGCGCCGGAATTCCGGCGAGGTTCGCCGTTATCGTGAAGATGTCCGACAGGTACATGGCGAGCGGGTCGTCGGTCTTTTCCCCGAATGCGAATGGCAAGGTCGGCGATACGGGCGTGAGGAGCGCGTCGACTTCCGCGAAGGCGGCCTTGAAGTCGTTCGCGATCAGCGTCCGCACTTTCTGCGCCTTCGCGTAATACGCGTCGTAGTAGCCCGAGGAGAGCACGTAGGTGCCGAGCATGATGCGCCGCTTCGCTTCCTCGCCGAACCCCCGGCTTTTCGCATCCACGTACCGTTCCTTGATGCTCGCGCTTCCTCCGCCTCCCGTTCCGTACCGTATGCCGTCGAACCGGGCGAGGTTCGCGCTCGCTTCGGCCGGCATGATTATGTAATAGGCCGAGAGCGCATATGCCGTATGCGGCAGGCTGACTTCCTTCACGCGGATGTCCATGCCCTTGAATGCCGCGATCACGCCGTCCATGCGCTCCCCGATCTCCTTCGCGATGCCCGCGCCGAAATATTCCTTGGGAAGCCCGATCGTCATCGCGCGGATGCGTTCCGGGCGCGATTCGTACAATTCCTTCCCGTAGGTCTTTTCCACGCTCGTCGCGTCGTGCGGATCCTTGCCGCTTATCGCGCCGAACACTATGGCCGCGTCGTCGACCGTCTTCGCCTCGATGCCTACCGTGTCGAGGCTCGAGGCGAGCGGGATCAGGCCGTAGCGCGATATCGCGCCGTACGTCGGCTTCAGGCCCACCACGCCGCAGAAATCCGCCGGCTGGCGGATCGAGCCGCCCGTATCCGACCCCAGGGCCGCGATCGCCATGTTTCCCGCGACTGCCGCAGCCGAGCCTCCCGACGATCCGCCGGGGACTTTCGACAGGTCTCTCGGATTCCTCGTTTTCCCGAATGCCGAGTTTTCGGTCGAGGAGCCCATGCCGAATTCGTCCATGTTCGTCTTGCCGACGCAGACCGCGCCTTCTGCCTTGAGCTTCGCGATCGCGGTCGCGTCATACGCGGCAACGTATCCTTCGAGAATTTTCGAGCCTGCGGTGCACGGTTCCCCTTCGAGCATGATATTGTCCTTGATCCCGAGCGGGATGCCGGACAGGAGCGGCATGCGCTCGCCGTGCGCGATCCTATCATCGACCGCCTCGGCGGCCTCCATAGCGCCGTCCCGCGCGAGCGAAAGATACGCCCCTATCTCCCCGTCTCTCGCATCGATCTCCCGGTATGTTTCCCTGAGCGCCTCGGCCGCGGAAAAGTCCCTGTTCATAAGGCTTTCGTGGAATTTCCCGATAGTCATCTCGCAGGGCCTCATAATATCTTCTGCACTTTCAGGGAATCCCCTGCGCGATCGGGGAACGCTTCCCGGATCCGTTCTCCGAGCCGCATACCGTCTTCCGGGGTTTCAAGATCCTCGTCGTCCGAACGCGTGACGTTTTTCGCGTCTGCGGCGCCGATCATGGGCATGATCCCTTCCGTATCGATTTTTCCCAGCTCTTCGAAATGGGCGAGGATCTCCCCGAGATCGCTGCCGATCTTTTCCGATTCTTTTTCTGAGAGGCCGAGGCGCGCGAGTTCCGCGAGACGGGCGACGGTTTCGGGTGCGATGCGCTGGATGGGCATGTATGTATGAATAGGCTAGCAAAAAATAAAAAAAACGGCCAGCAATGGGCATTTCTCGCCTTTTGCGGGAAAGGGGAAATGTCGCACGCTAGCCGTCGGCGGACTTAGAGACCGCTCCTGGGACGTCCTCGCTCGATAGAACTCGATCAGACGGGCTATTTAAAGATTACGTTATTCTCCTAATCCGTGTCAAGTCCTTTTTCATCTGATCAGGGCCATGAATTCATCTTCGCCTATCACCCGTACGCCGAGCTTCCGCGCCGTCTCGAGCTTCGAGCCAGGGTCTTTTCCCGCGACGAGATAGCCTGTTTTCTCGGAGACTGATTCCCCTGCCGTGCCCCCCAACTCCCGTATCCGCTCTTTCGCCGCTTCGCGCGCGATCGATTCGAGCGTGCCCGTGAGGACGAACGATGCGCCCGCGAGGCGCGTGCCAGTCTCGCTCTTCGCATCGGTCCGTATCCGTACCCCTGCCGCATCGAGCCGATCGAGCAGGTTCCTATTTTTCGCGTCGGCGAACCATGCGCGCACGCTTTCCGCCACGACGCTTCCGATATCCCGTATGCTTTCGAGGTCTTCCGCCGCGAGCTCTCCGAACGCGTCCTTCGCGTCTTTCGGCGTCCGTATCATTTTCTGTTCCGTTATATGCGCCGCGAGCGATCGCGCCGTCTCTTCCCCCACATGCAGGATGCCGAGGGCCTGCAGGAATCGCGGCAGGGTTATTTCCTTTTTCGCCGCGATCTCGCGGGCGATATTCGCCGCCGATTTCTCGCCGAGCCCTTCGAGCGCCGCCATGTCGCCTTCTTCGAGCGCGAAGATGTCCGCGGCGTCGGCGATGAGCCCCTCGTCCGCAAAGCGGTTCAGGAGCTTGGGGCCCAGGCCTTCGATATCGAACGCGTTGCGGGCGACGAAGTGGCGGAGCGAGCGCCGTACGACCGCGCCGCAGTCACGGTTCGAGCATCGGTATACCACCTTTTCTTTCATGAGCGGCGAGCCGTCGACCGGGCAGATTCCCGGCATTTCAAACGCGGTCTCCTTGCCCGTGCGCAATTCGGCGAGCACCTTGGTTATCTGGGGTATCACGTCTCCCGCGCGGGAGACGATGACCGTGTCGCCTACTTTGAGGCCGAGCCGCCGGATCTCGTCCTCGTTGTGCAGGCTCGCGTGGGATATCGTCACGCCCCCTACCGTGACGGGCCTCATGCGCGCGACGGGCGTTATGACGCCGGTGCGTCCCACGTGGAGCGCGATCTCTTCTACGACCGTCGTCGCTTCCTTCGGCGAGAATTTGTAGGCGATGCCGCCGCGCGGCGCCTTACCCACTATTCCTGTCGCCTGATATATCCGATTGTCGTTTATCGATATGACGGTGCCGTCTATCTCGTATTGAAGATCATCTCTCATTTTCCCCACTTTTTCCCGGAACGCGAAAATCCCTTCGATTCCTTCCGTTACCGTGCCGTGCGGGTTCGGGGCGATGCCGTAGTCCCGGAGCGCCGCGTATTCTGCCGCATGGGTCGGATACGTTTCGAGATATGCGTCGCCCGTGCCCACGATGCCGTAGGCGTAGAAATCGAGCTTGCGGCCCGCGGCGATTTTCGGGTCAAGCTGGCGCAGGGTTCCTGCCGCGAGATTGCGCGGATTCGCATAGGGCTCTTCGCCCGCTCCTTCGAGCGCGCCATTGATGCGGGCGAATTCCCTTTTCGAGAGGAATGCTTCGCCGCGCACGACGAGCCGTTTCGGGGCGCCGTCGCGCAGGCGGAGCGGGATCGCCTCGACCGTCTTTAAACTCTCCGTGACGTCTTCTCCTGTCTCCCCGTCGCCGCGCGTGCTGCCGGAGACGAGAAGGCCATTCTCATACACGAGCTCGACCGCGAGCCCGTCCATCTTTAGGTCGCAGTAGAATCCCTTCGGCTCCGTGCCGAGATAGTTCGCGAGCCGTTCGAGCCATGCCGCGACATCGCTTTCTGAGAACGCGTCGTTCAATGAATTCATGCGTGCTTCGTGGCGCACTTTCGCGAATTTCTCCAGTGCCTTCCCTCCCACGCGCTGGGTCGGCGAGTCGGGCATGACGAGGTCAGGATATGACAGTTCCAGCTCGAAGAGCTCCTTCTTCAGCGAATCGAGCGCTTCTTCGGATATCTCCTCCTTGTCTAAGACATGGTAGAGATAGCGATGGTGCCGGATCGATTCCGAGAGCTGGGCGATGCGTTGTTTCGCTTCGACTTTGGTCATATATCGCTTTGATGATAGTAAAAAAAACAGCCGCCGTCGACGCTCCCCGGAGGGTTTGTCGACGGACGGCATTTGGAGCGAGCACTCAGCGGCTTACCGATCGCGGATTACGGCGTGCGATAGGCAGCCACGGGGTCGAACACTTGTCGGCCACGGATCTTCTCGGCGGTCAGCTCGGTTCGGGTTTGCGCGTCGACGAGGTCGAGTGCACGGCAGCAGAGGGCGTGAATCATGATCAGGGTCTCCACAGTTTGCCAAAGGTTCTGACATCCACCGCATTCGCATAACCTATGCAATGCAGTACCAGATTTTCGATCGGGATCGCTCATTTGAGCGACCCCGTCAATCTGATATCACTATAGTATCATATCGAGTTATCCACAGCAAGCCTCCACATTTGATACTCATTTGAAAATGATTTCGAATGCCCGGTTTATCGGCCGAGGACATCTCTCTTCTGCCGCTGTGCGTATGAGCGCGCCCACGCACCCTACCGATTGGATCGAAGTCGAAGACGAGACGATTGCGAAGTCCGCTTGGCTCTCCGGGCTGAACGACGGCTTGGGATACTCCTTACCTTCGTCCGTTTCCGCGAATTTCCTATAGAGCTGCCACTCGAGGCCCGTGTCTGCCGCGAAGAGCGCTTGGAGCGATTGGCCGAAGTTCGTCGCTTGGCGGATCTGGTAGCGCATCAAAAGTCCCGCGACGGTGGTTGCGCCGAGGACCGTACCCGATACGATGAGGACAGTGAGAAGCATTACTTGGCCGCGCATATCACTATTAAGAATACGGCAAGGCCGGCTTGGTGGATACCCCCGAAGCAAAAAAATTCCGCCAGCCAGATCGAAATCTGGCTGGCGGCATAGCATGCTTCATAGCCCCTTTAGGATCCGTCATTGGACCCAGTCGGCTCCCGCTCCGAGCCGGAGGTGCATGAACCGGATGTTTCCTCCGATGAGGGTTCGCGGTCCGCATCCGTTCCACCATCCGCCGCGCGGATAGGTGACGCCGGCTCCGACCCCGACTCCTAGGGCATTGACCCCTCCGCTCATAAATGTATTGCGTCGCGGTTGGCTGTAGCTGTTGTCGCAGTAGCCTGGTTGGCCGTAGTACGGCACTCCTTGCGACGGGCTCGGAAAGCTTTGGAAGCTCTGCGGCGGCAATCCGTTGAACTGCGTTTCCGGGATCGGGTCCAGCGGGGCTTGCCCTCGTGCCTGGAACTGGGTCTGCTTGACGGCTTGGGGTTGCGTTTGTCGCACGCGCGATTCGCGCGCTTGCGTCAGGCGCAGGCGTTCGGCGTCTCCTCCCGCAATCGCAGGCTTTCCCTCGAACGGGCATTGGCATGTCGTCCAGCCGCATTTCGAGCAGAATTCGGGATTTTTCGGAATTTTCACCTTGCATCGCTTGTCGGCGCAATGGTGAAAATGCCATTCTTCCTGATTCATCTGGCAGCCTTCGCATCGGTGCGAGTGCTTCACCGTTCCGGTCGCCTCGTCGAACCCGAAGTTGATCTGCGGGTTGTCGACGGGACGAGCCGTCGCTGATGTGTCGAACCGCCCCGGCTCTTCGATGAGCCGTTCCGGATCGCTCAAATCAATGAATCGATCGTCGGCGAGCACAGCGCCCGCCATCATAAGAAACGCACACAGGCACAACAAGCGTCGCATTCGGTTCTCCTTTATTCGGTTCGCAACGCGATCTATACGGTCGTATTACGGCCCCTCTGGCCCTTTTCCGTCGTTTCGCGTTCTGCGCATAGTATACACTATGCGTCTTATTTTGTCAATATAATCGGGCCGTTTTCGGTTATCGCCACCGTATGCTCGAAATGGGCCGCGAGCGCCCCTTCTTTCGTCGCGAAGCTCTCATCTGCCAGTTCTTTCACCAGGCCACTGCCTGTCGTCACCATCGGTTCGATCGCGATCACCATGCCCGGCTCGAGCCGCGCTCCCATGCCCGGCTTCCCTTCGTTATAGACGACCGGGTCCTCGTGCAGGCGCTGGCCTATGCCATGGCCCGTCAATCCTTGCACTACGCGCATGCCGTGCTTTCGCACGTATGCGTTGATAGCGAAGCCGATGTCCCCTACCGCATTGCCCGCCTGGCATTCGTCGATCGCCAATGTCAGCGCATCTTCCGTGACGGCCATGAGCCGCTTCGCTTCGTCCGACACCGTGCCGATCGCGACCGTTATCGCCGTATCCGTATAGAATCCCTTGTATTTCAGGCCCAGGTCGAGCTTAACGACATCTCCCTGTTTCAGCTTATAGGCGTTCGGCACGCCATGTACTACGACGTCGTTCACCGATGCGCAAATCGAGGCCATGTAGGCCTTTTTCGCCCATGCGGGCTTGTATCCCAAAAATGCCGGCACGCCGCCCGCCTCTTCCATGAGTTTCTTCGCGAGCGCGTCGAGTTCCTTTAGGCGCATGCCTTCTACCGCTTTTCCTGCCAGCTCGTCCGTCACGCCGCGGAGTATCGCCCCGCCCTCGGCCATTATGGCGATTTCTTCTTCGGTCTTCAGATGTATCATACCGATGCCGCGAGCGATTCCTGCACGGTCGCGATCTCTCCCTCCCCCATTATCCTCACGAGGCGACCGTCGTAGTATTCGATGACGGGCATGACTTCGGTCGCGAACCACGAGAGGCGGTTTTCTATCGCGTCCGGCGTGTCGTCGCCGCGCATGCGGGCCGCAAGCCTCGTGCGGGATTCCTCTTCCGAGATGTCTATATATATCGCGCGCGGGGCCGGACGGCCGAGATCGGTCATCAGCTCGTCCAGAGACTTCGCCTCGAAGAGCCTGCGGGGCGCGCCGTCCAGGACTACTACTTGTTTTGCATCTTTCAGGCTTTCCGCGAGCTCGTCGACCAAGAGCGTGAAGGCGAGCCAGCTCGGGAAGGCCGCGCCTTTGTCGAGCATCGTCTTCGCCCATGCGCCGATAAGCGTTTGCCGCGCGCCGAGCGCCCGGCCCAAGTCGCCTACGGTGAGCCGCAGGACATCGTATCCTTCTCCCTCGAGATCCTTCACGAAGAGTTCCGACTGGGTTCCCTTGCCGCTGCCCGGCCTGCCTATGAATACGAATGTGGAGCCTGCGAGATCGTTCATCTTACGAGGATACCATATTGAAAAAGGAGTTTCACATCCTCGTGAAACCCCTCGCTTGCTTTTCCCTTTCATGCTTTCGCCGATCCTTCCGGCGCGGACTGCGCGGCTGCGAGCTTGCGCTCATCGAGCCTTCCCAATGCGACGATGATCGCCGCGCTGGGCTTTTTCAGGTGCCGCGCGATGTCGTTTACCGGCATCTCGCAGTTATCTTCCAGGAACTTCCTGTGTTCCGGACTCCATTCATCGATATTTCCTTGCGCCGCGAAGCCGTGATTGTTCCCGATCCATCGGCCTTGGCAGATCCTGTTGCACCAGAAGGTCTTCTTCTTGCTCAGATCGTATTGTTGTTTCCTGCGGTAGATCGTCTTTCCGCAGTCAGCGTTGGCGCAGGCAACCTGGACGAGCTCTCCCAATTGGTGCAAGAGGGCATCGTCCACCTCGAGACGGGCCGCCTGGACTCGCAACCATCGTACGGTGATCCGCTTCCCTTGCGCATAGAGGTGCGTTTCCAACCCGTTCGGGCCGTTATGCTCGACAAGGAGCCGCGTGAACGAGTCTTTCGTTCCTAGCTCGTCGGGCGCTCCGACCTTTCTCGCATACCAGATCGGCTTCCTATCTTTCACATCGATCAGGCATTCATTCGCGACCTGGCGCACCCGTTCTCTCGAGACGCCGTATGCATCGCCGATATTCTTCTCAGTCTTCCCCTCTTCGAGAAGCATGGCGCGCAGTCGTTCGGGGGATATCTTGTCCCGGAACGCATCTTCTCCATCGGCTTTTTTTCTCCGTTTCGCAGCTTTCCGGGAGAGTCCCAGCTCCGCCCGCTTCCTGATGATCGTCTGCGTCGAGCATCCGAACACGTAGGCAAGCTCTCCGTCCGTGAAGAGCGTGAAGCATTCCTTGAGATCCGTTTCCTTTTCCGGAGTCCAGAATCCTTTCGGTTCGCCATCATCGGCTTTCCCGTTCTTTTCCAGCGCGTTTCCGCTCTTCGCGATCCTCTTCATAATCCTGCGCTGGATCTTGATGGTGCTTGCCTGCCGACCGAGCGCCTTTCCCATCTCCTCGTCGCTTTGCGTTCCTTCGTGCGCGAGGATGTATTCGCGGATCCTCAACGTATTCTTATTCGGCTTCCTGTTTCTCTTGCCGCATTTCTTGCCGATCAGGAGATCGAGGCCCGCGACCATCGCCATATGGGCCGTGTCTTCGAGCGACGCGTCCTTTTGCCGGGCGATCGCTGCCAGCCGTTCCATGACGTCGCCATCGATAGGCATCGTAAGCGTGAGCATCGCCCACCTCCGCTTCGAATCAAATTTTCAAAGAAATCTCCGTTTCGGGACCGTCCCGAAAATCAAAGCCATACTACCCCGAACGGGGCATATTATCAAACTATCGCTTCGGGCTTAGAAGCTCGCGTCGTATTCGCGGACGATCAACTGGCTGTCGATCTGCTTCATCGTCTCGAGCGCTACGGACACGACGATCAGGAGGCCCGTGCCGCCGATCGAGAGCCGCTGGATGCCCGTGATCATCTGCGTGAGGTTCGGGAGCACTGCCACGAAGCCGAGGAAGACCGCGCCGAAGAACGTGATGCGGTTCAGGAGCTTCGAGAGGAAGGCGGTCGTGGGTTCGCCGGGGCGAATGCCCGGGATGAAGCCGCCTGCCTGCTGGAGATTTTTCGAGATCTCCTTGGGGTCGAACGTGACCATGGTATAGAAATAGGTGAAGATCACGACGAGCACGAAGTAGAAGGCGCTGTAGATGCCCTGGTTATTGAACACGTAGCTTACCCAGTCATTCACCGTCGCGGACCATGTTAGCGAGACAATCGCGATTATCTGCGCGAAGAACTGCGGGAAGAGCATCACGGAGATCGCGAAGATGATGGGCATCACGCCCGCCTGGTTCACGCGGAGCGGCAGGTAGGTGGCGACGCCGCCATAAACCTTGTTGCCGCGCACGCGCTTCGCGTACGATACGGGCACCTTCCGCTCGCCTTCGGTCACGAAGACCACGGCGCCGATGATCACGATGCTCAATACGGCGAACGCGAGATAGGTCGTGAGCACGGTCGGGTCATAGGCCGCGATCGCCGTCTGCAGTTCCTGTGGCAGGCGGCTTACGATGCCGGCGAAGATGATGAGCGATACGCCGTTGCCGATCTTCTGCTTCGTGATCATGTTGCCGATCCACACAAGCACCATCGAGCCCGCGGTCGCGATGATCACGTTCGTCACGATCGTGTATATGCCGAAGTCGGTGAAAATGTTCTGGCGGTTCAGGAGGTTTAGGAGTCCGTAGGACTGGAGCGCCGCGAGCGGGATCGTGAGATAGAGCGCGAGGCGGTTGAATTTCGCCCGGCCCATGGCGCCTTCCTCGTAATAGAGGACCTTGAGGTTCGGGAATACCATGGTCAGGAGCTGCATCACGATCGTCGCCGTGATATAGGGCCCGACGCCCAACATGACTATGGAAAGGTTATTGAGCGCGCCGCCCGAGAATACGTTCAAAAAGCCGAGCAACTGGTTCGAGGAGAAGAGCTCCACGAGCCGCGCGTGGTCGATGCCTGGGAGCGGGATGTTCGCCATGAGGCGGAACACGAGAAGTAGGCCCGCGATGATCGCGATCTTCGCCCGCATCTCGGGAATCTTGAATGCCGAAAGGAATCGGTCGAGCATGCTATTTGACGGTTCCGCCTGCCTTCACGATCTTTTCGCGGGCAGTCTTCGAAACCGGGCCGTATACGGTCACCGCTTTCGTCACTTCTCCCTTGCCCAGGATCTTCACGCCGCGCGGGATCTCCTTCATCGCGTCCAGGTCGCCCACGTTGATGACGGGGAGCTTTTCCCAAATCGGCTTGTTCTGGTGGGTTCCGCGGCCACGCATCTTCGGCAGGCGCTGTACCAGGTCGCGAACGGCCGGGTGGATGCGGCGGCCCGCGTGGGCCTTCTGTCCTTTCGTGCCGCGGCCCGAGGTCGTTCCGCGCTTGCCGCCGCGGCCTACGCGTGCGCGGGCATTCTTATTGGATGAGGGTATTTCGTGGAGAAGCATGGTTTTATTTCTTTGCTTTTTTCGGTTTCAGCTGGCTCAGTGCTTCGATCGTGGCCAGGGCGTTCGTGAGCTTGTTCGGCGTGCGGCCGAGGGTCTTCGCGGTGATGTCCTTGATGCCGCAGAGCGAGAGGACGACGCGCGCCGCGCCTCCCGCGCGCATGCCGTGCCCGACCGACGCGGGCTTGAGCCGGATGTGGGCCGCGGAGAACTTCGCCTCGACCTCGTGCACGATCGAGCGCTTGTCGAGCTCTACCGTGATGAGGTTTTTCTTCGCCGCCGCCCGGCCTTTCGCGATCGCTGCCGGGACGTCGATGCTCTTGCCGACGCCTACGCCCACGCGGCCCAGGCTGTCGCCGATCACCACCGTGGCGCGGAAGCGGAAACGCTTGCCGCCCGCGACGACGCGGGTCACGCGGCGCAGGTCGAGGACCTTGTCCTTGAATTCGTCCTGCGGCTGGCGATTGAAGCCGCCCCTATTCCCTCCCCCGTATGTGCGCTGTTCTGCCATATGTATAGTTTAGAATTCGAGCCCTGCCGCGCGCGCGCCTTCCGCGACGGCCTTCACGTTGCCGTGGTAGCGGTACGCGCCGCGGTCGAATACGGCTTTCGTTATGCCCGCTTTCTTCGCGGATTCGCCGATCTTCTTCCCGAGCCCTTCCGCGCGCGCGACGCTCTTCTTGTCGTGTGCCGAAAAAACCGTCTTTCCTGCCGTGTCGTCGATAAGCTGGACGGACACGTGCTTGTTGCTGCGGAATACGGTGAGGCGCGGCTTGTCGGCGGTGCCGGTTATGCGGCCGCGCGTGCGGTTCTTGCGCCTCATCCTTTGGTTGTTGATCGCGTTTATGCGTTTCATGTCTTTTATGCCTTGGCTCCCGCGGCGGCGGCCTTCTTGCCGGCCTTCCTGCGCACGATCTCGCCGACGTAGCGGATACCCTTGCCCTGATAGGGCTCCGGCTTCTTCAGCTTCCTGATTTCCGCGGCGATCTTACCGACGAGCTCCTTGTTTATGCCCGATATGCTCATGATGTTCTTCGTCATGACCGCCGTGATTCCTTTCGGAACGGGGAAATTTATCGGGTGGCTGAAGCCGAGCGCTAGGACGATCTTCTCGCCTTCCACCGTCGCGCGGTAGCCGATACCTTCGAATTGGAGTTTTTTTTCGAATCCCTGGGTCACGCCCAGGAACGCGTTCTTCAAGAGTGAGGCCATAGTCCCCCAATTAGCCTGGGCTTGGCGGCCCGGATCGCTTATCGTGACCTGCGCCTCCTTCTTGCCCTCGGCCTCCTTTATCTCGACCGAGCAATACGGAAGAACGGGGAGCGAGAGCTCTCCTTTGGTTCCCTTCACGTGGGCCATGCCGCCCTTGATCTCGAGCGTCACGCCGTCGGGTATCCTTACCGGCCGTTTTCCAATCCTAGACATAGCTTATTTGCGGTTTGCGAAGTTTTCTCATCATAGCACGGCTTTTTTTCCCGCGCAATGGGAAAAGCGGATACGGGTGTGGCGATAAAAAGAACCGGCCGGGCAAACCTGCCCCGGCCGGCGACTTATCGTCCGAAAAATGCCGTGCGTACGAGTTCCAACGGCTCCCAGCCCCTGAATGCGGGCATCGCATCCATATCGGCCAGGAGTTCTCTGACTTCATCGTCCTTATGGGCGATAACCGCGTTTCCGAGGCGATATAGCGTGAACCAATCGTCCAGCTCCATGGTTTCGGGAAGCTCGTCGATCATGCGCGATACGTCGCGCCGGAGATCGTCGTATAGGGGGATCTCCGTGTGCGCCCTGACCTGCCGCCATATCAGCCAGTCGTAGGCGATCGGCAGAAAGATCGAGGCATAGGCGAGCGTGCGAGCATCTTTCTGGCACATCTCGCCTACGGCGCACATGACCCCTGCATATATGAGGCCTACGACCATCGCCCATACGGCGACGATTCCCGCGCGATCCGCGCGGCGGAGCGCCCTCGTGCGTATCATCCTGTGGCATTTTCGGAAGACTTTCATGAAGAAGCCGTACTTCCGCTTGAACATGATCCTTCCTCCTTTCTGAGAGAAGCTTTTACCATCATACCACGGAATGCGCCGAATGACTAGCCAAGAAAAAACCGGCGTATCGCCGGCTTTTACTGATCATGGTTTTTTCCGTTACCAGATCTCGAACAGGAGTTCTCCGCCCATGTTCGCCTTCTTGGCCTCGTGGTAGGCCATGATGCCTTTCGGGGTCGAGACGACGCCCAGGCCGTAGCCCTGCTTCACCGGGCGCAATTCCTTCGCTCCCGCGTAGATGCGGCGCGAGGGAACGCTCAAGTGGCTCACGCCCTTGATGGCGCCTGACTTCTTCTCGTCGTATTTCAGGATCACCTCGATCATGCGCTTGGGCATCCTGCCCTTCTTGTTCACGCCCGCGACGTAGCCGTATTTCGCGAGCAGGTCGAGCACGACCAAGTCCATATTCGAAAACGGCACCTTGAGGCTGTCCTTCTTCGCGGCCTGCGCGTTGCGTATTCTCGTTAAGACGTCTGTGTACATAATATGGGTATTACCACGATGATTTCGTCACGCCCGGAATCTCGCCCTTTCCGGCCATTTCGCGGAAGCAGATCCTGCACAGCCCGAACTTGCGGATGTATCCGCGCTTGCGCCCGCACTTGAAGCAGCGGAGCACGGCGCGCGTGGAATACTTCGGCGTCTTCTTCGATCGGGCTATGACTGATGCTTTTGCCATGGTTTATTTTGCGGTTCTTTTCGATTTGGATTTCGCCTTCGGAGCGACGGACCTCGTCCTTGCCATGTCCCCTGCCTTCTTCAGCGGGACGCCAAGCGCCTCATAGAGGGCGATTGAGCGTTCGCGGCCGCGGACGAGCGGGACCATGGTGACTTCGAGGCCGAAGTCGATCTTCGAGTTTTCGGGGATTATTTCCGGGAAGGCGGTGTGTTCCTTGATGCCGATCGTGAGGTTGCCGTTGCCGTCGATGTTTTTCGGGTCGATGCCGCGGAAGTCGCGCACGCGGGGTAGGACGATCGCGTTCAGGCGCTCGAGGAAATCCCTCATGCGCTTGCCGCGGAGCGTGGCGTTCATGCCGACGATCATCCCCTGCCTCAGCTTGAAGCCGGCGATCGAGGCGCGCGCCTTCCGGAGCGCCGGCTGCTGGCCGGTGATCGCCTTGAACTCGGCGATGATTTCGGGAAGCATCTTTTCCTCGAAGTGCGCGTTCGACGTCGAGAGGCGGCCGATGCCGGTGTTCACCACGATCTTCTGCAATCCGAGCTGGGTTGTCGCCTTGGTTATCGCCATGCTATTTGATCTCTGCCGAGCATTTCTTGCAGACGCGCGACTTCGTACCGTCCTTCAGCGTCTTCGACCCGGTGCGGGATGTTTTGCCGCACTTGGGGCAGACGAGCATCACGTTCGCGACGGAGACGAAGCGTGGCGCGCTCACGATCTCGCCCTTCTCGCCCTGCTTACGGGGCTTCCTGTTGTGCTTCAGCATGTTTAGGCCCTCCACGAGGACCATGCGGACGGCTTCTTTCGCGCGCAAAACCTTGCCGCTCTTACCGGCGTCCTTGCCGACCGTCATCTGAACCGTATCCCCTTTCTTTATCTTCATGGGAACTTGATGGGAATAGTATATCAGAACGGGATATCTTTATCAAGGATATTGCCATTTCTTCCCCGAATAGGCATACTGGCATCCGTACCTTCCCACTATCCCAAGCCCAGAAAGGGCCATTATGAGCTTCAAATTCGAGCCGCATGAGGCGCCGAGCATGCTCGTGCGCCGAACTACCCTCGTTGTTTATGTCCTTTCGCTCGTCGCGATGGCGTGGAGCGCGTCATTCTCGGCGTTTCTCATCGCGATGAAACCGAGCGCCATCGTTCCGCATTCCCTCCAGTTGACGCTTCTCATCTCGTGGCTCTTAGCTGTCGCCGATTGTGCGTTGGTGGGGCATCTGATGAAGAAAACGCCCGATATGCGCTTCGATGATCGGCACAAGAAAGGCCTGCGCATGATCTTCCGTTGCACGCTCTTTGTCGGCGCGTTCCCGCTTGTCATCATGGCGTGCCACGACATCACATTCGTCTTTTGAAAGGAGATCCCCGTGCATCCGAAACGAAGCGTTCCCGCGTGGTATGATCTGGCTTTCGTGAGCTTTCTCAATCTCCTCTTCCTCGGAGCGGCGAGCACGTTCATCTATCTCGTGCTTCTCGCTTGGGGATGTATGGATACTGTCTCTCGTACGCCCGTTCCCTATGAGATTCATGAAGCATTCAGCCTTTCCCTGTGCGCGATACACCTGATCCTTATCTCGATACGGATCGATTCTGGCAATATGCCTGGACGCGCGCCGATGTCTCGTGATCAGGATATCGCCCTTCTCATCATTCTGGTTGCGCTTGCCGCCGTCGCCGTATTCATGGGATGTATCATGGATACGTGTTGACCTCGGTGAATCAAAACGCCCGCCCTGTTTTTGCAGGGCGGGCTTTTCTCTTTTCTGATTTCCGAAACTAGACGATTTCTTCCGCGAGGGAGAAGATGCCGTCGAATCCCATCTCCTTGATCTCGCGCGGGATCGGGCCGAAGATGCGCGTGGCGCGCGGCTGCTTCTTATCGTCGATCAGCACGACCGCGTTCTCGTCGAAGCGCAGGCGCGTTCCGTCGGGGCGGTTGATGGCGTGGGCCGTGCGGACGATGATGCACTTCACGATCTCCTTCTTCTTCACCGCCTTGCGCGGTTCCGCGGACTGCACCGAGGCGATCACCGTTTCCCCGAGGTGGGCGTACCGCTTGCGGCTGCCGCCGAGCAGGCGGAAGACGCGGACGAATTTCGCGCCCGAGTTATCCGCAACTTTCAGTATCGAACGTTCCTGTACCATGGTGTTAGCTTTTAGTTTTCAGCTTTTCCGACGATTATCCAGCGCTTCTCTTTCGACATCGGGCGTGTGGCGTGGATCACGACCGCGTCTCCCGTCTTGTATTCGTTCTTCTCGTCGTGCGCCTTGAAACGCGAATGCACCGTGTACTGCTTCAGGTACTTGGGGTGGCGCTTGGTTTCCGAAACCTGGACGACGCGGGTCTTCATCATCTTGTCCGAGACGACGATGCCCTGCCGCTTGCGCACGTTGATCGCTTTCTTTTCCATGGTGTTATTTCTGTGCCGAGGCGAGCGCCTTTTGGGCGGTCAGGATGCGGGCGATATCCTTCTTCATCGTCCGTATTTCCTTGATATTCTTGACCTTGCCCGACATCAAATCGATCTTAGATTGCCACAATTTCTCGCGAAAATCAAGCGCGAGCTTCGCGAGCTCTGCCGCCGTCTTTCCCTTGAAATCCTCCTTAGCCTGCTTTGCCATATGATTATTCGAATTTGGATATCATCTTGGTCTTCACCGGCAGCTTGTGGCCGGCGAGACGCAAGGCTTCCTTCGCGACCGTTGCCGAGACCCCGTCCATCTCGAAGAGCACCCTGCCTCGCCTCACCGGGAAGACGTAGAATTCGGGGTTTCCCTTGCCGCCGCCCATGGTGATGTCCGTCGGGCGCGCGGTGACCGGCTTGTCGGGGAAGATGCGGATCCAGATCTTGCCTTCGCGCTTGATGAAGTTCGTGAGCGCCCTCCGGGCCGCCTCGATTTGGCGCGAGGTGATCCAGGAGACTCCTTCGGAGCGCAGGCCGTACGAGCCGTACGCGAGCGTGAGCCCGCGGGTTTCCACCGTACGCTTCCTCGAGCGCCCTTTCTGCCACTTCCTGTGTTTTACCTTCTTGGGCAATAGCATGTCTTTGTCTTACTGATCGTTTTTCGCCGCCGCGGCGTCCTTCTCGAACACGTCGCCCTTGTAGATCATGACTTTGATGCCGACCGTGCCGTACGTCGTGAACGCGGTGTTTTCGCTGTAGTCGATGTTCGCGCGCAGGGTCTGGAGCGGCAGGCGCCCTTTCGCGAGCCACTGGCGGCGGGCGATTTCCGCGCCGTCGATGCGGCCCGAGAACTGGATGCGCGCCCCGAGTACGCCCTTGTTCATCATGATTCCCTCCAGCTGCTTCTTCATGGTGCGCCGCGAGGGCATGCGCTTCTCCAGGTCCGCCGCGATGTTCTGGCCGACGATGGCCGCCGAGATGTCGAAGCGGCGCAGCTCGTCGATCGTGAGGCTCACCGAGAATGAGGGCTTTACGGTCTTCCGCGCGCGGAAAAGCTTCGTCAGCGCATCCTCGAGGGCCTTATGGAGCAATTCGATGCCTTTGCCTCCCCGGCCGATGATGAAGCCCGGCCGTGCCGCCTTGATGACGATGCGGTAGTTGTTGTTCATCGTGCGCTCGATGTCGATGCGGATGATTCCCGCCGCGGCGATCTTGTCCTCGATGATAGTCCGCAACAGCAAATCCTCCTCAAGCTGGTTCCTGAAGCTCTTCTTAGCGAACCACCTCGACTTCCACGTGTCGATGATTCCCAAACGCAATGAATCCGGTCTGATCTTGTGTCCCATATGTATATTATCCTGACTTGCGCCTGAAAACGCGGCGCATGAATCCCGGGTCTTCCGACGATTTCTTATCCGCCTTTTCCGCGGGCTTCGCCTTGCCTTTCGGGCCGCCTGGCATCTTCGCCTTCTTTTCCTTCGCCTCCTTCTTTTCGCGCGGGATCATCACGAAGCGGGCCGCCTTCATTTCCTTCTCCGATTCCGCGAGGATTATCGAGACGTGGCTCGTCATCTTGTGGATCGGCGAGGCGCTTCCCTTCGCGCGCGGGAGCGAGCGCTTCATCGTGGGGCCCTGGTCCACGCGGATCGTCGCGATCTTCAGCTTGCCCGCGGCCATCTTCAGATCCTTCGCGTTCGCCATCGCCGAGCGGAGCAGTTTCAAGATCGCCGGCGCGGCGCGCTTCTTCATCATCATGAGCTGGGCTTCAGCTTCGGTCACGGCCAAGCCGCGCACGACATCGATCACGAGGCGGACCTTCCGGGGCGCCATATGCAGATGATTCAATTGTGCCTGGGCGTTTTTCATGGTTATTTCTTGGCTGCGCCGGCCGCGGAGGCGCCCTTTTCTATATCCTTCTGCATCTTGCCGCCGTGCTTCGTGAATTTGCGGGTCAATGAGAATTCTCCCAGGCGGTGGCCGACCATCTCTTCCTTCACGGACACGTCCGTGAACTGCCTGCCGTTATGCACGCCGATCGTGATACCGACCATCTCCGGGGAGATCTCGGAATCGCGCGACCAGGTCTTGATTCCTTCGGTCGCTCCGGCCGCCTTCAACTTAGCCACTTTCTTCAAGAGCTTCGGGTCGATCCACGGGCCTTTTTTGGAACTTCTGGACATATGATTGATTATCGGACTTTGGGACGGCGGCGGAGTATCAGCGGGTTCGACCACTTCTTCGGACTGCGGGTCTTTTTCCCGCCGGTTATGTTGCCCCACTTGTCCTTCGGGCGGCGCGTTCCGCGCGGCTGACGGCCTTCACCGCCTCCGTAGGGGTGGTCGCACGGGTTCATGGCGCTTCCGCGCACCGTGGGCCTGATGCCCATCCAGCGCGAGCGGCCTGCCTTGCCGAAATTCGTGAGGCTCCAGTCGGGGTTCGAGACCTGGCCGACCGTCGCGAGCGACGTCCAGAGGATGCGGCGCACTTCCTTCGACGGCATCTTCAACGTCGTGTATCCGGCATCGTGGCCCAATACCTCTGCCGCGGATCCGGCCGAGCGGATGAGCTTGCCGCCTGCGCCCCTCTGCATCTCGATATTGTGCACCTGCGAGCCGACCAGGATGTTCTTCAAAGGCATGCGGTTACCGGGCTTCAAAGCCACGGTTTCGGACGTGAGTATCATATCCCCCTTCTTCATGCCCTCCGGCGCCAAGACGTAGCGGCGCTCGCCGTCCTTATAGACCACGAGGGCGATGAACGCGGTGCGGTAGGGGTCGTATTCGATCGTTTCTACGCGGCCGGGAATGTCGAACTTGTCCTGCTTGAAGTCGAGCATGCGGTAGGTCTTCTTGTTGCCGCCGCCCTGGTGGCGCATGGTTATGATGCCGCGGTGGTTCCGGGCGGCCTTGTTCTTCAAGTGCTTGGTGAGCGGCTTGTGCGGGATGTTCGTCGTGATGCACGAATAATCTATCGTCTTCATCTGGCGACGGCTCGCGCTCGTAGGCTTGTAGGTCTTGATCGGCATGGGCGTATCTCTTATTGCGGCATTATATCGAGTTTCTCCCCCTTCTTCAAGGTAACGATCGCCTTCTTGAAGCCGTGCTTCACGCCCATGATCCTGCCCCTGCGCCGCGCTTTCGGGCGGACGTTCATGACGTGCACGGCGGTTACCGTGACTTTGTACTCCTTTTCCACGATCTTCTTCACCTCCGACTTGTTCGCGTCCTTGCCTACGAGGAACGTGTATTTGCCGTCGGCTGTGGCGAGGCCGGCCTTTTCTGTTATATACGGACGCTTTACGAGGAATTTGTCAGTCATGGCAGTATGTTATGAAATCGCCGCGATCGCCTTCTGGTCGATCAGCACGCTCTTGAATTTCAGCACGTCCTCGACGTTCAGCGAGCGGACGTCGAGCGCCTTTACCTTTTGCATGTTCGCCGAGGCGCGGAAGATATCCTTGTTTCCCATCGCGGGGACGAGGAGCGTGCTCTGCTTGATCCACCGGAGTTCGCGGGTCTTCGGCTCCTTCAGGTCCATGGTGTCGATCACGCGGAGCTCGCCGTCCGCAAGCTTGCGCGAGAGGGCGACGTAGAGGGCCGCCTTGACCATCTTCTTGTTTATTTTTTGAGAAAAATCGCG
>CALQZH010000010.1:11538-23729 GCA_943349395.1 Parcubacteria group bacterium | reverse complement strand
TAGCCTTGCCCCGGACCTGCCGCACGCCCGCCCTGGTCGGCCAGGAATCCGATCCCCGTCCCGGCAATGACCACGAGGATCAAGGCAATGAGCAAATAACCTGGCTCGAGCCGTGACTTATCCCCATCGTAAAAACTCACCATGATTCCCTCCCTCAGACAACGGATTGCGGGATAGCGCACGACGCGCATATCCCTTCTCAATAATCTCTCTGTATATAAAATACCATTATTTTAACTAAATTGTCAATATTATTTAGCAAAAAAGAAGGCTGGTCCAGGATACCTGGCCAGCCTCATCGCTCTCCTGCGCATGCTTATTATGCGCTACTTCTCCACCTCCTTGAACACGGCGAGCACGCGCCGCGGGCCGCCAGCTCCGAAGGAACGCTCGATCCACTTCACGAGGCATGTCCCGCCGCCCTCCAAACCCTCCTCATCGGTACCGATCCAGAGCGTGATCGGCCCCGAGTCGCTCTGCATCTCGACCTCGACGAGCTTCTTGCCGTCGACGACCGAGACATCCTTCACGGTCCCGATCCCGACGAGATTCGAGAGCGGATTCTCGATATTCTGACTCCCCACCGCCTGCGGCTTAGGAGCTCCCGGCCGAGTCCCCTTCGTAGGGGCAACCATGAGCGCGAATCCGCACAGGCACACGACAATCAAAAACTTCACTCTCATCTCGCACCTCCTCTGGAAAAACTATCGAATGGCGCACGCTGCGCCGTGATCCATACATCAACGAGCAGTATATAGTAAATACCATAATTATATCACTTTTGTCAACCTATACTCCTTATACATAATCGCGCTTATTTTCTCCTCGCATCGTTGATACGAGGAACGATTCTTCTTCCTTTTTTCTTTTAAAAACGGGTTCTGCACGTTATATGCCTTTATGGATATTCTGCGGCTATTCTTTTCCCGAATATAAGGAGACGAGCATGCATGAAAGCACGAGCGATTCCGAATGAAGCGCGTTAAAAATAGATGTCCGAATCCCCCGCCCAGAGGCGGGGTTGAGTCCTATTTTTACGGTCGCTTCAGAGAATGAGCGAGTCTGCTTTCATATGCGAGCCGGAGCTATTCGGGAAAGGGATGCCGGAGAAGATCATTCCCGGATCACGCGCAGGACCTCCTCCACCGTCGTCATGCCCCGCTCCACCTTCCGCAACCCGTCCTCGAAGAGCGTGACCATTCCCACTTTGCGCGTTTCTGTATAGAGCGTGTCGAGATTGAAATCCGGCGCAGCGACGATGCGCCGCACCTCCTCCGTCGCGTCGAGCATCTCGAAGATGCCGATGCGGCCCTTGTATCCCGTGCCGTTGCAGGTCGGGCACCCGGCCCCCTTAAACATAAGCGTGGGCGCCTTCACCCCTTCCCCGACTTTCAATAGCTTGAATTGCGCCTCGAGGAACGAGACGGCAGCCGCGTCGGGCTTGTACGACGTGATACACGAGAGGCAGATCTTCCGCACCAAGCGCTGGGCCAGGATCACGTTCAAGACCGCGGCGGCCAGGAACGGAAGCACCTTCAAGTCGAAGAGGCGCGGCACGGCGCTCGGCGCGTCGTTCGTGTGGAGCGTCGAGAGCACCAGGTGGCCGGTCAAAGCCGCCTGCACCGCGATGTCGGCAGTCTCGCCGTCGCGGATTTCGCCGACCATCACGATGTTCGGATCCTGCCGCACGATCTCGCGCAAGCCGGACGCGAATGTGATCCCTTGCGCGGGGTTCACCTGCGTCTGGTTCACGTACTTCATGTCGTATTCGATCGGATCCTCGATGGTCACGATATTCACGTCGGGCCGGTTCAGGAGACTCATGAGCGAATACAAGGTCGTCGTTTTTCCCGAGCCCGTGGGGCCCGAGACGAGGAGCATGCCGTACGTCTTCTTCGCATTCTCCTTCAGGAGCGCGATATGATCGTCCAAAAATCCGAGCTCTTCGAGCGATTGGGGCCGCGCGGCGGCCGTGAGTAACCGCATGACGATCTTCTCGCCGTAGAACGTGGGCATGATGCCGACGCGGGTATCGGTACTGTCCACGCCCAATGTGTAGCGGAACCGGCCGTCCTGCGGCTTCCCATGCTCGTCGAGCTTCAAGTTCGCCAAGAGTTTCACGCGCGCCACGATCGCCGGGTGCACCGAGCGCGGGATGCGCGCGATCTCGTGCAATATGCCGTCCACGCGATAGCGCACGAGCACCTCGTTCTCGAGCGCCTCGATATGGATATCCGACGCCCGCGACGATATGGCATAGGACAGGATGGTATCGACGATCGCCACGATCGGCACCTCGTCGGCGGCCTCCTTCGCCCCCTCGGCCCGCAGGCGGAGGGACGCCGCGATATTCTCCTCGATGATCTTCTGGAAACTGTCCGCAGAGCGCTTGCCGTAGAACGTGAAGCCGTAGTTCATGTCCTCGGGCGAGGCGAGGTAGGCGATCACCGGGGCCTTCAACGCCCGCTTAAGGTACTCGATGGCCTGCAGGTCGACCGGGTTCTCCATGGCGATATGGAACGAGCCGTCGTCGCCCTTCGCGAACACGATCGCGCGCTTCTCGCGCGCCACATCCTCCGAAATCGCCTGCACCACATCCTCCGGGATCGCCCGGCCCGCCAAGACGACCCGTTCGACGCCGAAAAACCGCGCTAATAGGTCGAGCAGGTACTGGCGCGTGATCGCATTGCGCGACACGAGGATTTCCTCAACCCCAATCGCCATGCGACGACCCTCGGCTGCGGCCGCCTCGAAAATAGCCTCGTCTACCACGCCATCGGCGACGAGCAATCTCTTAAGTTCCGCCGGAGGGATCGCGATCATCCCTTCAGTATAGCACCCCGTCTCAGATAAATAGATCGCTGTACCATCCGTAGCGTATGAGATAGGCCTTCACGAGAAATGCGATAGCCGCGCACGGGAGCCAGAAGCGGTAGAAGGAAGTGCGTCCTGCCACCCCGGACACGAGACGGTGCCCGACCGATACGAAGAGATACGCGGATAAAACGAGGAGGAGATACGCCACCCAGCCGGGATAGCCGATCATGAAAATGCCGAAGGCTATGAAATACGGCTCCTCCGCCTCGAAAAAGACTCCTCCGCGCCGCCTATTCGCATATACCGCCGCGCAGGCGATGAGGATTGCCGCGCATGCGGAGAGCATATAGGGCGCCCAGATATGCCGGTAAACATACCACCCAAAGTAGCTTATTTCGCGATAGGGCGGAATGAGATATTTGCTCAATCCGTTGCCTTGCCATATGAGAAATTGCTCGCGAGAGAGATACGTAAATACGCAAATGATGATCAAAAAGCTTCCAAAGAGTCCCCACCGCGCGAAACGGACCGCATACGAAGAAGAACGCCCCCCCATGCATTCCGCATAGAGGGACGTTCCCCATACGATACAGATCGCGGATAAGCTGATCAGGCTTGTCCAATCCATATCACGTTATAAATTCACAGCTGTGCCGATCTCCAATAGGAATGGCTTGTCGCCGCCGTCCGTCGTTTCCACATCGTCGCCGCCGCCGTTCTGATACCGCGTGCTTTCCATGTGAGCGTTCAACTCCCATGTGCTGTTCGCGTTGTTCGGGGTGTAACTGTAGTAGAAAGCCGTCGATGTCGCGGTCGTAAACGAACCAGAAGTTCCCGCCTTCGGGTCAACGGGCCATGCCGAGAGCGGCTGACCGCCCGAAACAAGGCTCAGGTTAACCGGAACCCATGATGTGGTCGAGGAAGCGGTTTGCGCCGAACTTGTCACAAGCGTGTTGACCACGGCGGTGTATCTCAACTGGCATGTACCTCCCGTATTCAATGCCGTGGTTACGGCCGCCGAGTTTACCCCAGAACCAACATACACATAGCAGCTGTTCGTCGTTCCCAGTGAGGAGGTTGACGCGGTCGACGCGTATAAGCTTAACGCCGAGTTCATCTGACCCAAGTCGGCAATGCGCTGCGAGTCGCGGGCTTCCTGGAAGATCTTGACCGGATTGATGACCAAGATGACCGTGGTTGCCAGGATTGCGATCAAAGCGATGACGATGATGAGCTCGATGAGAGTGAAACCTTTATTTCTTGACATTTAATTAGTATCTATGACGACCTTTCGATTCGACTTGTTTTTCTTTATATGAACTAAGCATACAAACATGGCAATATCATTGCAAGTATTTTTGTGGAGAACTTTCTTTTCGGTATCCTCATCGCCCCTCTCGAATGCGCACGGCTCATATGGCCACTCTCGCCATTCGTCCGGGATTTCTCGAAAAAGAGAACTCAACCGCAGCGCGGCTGCGGGATTCATACATCTCTTTTTCTTCGGTCCCGTTCCTCATGGCTCGGCGGATCATCTCATTCGCCTTTGCGATATTTTCGAGTAGGTGATGAGGATGTCTTCTCTATATGGATAGAAAACGGATGTTCACCGCATTATATTCTCGCTATGCTAAAAAACTAGCACCTAAAAACTCGTCTATACCTTCAAGTATTCCCGTACCTGGCGCACGAGCTCGTCGATAGGCGTCTGCGCCTTTATGAGGTATGCCACGATCCCCAATTCCCTGCCCCGCGCGATGTCCGACTCCTGCCCCAAGTTCGAAATGACGATCACCGGCGTCTTGCCTGCCGCCGGGTCGGCCATGATCTTCTCGATAGCCTCGAAGCCGGAATAGCCCGGTAAGATGATATCCATGAGGATGAGGTCTATATTACCCCCCTTCAGCTTCGCGATCGCCTCATCGCCCGACAACGCCCACGCCACGTCGAATCCCTCCTTCACGAAGCGGTTTTTCATCAAGGACCCGAGGAATTGATCGTCTTCTACTAAGAGGAGTTTCTTCATGCCTCCATACTACCATACGCATCGGACGGTTGGGATATTCCAAAGAAAAACCCGGTCCGCGAGGACCGGGTCGAATTGCGCACTCCATCTTTGAAACCCTCACGCCTTGCCCGTGAAGACGGCGATGCGGACTCTGTCCGAAATGCGATCGTCGCGATAGGCATACGGCGGAGAAAACCATTCGATGCCGGCTTTCCATGCGCCGAACGAAGGCTTCATACGCACGATGCCCCGATGATTCTTCCTCCCCTGGAGATCGCTCCCCCAGAAGTCGATCGCGACCTTGCCTATGAGCGACATAAGCCAGTCGAACTCGTGCTGATGCTCTTCGAGCCACAGTGCCTGCTCGAACCCGCCCGAGAGCGGGAAATGATGCATCACAAGCTTCTCGTAGCCATCCAAGCTCATATTCTCCGTTCCATCGGGAAAGACGCTCATGAGGCGCAGCTCCCCGCCACGCTTCGTAGATCGGCGCCCGACCATGGTCACCCAATTCGAACGGAGCTCGACTCTCGAGAACGGAACGTCTTTCTGATCAGGCATGGTGCAGACTATTCCTTCCGTGGCTGTCAGTATCTGACGACGAATGGGCGTTTCCATGCGCTCATTTGCAGGAACCGGATCATCATCGCCGCTGCCTGCCCCGCTCTCAGACTCATTAACCCTTTTACCCTCCCAAATCTCGGGATCGAAAGGATCGGGCAGATCATCATCATCGCGTTCCCTCGCCCATTCGTTCGCGCAGTCGATATCACCTCCTCCCACGGCAGGATTCCCATCCTCGGCGAGCTCGACAGCGATGTCCGTGTTGATCGGGATCCAGTCGATATTCGCCATATAGTCATAACGATCCTCGTCCGGCTCGTGCCCGAGGGCCTCATAGACCTCTGTCCAATTCACCTCGGAAACGGATTTCGGCTGACATGCGGCATCGTCCCCATCCGCCCACGGCTCCGCCTCGGCCTCGAACGCCTGGATCGCCCAGAATACGTCCTCGGGCTTCAAGCGCAGCATTAGGGATGCCACGCGATTGAGCCACTCCGTCCACCCTCTCGCGCGATCATGGCTCAAAAAAGGAGGAATCGATCGCGAGAATTCCCCTATGAGCCCTGCCATATCGTCATGGCGAGTCCTCATGGCAATCTCTCCTCGCATTGATGCGCCCGCATATCGCCCCGAACCATTCGGAGTGCCTTCATATGCGCGCTAGTATGTGCCGCCTAGAGGATACGGCCCTTTCCGCATTCCGTCAAAAATCATCAGATATCAATTGCCAAAACATTAAAATCATGGCATACTATTCCCGTTGCAGCCCTTTCATTCCACTATTCGGAGAACGATCCATGTTGCGCTTAGGCCGCCGATGCACGTTCAATTTCCACACGGAAAAACTTGTCGTTCCCCTGCTTTCCCCGCGGGAAATCCTCGACACCTGTCCGTGGTTCATCAACCCCGTGACTGCCGCATTCCTCGCAGGCAAGACCGAAGAGGAACCCCAGCACGGAAATGCGCCTGAATCATCGCACACGAAAGCCAATCTGCGTTGGTCGCAAAGACATCTTCCCTCGGATTGGACCGATGCCGATACGATCGCCGTCATTGGCGATATAAGCGACACGCTCCCCGACCCCATGGACTTCATCGTCGCCTCGACGACGGACTTCGCCTTTGCCGGACGGAACGCGGGGCTCATGCCCCACTACCGCCCGGCGCGCGCCGGGGAGTTCATCCAGATCATGCGATGGATCTGGACCAATCCCGACGAGGGCTATCGCGGCTTCTTCTACTGCTATGCGGGCCGGAAGCCGGGATATGCGGTGCTCAGCGACTACAAGTCCCGCGCCGGAGCGACGATCCGCTTCGATGCCTATGTCGGCACGCAAGTCGAGAATGGACACATCAACGCATGCGCCGACACCCATTGCTTCTTCGTTCCCGATGCCACATGACCGCCCGCAGGGCAAAAGACTGCCCGTCTTTCCCTGCCGGGCGGTCTTTTTCATTAAAAAAGCCCGGCCGTTCTCTGCGGCCGGACCGAGTCTCGACAGTTCATACCCGAACTTCCACTTTCATTCGTCAGAATCGACGCCGAACGGACGAAGCTTGAGAGGTCGATACATATCGCACGGCAGCACACGCTGCTCGAGAATGTGACGCGGCCAAGGGAATTCGTGATATCCCCCGGTCGTATTTCCTTCCGGACCCCTCTTCGCCGCACCCTGCCGCTTCGCGCTCCTATTTCTCACATTGATCGCGTGACAGCATGCGCCAATCATCCTTCTCGGCAGCCTCTTTCTTCCCCTGACCGTGCCTCTCGTCATGATTCTCATTCTCCCAAAGTACTACTGTATATTTTTCCTACGCCGCAACCACGATACGACAATTCTCTATGCCCGGTCAAAAAAAAGAAGCTCGGAGGGGGATCCCCCTCCGAGCTTCGACATCGCTCAGTAACTTCAGCCGCGCACACGACCGAACACTTTCGTTCCTTTCGGCCATTTCGTATGGCTGGGCAGCCTGCCCTTGAAAACCCAAATACCCCATCCTTGCCCTCTCTGCCACGCCACCTCCGCCCGACCGCCGAGGAGAATGAACACATTCACCTCTTCCTCCTGAACCGACAATGTGCCGATCCGGCCGCCTCTCGGCTGGAGCGAGATGAGATGATGGATCGCGGCCAAGTCGGTTGCGCACGCGCCCGGCACCGTCGCCCTCGCGTCCGTGTCGCCCATCTCCTCCGCAAGCGTACAGGAGACGAGCTTGTACCCCGGCCGCGGCTTTACGCTACAGCCGCAAAAGTCGGCGACATCGTCATCCACGTAGGAAAACATGCTGTCATCCCCTACCGTGAAATTATCCGCGACCACGAACGCTTTCCGTAACTGGGGGATTGCGATATACGATTTCCCCACCTCCGCCTTCTTCTTCGCAACGGAGCCTTTCGCCTTGCTAGGCTTTTTCTTCGCCATGGTCACGCCGCCTTTCGTCCGTCATCGATATGCAGGACCGACTTCTTCACGAATTTCGCCCGTAGATGCGCCGGGCAATCCTTGAGCGGCATATTCCACATCTCGCCGATCCACTTGATAGCCACGAACAGCGCGCACGGCACGGCCCAAACGAGAGCAATTCCCGCAAAGAGCCCGATGAGGGCAACGCCTATCGCGGTTCCGAACGTGAAGGAACGGGACAGCAACTCGAACCAGGTATGCGTTTCAAACCATGCATGCATAATGTATTCTTCTCCTTGAAACGAGACGTACTTCAAACATCAAAGGACACGGCATACACGATGCCATGTATCGATATGAAAATCAATGTGATGCCCGACCAAAAAAAGAAGCCCGGTCGCATCCCGCGACCGAGCGAACTTTCCGGCTGATATGCCGGTCCGGCGGTGCGCCGAACTTCACATCATATTCCCGGAAACGCTGCACATCTTCCCTTGTCCAGCCGTGATGCCTCCCATCCCATCCGCTTTTTTGCCCCCCATACGCTCGCGGAGTGGAACCAAGGATGCCTTTGCGGCTTCGCCAAGCTTTCTGAGCCACGCGCGAGTCTCTTCTGACATCGCCATTTGCACTCACCCCCTATTTTCGAGTTCGAAACATGCGCCCTTCGGGCCTACCCTATAGGCCGGCGCATCTGACTGGATCTTACCACATAGAACAGCCCATTTCTACATCCACCTCGACCAACCAAGCGATTTCGCTACCATCGAAATCAAAGTAATTGTAGTGCCCGAGATGCAGCAAGCAACCATTCCAGAGACACTGATGGCTCCGCCTTCCATTTGGATTATCAAAGGAGAGCTGGCAGATGCCGACAGGAAAATCTCTGGCGCAGGTTTGATACTCTGCTTTCAAGAACCTCAATACCCGTTCGTCGGGAATTGTCCCGTAGGTAGCAATCTCATCAACGAGCCCGTAGGAGTTGATATGAAATTGAACCCCCCGCACAAGCCTGAACCACCGAACTTTGCCATCGATCGTCAACGGAAAAACCTCGTCGACGGGTGGATAACTCTGGTTATTCAGCTCGGCTAAAACAACACGCCATTCCGGCGCTAAAACATCAGCGTTTTGCGTCATACCTAGCACCTCCTCGTCCGAATTTTTCAAAATACGCACATCGCGACTACTCGCCGCCATAATACAATAACTACCCCCTAAAGACAATCTTCTCTAATCAACCCCCATATTAAAAGCCCGGATATGCAGATGCGTAGTCGAGAACCCCGCAGCAGGCGGGTCTCGTTTTCTCCTCCACAACGCAACGGTAGGGCGCGCGTGTCTCGAGGAACGCCGCGCAGGCATCCGTAGCCCGGTTTTTCGCCACGCGAAAATACGGATGCCGAGCGAGAAGAAAAAATGACCGCCGGGGTCATTTTATTCTGGTTCCGAGGGGCATGCGCGCCCTACCGTTGCAATAAGCTCTTTCTAGTTGTCCCAACAAACCGTGACTTACAGGCTCCACGGCCAACACCTTTACGTCGACATGCTTGCGCATATCATTGCATCGTTCTTTTAATTTTAATTAAGTGATCTACGAGCAGCTTCCGCTACCCGTGCCTTGTTACGACTTCGTCCGTGTCACCGATCCCACCCTGACCCAGCGGATGCTGAGCTTCAGATGTTCCCGGCTCCCCTGACGTGACGGGCGGTGAGTACAGGACTCGAGAACGTATTCACCGTGGTATAGCTGACCCACGATTACTAGCGATTCCAGCTTCATGGGGGCGAGTTGCAGCCCCCAATCCGAACTGAGAACGGCTTTAGGGATTAGCTCCGCCTTGCGGCTTGGCAACCCTTTGTACCGTCCATTGTAACACGAGTGTAGCCCAGGGTATCAGAGGGCCATGCGGATTTGACGTCGTCCCCACCTTCCTCCCAGCACTCTACCTGCGAACGGAGTGGATAGTTTTGAGATTTTAGTTTTTAGAACGTCTCTAATCACTAACAGCTATAAACTAACAACTTCATTCGTGGGCACAGTGCTGGGCAGTTTCCTGCGACACTTGTAACGCAGGATGGGGGTTGCGCTCGTTTCCCCACTGAAGGGAACGTCTCACGATACGAGCTGACGACAACCATGCAGCACCTGTGCACACGTCCCTTGAGAGGACCTCCCGCCTTTCGACAGGCCTTCGTGTGCATTTCTAACCCTGGTAAGGTTCTTCGTTTACCGTCGAATTAAACCTCATGTTCCACCGCTTGTGCGAGTCCCCGTCTATTCCTTTGAGTTTTAGCCTTGCGGCCGTACTTCCCAGGCGGCTGACTTAACGCGTTAGCTACGCCACTCCGAGGGTCGATACTCGAAACAGCTAGTCAGCATAATTTAGGGCGTGGACTACCAGGGTATCTAATCCTGTTTGATCCCCACGCTTTCGCGATTGAATGTCAGGGATGCCCCAGCTACCTGCCTTCGCCTTCGGTGTTCCCCACGATATCAACGGATTTCACCCCTACACCGTGAGTTCCAGTAGCCTCTAGCACCCTCTAGTTCCGCAGTATTTCGCGCGAGCCTGGGGTTGAGCCCCAGGATTTGACACGAAACTTACGGAACCATCTACTCGCTCTTTACGCCCAATAAATCCGGATAACGCTCGGGGCCCTCGTATTACCGCGGCTGCTGGCACGAGGTTAGCAACCCCTTATTCCCACGGTACCGTCATTTGTTTCTTCCCGTGGAAAAGCAGTTTACAGACCTAAGTCCTTCATCCTGCACGCGGCGTCGCTCGATCAGGCTTTCGCCCATTGTCGAATATTCTCGACTGCTGCCACCCGTAGGTGTACGAGCCGTGTCTCAGTCTCGTCGTTGGAGAATGGCCTCTCAGCCCTCCTATCCGTCATAGCCTTGGTGAGCCTTTACCTCGCCAACTAGCTGATAGAGTCTAGGCCGCTCCCGAAGCCCCTTGCGGGTTTACTCTTGCGAGACCATCTGGAATTACCCCGTCTTTCGACGAGCTGTGCCAGACTTCGGGGTACGTACCAAGATATTACTAACTCGTTCGCCGCTAAACTCCATCATCTTCGGTCCTTTGATGTAATCTCAAACCGTTTCAAATGGAGTCCCGCTCGACTTGCATGCCTTATCCACGCCGCCAGCGTTCATCCTGGACCAGGATCAAATCCTCTGTGTAAAGTTTTTAGTTTCAAGTTTTTAGTTTTTAGAAATGTTTTTACGCGTTTCTAGACACTAAACACTATCCACTGAAAACTTAAAATATATTGGGACAACTAGAAATTTCTTATTGCTTCGCCCTCCATAGCCTTGCGCGACGGAGGGTTGTACATCTTGCTTCATGTACTATTCGTTTGCCAATCTACGGTCGGTTCAGCGCTTTCCGGAAAAACATATCCGCCTCCGTTCTCCAGGCTTGTGCCTGCAAAGCGGGGGCGGATGCATTATGCCGTTACGATGGGTGCAGCCGCTTCAAATAACCTTAAGTAGGTTGAGTATAGCCGATGGAATCATGGTGTCAAGCGCTTTTTCCGGCCTGGCAATCCGCGACGAATCATGCATGAATCAGACTATGGAAAACCGGGAAATAGAGGTGCGGTTCCTCGGCATAGATAAGGGGGATCTCGTACGCCGCCTGCGCGCTGCGGGCGCACAGGAATCCCCCGAATACCTCCTCGAGGAAACGATCTTCTACGACCCTGACCTCACGTGGCGCGACGTCGAGAAGCGCTTCGTGCGGATCAGGAAGCAGGGCGAGGCTATCGCCATGACCTACAAGCACCGGCAGAGCGACGCGCTCCTCGGCACGGAGGAAATCGAATTCGCCGTGAGTGATATGGAGCGCGCCACGCTCTTCGTCGAACGGCTCGGGCTCGTCGCCTACCGGAAGCAGGCGAAAAAGCGCCATTCCTTCACCCTCGACGGGGCGACGATAGACATCGACACGTGGCCGACCGTCCCGCCGTATGCCGAGCTTGAAGGGAATTCCGAAGACCACTTGAAATCCACGGCCGCGAAGCTTGGCCTCGATTGGGGAAGTCACACTACCGACGACGCGCTCATCGTCCTCGAGAAGCACTACAAGATCCCCTTCGGCTCGCTTCGGCACTTCACCTTCGACCGCATCGCATGAAAAAACGGCTGGCCAGGAACCCTGGTCAGCCGTCGTCGCAACAGCTCTCGATCATCCTACCGCGTGAAAAACCATGCGATCTCCCGCTTTGCGTCTTCCGCAGTTCGCGGGCAATGGATGGCATTGCACCAATAGATCAGTCCTTCGCCCAGTTGCACCGGAACGTGGCATCCATACCTGTACCTCAACGTGCCCGGACCGCAGCTTTTCGGACTGACGTTCCTCCCGACGAGATCGGCAAGCCGTTCGATG
>CALQZH010000010.1:0-11528 GCA_943349395.1 Parcubacteria group bacterium | reverse complement strand
CCTCCCCCGAGAAGGGCCTTGATCACCCGCTGGCCGCGCAGATGCGCTACGGTCGCGTCCCAGAGCCTGTCGGATACACCCGGATACATCATCCGCAAATCCTCTTCTCCGAGGAGATGATCCGTGGATATCCTCAATCTGAAACCCTTTGCGAGTATCTCATCCCGCATGGCAGCCACTTGCTCCAGCTCGAGATGACCAACCACATCCGGCATCGGCTTCACGATGAACATCGTCTGGTTGGGATCTCCCGGAAAAACCCTTTCTCCGATCATGTTCGATATCTCCCCAAAAAAACGTTTTGTTGATCGAAATGTACTCGTAATTATAATACTATATTATCACTAAAAAGTCAATAATTATTCTGCATGCATAAAAAACGGCTGGCCAGGAACCCTGGTCAGCCGTCGTCGTGACAGCTTCTTCATCTTATCCTCCCCCGAAGAAAAGCTTGATGTCGCGTTCCGCCTCTTCCTTAGTCTTCGGGCGGTGGATGGCATTCTCCCAATAGACGCCGCCCCCGGGCAATTTTGTCCGGCTCCCGAACCGGTACCGCACCGTATGCTCGGCGCATTTGGCTGGCTCCACTTCCCTGCCAGTATAGTCGGCGAACCGCTCGATGATGCCCGGCTCCCCTCCCAAGAGGACGACCGTCACTTCGGCACCTAGGAGATGCTCCCGGGTCGCCTTCCACAGCTCGGGGGTGAGATCCGGATAGAGCCTCAGGAGATCGTCCGCGGCCAAGCACCATGTCACGTGCGCAGTCCGCCTGAAGCCCGACCGGAAAATTTCCAAGCGAATTTCCGATTCCGTACGGATCTGACGCCAACGATCATCGGCATCTACCGCCTTCACCATCGGCTTCAAAAAGAAGATCGTTTCTTCGTCTTTCCCAAAACCAACCATTTCTCCAATCACTTTAAGTACCCCTTAAAAGCGTCTCGGATTGAGAACGTGCACCGCTATTGTGCGTTTTTATATCATAAAAGTCAATCATCATGCATTAAAAATCCCCGGGCCGTCAAAACGGACTCCGGGGCTTAAAACTCGACGCACGCGCTTCTTTCCGCATCACGCCGGAATCGCGACCTGCTGACCGGCCGCCTCCACTCCCAACGCACTAGCCGGCTGCATGGATTGCCTCACGAACGGCATATGCGCAACGAAGAGGGTTTCCGGGGCATCCCAGCTTCCCAATGCATCCGCATGGGTCAGCACGATGTCATAGTCATCAATACCATGACACTGCATCTCGAAATGCAAGATGGACGGCTGGTCGTTCACTTCAATCGGCTCATGGAACAGGACGATGTGCCTGTATTCTCGAAGTGCCTGCCAGAGCTGGATGATCTCGATACACGCTACGGGCACGAGATGCGCGGCGACGCAGACGCATTTGAATTCCCGTGTCATCATTTCCGCGATATCCGGCAGAGGCATAGCCTCCCCGTCTCCCGGCGCACGGCGCGCCTCGAACGTCTGGGTTCGCTTGGGCAGACCATGACTGCTCGGCATCGCCATCAAGATCCTGCGAGCGCCCGGCTTCACGATCACCCCCAACTTCCTCAGATATTCGACATAATCCCCTGCCGTCATACTTTCGTTCGCTATCGCGAGCCCCATGAGGATCCGCTGCATGTCTTCATCCCTTCTCGAAAATGGCTCTCCGTATCCCCCCACCGCGGCGGAATCGCATTGCCAATGAACACCGTCAGTATGCATTAAATCAATAAAAAAGTCAATATATTGCGAATATATGCCTTTTGAGGCATGCTATATCCAATGAAAGACGGACTCCACCCCGCATATTACGAGAAGACCAAGGTTACCTGCTCCTGCGGGGAAGCTTTTACCGTAGGCTCCACGAAGCCCGAGATTTCCGTCGAAATCTGCTCGAAGTGCCACCCTTTCTTCACCGGCCAGGAGAAGATGCTCGACGTCGCCGGCAAGGTTGAGAAATTCAAGGCGCGCCAGGCGAAGGCGGCCTCGACCGTGAAAATCGTGAAGAAGGCGCGCGTGCCGAAGGTAGAGAAGGAATAGCCGCCTCGAAAGAACTCCCCCTAGCGGAGTTTTTTCATGACCACCCCTATGCAAAAGATACTCCTCGAAGTCAGGGCAGGCGCGGGCGGCGACGAAGCCAGCCTTTTCGCCGGCGACCTCGTGCGCATGTACGAGCGCTATGCCGCCCAGAAGGGGTGGAAATTCTCCCTGATCGACGCGAACCAGAGCGACTTGAATGGCTATAAGACATTCTCCGGATCCATCGCCGGCGAGGGGTGCTACGACGCGCTCATGAACGAGTCGGGCACGCACCGCGTCCAGCGCGTCCCCTCGACCGAGAAATCCGGCCGCGTGCATACCTCGACCGCGACCGTCGCCGTGCTCCTCGAAGTCGAGGCGAAGGAAGTAAACATCAACCAGAACGACCTCGAGGTCACGTTCTCGAGGAGCGGCGGCCCGGGCGGCCAGAACGTGAACAAGGTCGAGTCGGCGGTGCGGATACTCCACAAGCCGACCGGCATCGTCATCTCCGCGCGCAGCGAGCGCACCCAGCACGGAAACCGCGAGACCGCTATGGAAGTTCTCCGCGCGAAACTGCATGAAATCGCGCGCCTCGAGGCGACCGGCTCCCTGACCGCCGACCGCAAGGCCCAGATCGGCTCAGGCGACCGCTCCGAGAAAATCCGTACCTACAACTTCCCCGATGACCGTATCACCGACCACCGTATCGGCAAGAAATGGCACAATATCGAGAAGATCCTCGATGGCAATTTCGACCCCATCGCGAAGGCGTTCGGACGGAGCGGGTAGTGGATAGTTTTTAGTGATTAGACATGAAAATACCCGCCTTCGCGGGCATTTTCATCCATCATGCCCCCTCATCACCAGTCACTAGCAACTCATCACTGCGTCAGCGCCGCTATATCGCTCTCGAATTGCCGGGCCTTCGATACCACCCGCTCGCCATACGTCCACAGGTAGTTCCTCCAGCGCGCGCCGGCATAATAGCGCGCCGCCGCCTGTCGGTCGGCCGCGACGTCCTGCGACCCCGACGCCCCGGCATCTTTCAGATACAGCGCGGTCGCCACGAACGCATCCATATTGCGCCACGGAGAGGGCGGATTGCTGCCCGTGAGCCCGGCGATGCGCTTCGTATAGATATTCCACGTCGAGGGAATGAATTGCGACGGGCCCATGGCGCCTCCGTATGCGCCATCCTTGTTCGCGCACGATACGGACATCGCCTCGGCATTCAGGCCGAGCGATGCGGTGAGCGAGAGGAAGAGCGGGATATCGCGCGTCGGGTGCATCGCCGTGTGGTAGTTGCACTTGCCCACGTTCTTCCCGAGAGCCGACTCATGGTCGAGCACGGCCAAGAGGAGCGCGGGCCGCACGCCGACCAGGGCCGACGCCCCTTTCGCGATCTGGTATGCCTGCTCGAACGTCATCTGCCCGCCGCCCAGGAATTCGAAGATGCGGCTCCTGATCTGCGCCGCCGTCTTCTGGGACTCCTTCAGGAGCTCCTGATACTGCGACTCCTGACCCTTCGTCTGCGTTAAGAGATCGTTCTTCTGCGCCTTCTTCTTCGCGAGCGCCTTCTTCTCGTTGTCGCGCGACGATTTGAGGTCCGAGGTGTCGGTCTTCTTTTCGGCGAGTTGCTGCTTCAAGTCTAAAAGCTCCTCGCGCGTCACGGTGATCTCCGCGAGCGCGTCCTTCAGGTCGTCCCCGAGCGACATGAGGCCGTTCACGTTATTGAAAAAATGCGACAGTTCGGGATTCGCGAAGAGGATCTCCGCGAGATTCTTCCCGTCCTCTTCCGAAAGCGCCTGCAGGGCCTCCCCGAGCGCGCGCTTGTCGAAACCCAGCTTCGCGTCCGTCACCTTTATGTTCCCTTGATTCTTCGCGATTTCCGAATTCAGGCGGGCGAGCGAGAGGTCGATCGCCTTGATCTCGAGCGAGAGCTTCTTCGCCTCGGCGTCGAGCTTCTTGATCTCCCCGCCCAGGCTGCTTCCCTGCTTACGGTAATCGTCGATCGTGTTCTGATACACGCTTATCTCCCGCTCCACGTCGGCGAGCTGCTGCTCGAGCTGGGCTTTGTCGCCCGAGATCGCCTGCGCGCGCGCGAAAAGAGGGAGGATGCAAAAAAAACCCAGTACGATTGAAAGTATTCTCATACGGAAACCGCGAGTCGCGGCCCTTCTATACACCTACTCCTTCTCGGATGCCTTGTCGGCCTTCTCCTTCTCGCGCGCGGCCTTCGCCTCTTCCGTCTCCACTTTCACGTCTTCCACCGTGCGCGCATCTCCCATCTGCTCCTCGTCGGAACGCGGGGCGATGACGGTCGCGACGACCGCTTCAGGGGCCATATGGAGTATAACATTCGCGCGCGTCGCGGCATCCATGACCACGTCCTTCACGTGCAGGCTCTGGCCGACTTCGGTGAGCAGGGACAGGTCGATCACGATCGTGCGCGGCATATGCGCGGGCAACGCCTCAACCTCTATTTCGGCAACCGCCTTCACGAGGACGCCGCCGCCCTTCACGGCCGGCGACTGGCCGATAAATTCGACGGGCACGTTGACGAACGCCTTCTCGTCCATGTTGACGCGGCGGAAATCGGCGTGGCTCACGACGCCCGACAGCGAATCCCGGACCACGTCCTGGATCAAGACGGGGATCTTCGCGGTTCCGGCGTGAAGCGTTATCACGGAGGTTTCACCGGCCGCTTTCAAGGCCTTCAGGAAGTCCTTCGCGGAAATGGCAACGTGGACGTTGTCCGCCCCGTGGCCGTAGACCTCGCCGAGGGTCATGCCCTTTGCGCGCAATCCTTTCGCCGCAGCTTTGCCGAGCGATGTCCGTATTTCAGCCTGCAAGTCCATATCAGTCATACGACGATACCATGAATCGACTTGCTATTCAAGCGCTCAGTGCCGATCCTCTAGAGCGACGCTTTCGCCCGCATCACCGCATATACGGCATCTTCCGCGGACTCTAGGAGCTTGTAGGGCGTCGTCTCCTCGGGATGCGCCGCGAATGCCGCATCGAGCGCCTTCCGCCACGCGACGCGCAGTTCCGTATTCACGTGGATAAGCGATATGCCTGCCTCGACCGCCGCGCGGAGATCGTCGTCGGTATTGCCGGATGCGCCATGGAGAACGAGCGGCACCGGCCCGCCCCGATCCTGCCGCAGAGCTTCTTTGATCTTCCGTATGAGCGCGATATCGAGCTCCGGCTCGTGACCCCCTTTCAGCATGCCGTGTATATTCCCCACCGCGGGCGCGAACATGTCGACACCCGTCTCCCGCACGAACCTCACGGCCTGCTCCACGGACGTCTTTTCGATGCCGGTCGGCACCGCGTCCAATATCTTCGAGCTCACCCCGATATATCCGACCTCGCCCTCGATCACGATGCGCGAATCGGCCATCCTGATATACTCGACGACGCGCTTCGTCTCCGCGATATTCTCCTCGAACGGCAAGGCCGATCCGTCGAAGATCACCGCGTCGAATCCCGCCTCGACTGCCTCCCGTATTTTCTCGAACGATTTCGTGTGGTCGGCATTCAGATAGAGCGGGATTCCCTCTTTCCGATATGCGGCGACGAGCGCGGCGGCAGTCCGCACGCCGACATACTCCCTCTCGCCCTCCGAAACCCCGAGCACGATCGGGCGTCCCGATTCGCGCACGAGGCGCGCTGCGGCCTTCACGGCCGCGAGCTCGGAAAAATTGAAGTGCCACAGGGCCGTGCCCGTGCCTTCGTTCGCGCTTATCGCGTCGCGCAAGGACCTCATTCCTCAAGTATAGCAAAAGGCCGTCACGTCTGATGACTGTGACGGCCCGGAGAGACAAGGCACTCTCTCACCCTTCGTATATGAACCAGGGCAGGATGCCGTAGCTTATATGAGGAACCTCGGTCTTCATCCTCCAGAAATCGTGGGCGGATACTCCGAGCGTCATGAGCTGCGCCCCCGTATTCTGCCGCTCTTGCGCCTCTTCGAACCGCCCGACCATCCGCGACTCCTCATCATCGAACAGCTCCCTATGTACCTTCTCATCGTCGTATCGGAAGAAGGCCGTGAATATCCGCCGCCCGGGATCCTCGAGAATGACCTGCCCCACCATCTCCCTCATCACGAGAACCCGGGCCCTGCGGGCTTCCGTGACGACGTGATCCAAGAATACCAGGCCCTCCATGACCTCATATGGAGTCCCCGAAATGCCGAACACCCCGCACTTGATGCGCTCGTGAGGAACGGGCGCAATCTCCTATTCATGGATATACCATCCGCGTATCATCGCGCCCCTTTCTTCGAACTAGGGTTAAGAACAGGCACCAGCATGCCATATGCCCGGCCTATGCCGCAACCCACCCTACTCGTAGCTCAAAGTCGCGATCGTAATGGGAATGGCAGATCCCGGCTCCGTCGCGTTCCACACGATACCCGTTGAAGTGCCATCGGTCCAGGTGATATCCGATGCGGCATTGATCGTAATCGAAAGCGCATCGCCGGTTGCTTCCGCATTTCCGAACTTGCTCGAATCGATGCGAAGCTTGACCTGCTTCGGATAGTCACGGCTCACGCCCGCATTCGGGCGGAATGTCACGCTACACGAGCCTCCCGAGGGAATACATGTCTGCTGGGCCGAACCGCCCCAATTCGCATTGGGACCCATGCTCGGATCGATCAGACTCGCCGTGAAAGACGGCGTACCGCTCTTCAATGCCAATGCGCCCGCGAATTTAATTTTAACCGTGCTTATTTTCAAACTATCTTCCGGCGAGACGCCGATCGAGCTCCAATTCAGACTCGCCACGTCGTCACCCGCCATGCGGGCTCGGCCCACCGTAGAGCCTATGACGGCCGTCGTGAGTCCCGGCTTCGTGCGATATACCGTTTGCGCGGTGCCTGAGGACGTTCCGGAAACGACTACGGCAAGAGAAGAATCGTTTCCGAATGCGCTCACGGCTGACACTGAAGGAATGCCGAACGTGTGCCGCGATCCCGATTTTACCCCCCCTAACGCGAAATTAGAGACATCGGCCTTCAAGATCAACGTCCGCGGACTTGTCGTCGAAACCACGATGTTAAAATCGCCTGTTTCCGTGAATCCGACCGTTCCCGTTCCAGTCCCCGACACCGCCATATTCAACGGACCCGCGAACGACGAGTTACTCTCATCGTACAACCTGAAATTCACGAATGATGCCAACCCTGACGTATTGTTCTCGATAGAGTCCCTGAAGGAGATTTCCCTGACCCGTACCTTTTCGGGCCCGCTCGCCGTCAGCTTGATCTTGTACACGACCTGATCGGTCGAACCCGTCGTCAAATATCCCACAGGCACATTATCCGGAGATGTCGAAATCGACAGCTTCGATGCCGACGATGTCGCGGACGATGCCCCGCCCGCCGTCGAAAGATCCTGCCCATACAGAGAGAAGGGTAGTGTTCCGAATATCTCGACCGACTTCAGCACGATTCCTTCCTTGCCTAGGCCCTGCGTCGCGGAAAATAGCGGCTTCGCCACGATATTCAATACCGCCGTTTGATGGGGCAGAAGCGATATTCCGGACGACTTCGAGAATGATATTTCCTTGACCGATGCCTGATCCGAAACCGTTGCTGGCGATCCTATCTGATCCTGCTCCGACCCCTGCGCGAGATATGCCTTCACGCCCGACATAGGCTGATGCGGCTGAATTATGAGATCTATCTTTTTCAGCCTCACCGCATCATCGCTCTCGTTCGTAATCGCAAAGGAAGCCATCGTCTGATTCACCGCATTCGCCCTGAAAACGAGCGGATTCGTTACTGCGTCATTCAGCCGCACACGGATGATCGGCCCGGAAGAAGCCGGTGCTGGCGGCGGCGCTACCGGCCCGCTCGCCTGCGCCAAGAGCTGCGCGCGCAGATCGCGATATCCGGCATCGAGCATGCCGACCCGCGCCGATACCCTCCCCGATGCCGCTTCCTGCCCCTTCAGGACGACGGCCGTTATCCCTATCGCTACGATGCAGACGAACGAGATCGCGAACGCAATACCCGAGAAATTTTTCGTCGCCTTCTTCTTTGTCATATCTAAAAAAATTACGTTTGTATGATTCCCCTCATCATACCACGCATATCCGCACCCGAAGTTATCCACACCCGCCCTTTTCGCGAAAAAAATCGGGGAATTACATCTCGAACCAGCCCTTCACGATATTCTTCCGACTCATATCCTCGAGCCTCCTCACGCCGAAGTATTCGATGAATATCTTGTTCCACAGGGCTTCCTGCTCGTGGTAGAGATAGCGTATCGATTTGCGCTTCACGAGCGTCATCACCACGTCACCGAGGTTGAAGCTCATGAACGCGTCCTCGCCGAGACCCGACTTGAAGAAGTCTCCCACCCAGCCCGTGCCGTTCCAGAAGCCCATATCCTTCCCGTCGATCTGCATGACATCCTCTTCCGCCCTCTGCCAGTGGAGCGCCTCGGGATTCACCCGGGGCTCCGCGAGGCGCCAGTCGTTCTCGTCGATCTTCGCCAAATAGCGCTGGACGACCAGGAAACGCGGCCGCGCGGCCTCGGGAAGCATTTCGGGAAGGCGATGCTCGAGCACGTCGCCGCGGAGCATGGAGATGACATTCGCGGCGAACGTTTCGCGCTTCTTCGCCGCATCCCGGAACGCCTCGGCGTAATAGGCGACCTCGTGGAAATAATGCAGGAGGAGGCTCACGAGCCGGAGCGTCTCGCCCGAGATGCCGAGGAATATAGGGATCACGAAGATCACCCCGAGCTCCTTCAGGTGGCTTACATTGTGGTATTTCTTCGCAACGAATTTCTCAGCGACGCTTGCCCACTTCTCCCCCAGCGCCTTCATCTCCACGTCGCGCTCCTCGAAATCGTCCGGCGAAAGCGATTCATACTGCGCGAAGAATACCGTGTTCTGCCACGCCTCGTCCTCCAAAAAGCGCAAGGCGCTGTAGATTTCGGCTAGATCCTCCTTCTCGATCAGCGTGTGCACGTCGTCGTACCCCAGGGCCGCCATGATTTTCTTCGGCGGCTCCTTGATAAGCAGCTCGCGCGCCTTCGCGTGCTTCAGGAAGAATCCCCGGCGCGATCCGCCGTACGCTTCCTTCACGAACGCGACGACCGCCTGCGATGCCTCGTACCCGCGGAGCGACGCATGGCCCACGAGACCTAGGAGGAACATGTCGTCCGCCTCGACCTTCGAGACCAAGGCGTCATACACCTCCTGCGCGGACGCGTCATGGGTCAAGCCGAGCGCGGCGAGCTTCTCCCCCACCAAGCGCTCGTTCTCGAAGAATATCCGCTCGATGACGTCCCTGTGCCCCGTGATATTTCCCAAGGTCTCGCTCAGGCGGAACAGCTCCGCCTTCGGCATTTTCAAGACCTTCGCTATCTTGTCGGTATAGATATTAGACTGCATGGATTCCGATATCGAATTTCTTCCATCGCGCGGATTTTTCGAACGCGCCCCGCGCGAGCACCCCTGCATGCGCGCCCACGGCCTCGACGTTCGCGGCCGCATTCGCCGAAGCGAGGCGGATGGCATACGGGATATCCTCCTTCGCGATCATGCCTGTCACGAACCCGCTTCCGAACGCATCTCCCGCCCCCGTGCGGTCGAGGATCTTTTGGTTCGGAAATATGCCCGCCTCATAGAGCCGCGCGCCGTCGGACACCCACGCGCCCCGTGGACCGTCGGTCATGACCGCGATGCCGTCGACCATCTCGTCGAGCGCCTTGAATATGCCCCGCTCGTCGTCCCGCTCCATGCCGGCCAATTCCGCAGCCTCTTCCCTGTTCACCATGAGCATCTTCACGCGCGGCAGAAGCTGCATGAGATGCGCGCCGCCGTTTGAGAGATAGAACGCCGAGGGATTCAGGGCGACCGCGATGCCCTGCGCGTACGCATGCTCCACGATCTTTCCGATCACCTTAGGGTCGATATGGCTCGGCGCGATATAGAGCCACCGCGCCTTCAGCCTCCCGAACGGAATTGCGGCCATCGGCAGGGATTCCGACGCGCCGCGGTGCGTGAGGATCGTACGTTCGCCGCTCGGCGAAAGGAGTATCGCGCTCTGGCCCGTCGCCTCGTCCGCAGCCTCCGCGCGCCAGGATTCGACGCCCTCTTTTTCCATATCGCTCGCGATATCGTCCCCTGCGCGATCGCGCCCCGTGCGGAACAGCGCCGCGACCGACAATCCCTGCCGCGCGAAGGTCGCCGCCGCATTCACCGCGCCGCCTCCCGAAGCGATCATAGGCGCCCCAACCTCCATCTTCGCCCCCGCTTCGCAGACGAATGAATCCGACGGGAGCGGATAGAACGAATCGAGCGTCGCCGTGCCGACCGTTATGACGTCGTATGCTCCCTCCATCTACCCATCATACCACTTACCTCAAGAACCTCGCGATTTTTTTCGAAATGACCGGGTCGGAAAACATTCTCGAATTCACGTGCCCTCCCGTTTCCGAAAGGACAAGCTTCGCGCCTGTTGTTTTCGAGAATTCGGCTGCGGGCTGCCATGGCACCGACCGATCATCCTTCGATTGGAAGATCAGTAATTTTTTCCCGTCGATCTCCTTCGTGTGCCTGATGGGATTATAGAACTTTCCCGATGCCAATTTTCCCCAATTTTCATCGGTTACCCGGTACGCCTCCCCGTACGCTTTCCGCACATAGCCGATCAGCCAATCGAGCGGCTCCGCCTCGCTCCTAGCCTGCCAGTCGATGACCGGGGACAACATGACCGCTTTCGACACCCGCGCGTCGCGCGAGGCGAGTAATGCCGCCGGCCCGCCGAAACTACAGCCGAAGAGATAGAGTTTCCGCGGCACGATCCTATGGCGCTTCCCGTTCAAGATATCCTCGAACCCCTTCGGCAGCTGATTCATGATATCGAGAATGTCCCGCTCGGGAGATTTTTCAAGAAACGACCCCGCGCTTTCCCAGCTCCCGCGATAGCGCGGATGGAAGACCCAGAACCCCTTCCTCGCATAGAACGCCAACGTCTCCCCGATCTTCGGAACCGACGGCATGCCGCTCGAGAATAGTATGACGTCCGAAGACGGCCGCGCAGGCGGCAAAAATTCCGCTACTATCTCTTTCGCGAATCGCGTTCGCAGTGGTTTCATATTTTTCGAATAAACGGGGTGCGGCGACGCAATCGCCTGCCGCACCCCCACTTCAGCTTCATGCTTTGTATTCGAGCCACCTCTTCACCTCGAATTTTTCGAGATCTCCGTACTGGCTCACGAGCCCCGAATCCGCCTCGATGGGCGGATAGACGCGGAACTCGACCGACTCCATGGTACCGTACCTCTTCCAAAGGCGGAACAGCCGTTCGTTCCTGATCCCGTGCATGCTCGCCGATCCTCCCTGCGTCAGATACCGGTGCATGTCCCTGCCGCTCTGCGAAAATACCCTAGCGCTCTTCGCGGCAATGGCTTCGGCAACGATATAGACGTGCGTGTCGGGAACTATCCGAAGTCCCCGCGGCATAACGAACCCCGGAT
>CALQZH010000009.1 GCA_943349395.1 Parcubacteria group bacterium | reverse complement strand
ATCAGTCAAGCATTAAAAAAACCGCGAGAGGAGAAAAAATCCCGCGGCCCCCGATCAGCCAACTCGGCAACTATGGACAATCCGGATCGTCAGAAGGCCTCCCGTCTAAGATGAGAATGAAGAGAATGTCCGCCAAACAGGCGATGCAAATACCGAAACGCCCCAGATACAAGGCAACGAGTTGGATAAACCGAGCATTCGACTCGCTGAGGCCGGGGATCGACTGTCCCGAAGCGATATTAATCACGACATACCAGCACACCCACCCGATAAAGCAAACGAAGCATCTGGAAATCCTTGTAAAAATCGATGTGCTCATACACAACCCCTCTATTGTGCGAGTTTTCAAATACGCCCTCGGGCACGATACCCGATGCAAACGCCAGTATGCCACGTTCGAAGATAAATATGAAGAGAATACCTACGTGCCATCCTGGTTCGATTTCGAATACGAGCGGAATGTGGAATCGCCTCTCCCCTTCGGGTCGAGACGCTCAATTTTTCTTCCAATCGCTCCGCTCTTGGGAAAAATTGGCGCCGCCTGATTCGATTCCACGCAGGAAATGCATATGAAAATAACGCCGATTAATCGGCGTTATTTTCATATGTGCACTCATGTGGAATCGAACCACAATCTCAGCCTTCGGAGGGCTACATTCTATCCGTTGAACTATGAGTGCGAGGGGACGTTATCCGAAAACGCGAGCATGCCGATGACCAGGAACAGCATAGCGATTCCGGGGCGGAGTGTCCACAAGAAATGATCGGTCACGCCCATCGTGAGGAGCGCGGCAAGCATCGCCGAAAAGGCGGCGAATTCTGAGGTTTTCCTGCGCGCGCCGCGCATCAACGCCGACCCCACGAGAAGCAGGAACACGGCGAGCCCGAAAAAGCCGAGCTCGTCGGCAATCATCAGATAGAGGCTATGCACGGGATCCGAGCCCATGCGAAGCGTGAGCCCGCCGCCGAACAAAGGATGGGATCCGATGCGCGGGAACGCGGCCTCGTAGCCCGAAACGCGTCCCGTAACCGCATAATCCCCCGCACCGACCGACAAGCGAGGAACTACGGCCCAGGGGAAGATAAGAGCAAGAGAAGCGCACGAAACGGCGAGAACGAGAAACAATTCCTTCGCCCGCGCGGGAACGCGCGTCCGTGCGTCGGCAAGAACGATCAGGGTGGCAACACATGCCGCGATCCATCCCGACCGCGAAAACGTTAGGAGAAGGCCGAGGAGTACGATGAATATGCCGAGGACGGATACGACAGTCCGCCTGCGTGCGAGAAAGAAATGCGCCCACGCGACAAGGGACAGAACGAGGAACGCGGCAAGGATATTGGGATGCGGGAACGTGCCATAGGCACGCATGAGCCTGCCGCCATGAACGAACGTGCGCGCGACCGCGCCATTCAAGGGACCGAGCGCCGGCTCGCCGAGAAAGCTGAGCCCGAGACTCTTGTGCGTTGCGAACTGGAAGAAGTCCAAGAGAGCCTCGAGGATGCCGAGGCCGGCAAGAGAGCCGAGGACGAACCGAGGAGGCGCATAGCGCCCGGCGCAAACGGCGAGCGCGAACCAGGCCGCGAGCTTGAAAAGCGCGTACGGCTCGGGAAAGGAGAAAACGGCCGCCGCGAAAAGAAGTCCGGCAAGAATAAAACCGGCCCTACAGAGTCTTCTCATGCTCGTCGATCGCCTGCGTGACGAGCGTGAGCAATTCCTCGGGATCGGACGAGAAGAAGACCTTGCCGAATCCGCGATGCGACTTCTCGAGTATGCCGCGCACGTAGTCGGCAGTGCCTCCGGTGGTTTCGAGGACCCCGATCGGCTTATTATCCTCGAACGCCGCGGTGAATTCGTTCAGCGTGCCGATGCGCCCGCAGATGATGATGACGGCGTCCGCGGCGCGAGTGAGTATCCAGTTGCGCCCGGAATACTCGAAGCCGGTGAAGACGATGTCGTCGTGATAGTCGATCGGGAGCCGGTATGTCTTCACGTGCGCGGCCTCCGACGACGCGGGCGAGAAGCCAATCACGAGCCCGCCTTCGGACTTCGCGCCCTTCGCGGCCCAGTACGGAGTTCCGGTCGTCGCCCCCGTCACAAGCACCATGCCCGCGCGGGCAATCGCCTTGCCCATCTCCTCGGACTTCTGGAGCGCGTCCGACGAGCAGTGGCCGGTTTCGGCCGCGCCCGAAATGCATATCTTGTGCCGGATCTTCCGGTGATAATGGATGCCGCTCTTTGCGGCCGGTTTGAGTGCCATATGCCCGAAGTATAGCAGAAAAGAGAGGCGTATCGCACGCTAGAGGTCATACGAGGCGCCCGGAACGGGAACCATGGCGTCGATCGCGAGCTGGTCGCGCATTGTCTGCACGAGGGCCTGGGCGGCATCTGCCTCCCCCTGCACGGCAAAGACTTTTTTTAGCGTCTCCCTGCGAGGCGCGACCCACGCGACGAGCTGTGCCTGGTCTGCATGCGCGGAATACCCGCCGATGCTCCTCACGTGGCAATTCACGGGAACATCCTCGCCGAATATGGAAACGTTCTTCGCGCCGTCGAAAATGCGCCTACCGAGCGTCCCCTCGCTCTGGTACCCGATGAAGAGGAGGGTGCTCTTGGGGTCGGGCAGATACCGCCGCTCGTGATGCACGATGCGCCCGCCGTTCGACATGCCCGATCCCGCGATGATCACCTTAGGCTGGGGAACGAGGTTGATCGCCTTCGACTGCTCCGTGGTCTCGGAAATATGGAGGTCTTTGAACGTGAAGTCGAACGATCCGCCCTTCAGGTAGTCGGCGCTGTATTTCTTATAGATCTCCGTGAGCCGTATCGCGAGCGGGCTATCGAGGAAGACCTGCACGCGCGGTATGCGCCCACCCTCCGCGAGATCGTCGATCTCAGAGATGAGCTCCTGCGTGCGCTCGAGGGCGAACGCGGGAATCATGAGCGTGCCGCCGTTCTTCACCGTGTCCTCTATCGCGTCCTCGAGGAGCTCCTTGCGCTTCGCGCGGTCCTCATGCAGGCGATTGCCATAGGCGGACTCGATGAGGCAATAATCCGCCTCGGGCATGGAATCCTTACCGCCTAAAAGCGGGGCGGGGCTGTTGCCCAGGTCGCCCGAAAAGAGGATCCGCTTCCCGTCCCTGTCGGTCACGAGTATGGAACTGGAGCCGAGCACGTGGCCGGCATTGTAAAGGACGATCGTGAAATCCCCGACCGTCACGGGCGTATGATACGGGACGCCCTTCCATAGCCTCATGGCGGATTCGATATCCGCAGTCTCGTAAAGCGCGGGGAGCTGGAGCTGCTCGGCGGCGGCGAAGAGGAGATGCTCGGAATCGAGCAGGAGTTCGTGGGCGCAATCGCGCGCCGGAGGCGTCGAATAGATCATGCCCGCGAAGCCGCGCTTAGCGAGGAGCGGTATGCGCCCCACATGGTCTATGTGCGAATGGGTGCCGAAAAGGGCGGCAACTCCCTTGGGATCGTATCCAAATTCGTCCCAATTCCCCCGCTCAGCCTCATGCGACCCCTGGTGCATGCCGCAATCGACCATGATCTTCGTGCCGCCGGCAGACTCGAGGATATAATTGGCACCGGTCACTTCGCTCGCGCCGCCATAGAAGGTTATTTTCATATCTATTAAGGTATAGGGTTTCGCCGCGTTCGGCTATCGCTCCGCTTTCGGATTTCGGAGAATCTCTCGGACGACATCCTGGTCGCTCCACGGGATCTTCCGTCCGTGCGCCATGCGCAGCCACCGGTCGCCGCCCTTACCCGTAATCATGACGACATCATGAGGGCGCGCGAGGGACAGGGCCGCGCGTATGGCCTCTCCGCGGTCGGCAATCTTCCGGTAATTCGCGCCCTCCTTCCATGCGCCGGCCTTCGTCGCGACGAGCCCGCGCTCGATCGCGGCCATGATGCTCTCCGTGCTCTCGTCATATGAATCGTCGTCGGTAAGTATCACCTCGTCGCACATTTCACCGGCGATGCCGCCCATGACCGGACGCTTCCATACATCCCTGCCGCCGCCCGTGCATCCGAAGACTCCGATGATGCGCCTGCCGGGGAATGCGCCGTATGCAGCGCGGAGAGAGTCCGGCGTCACGGCATAGTCGACCACGACCTCGAAGGGCTCTTTCCGGATGACCTCCATGCGCCCGCGCACGCCGGGAAACGAAGCTATCGCCCGAAGCGCGCCCTCGCGCGGAATGCCGAGAGCGGAAGCAGCGGCCAAGGCCGCGCCCGCATTGTATCCGTTGAAGTCGCCGTAAAGGCTCGTAGGCGCATCCTCCCTACCGAACATGATAGTCGTATGGCCTTCCGCGGCACGGACGAAATAAGAAGCGTTCTCGTCGTCCTTGTTTATGACGAACAAGGCGCGAGGATTCTTCGCCGCATAGCGGAAAAAGGAAACCTTCGCGGCGCGATAATTCTCGAACCCCCCGTGCGCCTCGACGTGCTCGGGGGCGAGATTGGTGAAAACGGCGACGGCAAAGCGGATGAAGCGGTGCCGGCTCTGGAGAACGCCTTGGGATGTCACCTCGATGACCGCATAGCCGTGTCCCTGGGAAACGGCCCGTCGCAGGAGCCGCTGGATCACGAAGCACCGGGGCATGGTCGTACCCCTTCCCTCGTTACGCACCGACGAGCTCACGGCAACGCCCTTGCCGGCGGCCTCGAGGATATGCGCGAGGAGCTCGACCGTCGTCGACTTACCCTTTGTCCCCGTGACGCCTATGACCGTGAGGCGACGACTCGGAAATCCGTATACGATCGCAGCAACGAGAGCCATCGCGGGATGATAGAACCGGTCACGCAAAAAAACATACGCGGCCATCATGGCTTCTTCATGAGCTTCAGGGCGGCGCGGAGGCGATCCTCGATCCCCTTCGTTTCCTTCGGAATATCGAGAAGGGCGCGCTTCGCCTGGGCGGCGGAATAGCCGAGGCCGACAAGCGCCTCCTCGACATCCATATCGGACTCCATGCGGCGCACCGCGCCCTCCGAATCAAGCGCCGGGAGCTTCCCACGCAATTCGAGCACGACGCGCTCCGCGGTCTTCTTGCCGACCCCCGCCGCGCGCATGAACACGTCGGCGCGCCCCTCGGTGATCGCCGCGGCAAGCTCATGAGGCGTCGCGAGCGCCATGACGGCGAGCGCGGACTTCGGCCCGACGCCGTTCACCGTAAGCAGCTTCTCGAAGAAGACAAGGTCATTCTCGGCGAGGAAGCCGTAGAGATCCTGCGCGTCCTCGCGCACGACGAAGTGACAGAAGAAGAAGACGGGCTCCCCGGCCTCGGGCAAGGCATCGTGCACGCGCGCGGGAACATGGACCTTGTACCCCACGCCGCGGACATCGACCACGGCGAATGCCTGCCGCTTCGACGCGAGAGTTCCGGAAAGGGAATGGATCATGAGTCTCCTTATATATACAGAAAAAAGGGACGGGCACGCAATGAAGCGCCCCGCCCCTATCGACTGCCGCGCTATCACCACCCCGCAGACTTCTCCACGAACTCCTTGAAGAGGCTCGCAACGAGCGAAGCCCTTATCTTGAAGGCGACGCGCTTCGGCGCGGCATCGTCCCCCGGAACATCTGCGACGAAATAGCGGAAATCCTTATCGCTGTCCTTGAGAGGCAGCTCCCGCAACGAGACGATCTCGGAAGCGGCGGTATACGGGTCGCCCGCGACATCGGCCTCGGGAATGCCCTCGGCCGGCGGCTCGACGAGGAGCATTGCGCTGCTCAATTGCGCGCGGAGACTCCGAATCGTCTCGGCCTTCTCCTTATTCAACCCGACAAGGACAGCGACCAGGAAAGCGAGGATGATGCCGATAATCCCCTTGATGAGCGAGGCATAATACTGACGCATGGCGATATCTCCCGATGTGATGTGCTGATGATTGATGGGATGCGAGACCTATCGCCCATCATGCTCCGGAGCTTGCAAAAACGCAATGAAAAGGGCATACTATGGTAACTGATATGCCTATAACGAAATCGGCCAAGAAAGCGCTCCGCCAAAACGTCACGAAAAAGGCGGCGAACGACGTCCGCAAGAAGGCCATGAAAGATGCCGTGAAAGCCGTGAAGAAGGACCTTACGCCCGCGTCCCTTTCGCTCGCCTACAAGAAGATCGACAAGGCCGCCAAGGAAAAAACCATCCACAAGAACCGGGCCTCGCGGCTCAAGTCGCGCCTCGCTCACCGTATCACGAAATCCAAGAGCGCCGTCTCGTAATCGAGCGTTCCGCGCTTGATCATGACATCATAGTCGGCCATGAGCCGTTTTTTTTCGCCCGAGAGGAACGCCGCGAGAACGTTGAACGTCTTTCCGGGATCATTATCCCGCATGAGCCGGACGAGGGCGGGGACCTTCTCCCGAGAAGTGCCGCGCGAGAGCGCCTGGAGCGTGCGCATGAAATCGGCGGAAGGATTGAGCGATATAGTCCGGTTCAGCGGGTCGGCAAGCGCGAGAACGTCGAGCTCGGTCGCGATCGCCCACAGGTCGCTCCCGTGGAGCGCGTGGAGGCGTGAAGCTTCCTCGTCCGAAAGCCGCATGCCGCGAAGGGACGCCTCACGGCCGATATGCCGGCGGAGGTCCTCGCCCGAAAGAGGCTTGAATTCCTGCGCGATCGCGGGCGGCTCCGCGAGAAAAGAAAGCGCCTTGGGAGGCGCGGCATCGGCAATGACGAGGAGCGAAAGGCCTTCCGTGTCGCGGCTGGCCCTGAGCCAGGAAATGTCATCCTTCAGGAGAGATGCGAATGAGGATATGCGGAGGATGGCGAGCTTCGCGCTCTCGAAAAGCGATACGTTGCGGACGAAGGCGCGTGCCTCGGCCAAAACCCCTTCGGGATCGCGTTCCGTGCCGATATCGAACCTGCCGATCGAGAGGCCGGAACGCTTCGCGCGATAGCCGCGCACGATCTCCCGCGCCTTCGCCTCGCGCAGATACGAGTCAGGACCGTAAAGGAAGACGAGCATGGCAATCGCGCTATGCCGCGAGCGGCACGGTGAAGTGGAACGTGCTACCCCTCCCCTCGCCTTCCGACTCGACCCACACCTTTCCGCGATGCCCCTCGATGATGTTCTTCGAGAGATAGAGGCCGAGACCCGATCCCTCGGTGACCTTCGCGCCCATCGCGCGCCCGCGATAGAATTTCCCGAAAAGCTTCGGGATGTCCTCGGACGCGATGCCCGGCCCCGTATCCGTGACCGTCACGTGCGCCGACGAGCCCTCGATCGTCGCGGAAACGACGACCTTCCCGCCCTCGACGTTGTATTTCACGGCATTGTCGACGATGTTGCCGACCGCGAGGCCGAATTTCGAAGGATCGATGGAAACGGGAATCGAGGGCTGGGACGGGCGCTCGAAATAGACATTCACGCCATACTGCTTCGCGACGGGCACGGCGCTCCCGAGAAGCGCGTCGAGGAACGCGACGAGATCCGTTGGCTGGAACGCGTAGCCGAACCTGCCGTCTTCGATCTGGGCGGCGTCCAGGAGATGCGTGATGATCGAAAGCAGGTTCTGCGCCGCGCTGTGCCCGATGCGCACGGTCTCCTTCGCCTCGTCGCCGAGCGTCGCATCCTTCTCGAGATTCTCGAACGTCCAATTCACCGCGGTCGCGGGCGTGCGCAGCTGGTGCGCGGCGATGGTTATGAAATCGCCCTTCGACTTCACGAGAGACTCCTCGCGGGTGACCTCGCGCACGATCTTCGCGAACCCGCCCGAAGCCTCATGCGAGACGATGAGAAATTCGCGCATGGGAGAATCGAGCACGACCTTCGTCTTCTGCGGATTCGCTCCGGCGTCCGTCAAGCGCAGGACGGTAGGCGCGAGGGAAGAATAGATTATCGGAAAGAGCGTCTCGAATCCCGGCCCCTTCGCCATCTCGAGCGTGAATTGCCTCCCCACGATGCGGGACGAGGCGATGCCGAACATCTCTTCGGCACGCCTGTTGAAAAGCGTCACCGTGAAATCGGGTAGGTACGCGACAACCGCCTCATCGATCCCCTCGAGAACGAGGGGGAGGATCGCGGATTCGGGAAAGGGCTCGGGCCTTGTATCTTCCATATGTCTCACGACTCTATCACGGATTCGCCGGGAGATTCCAGGCGGGCGGCGAGACTCCTGAATCCGAGCGACTCGAAATAGGCGCGGACGCGCGAGACGTCGAACGGTTCGAGCGCGAATTCGCCGATCGATTGCGCGGCGATAGGCGCGTCGCCCGCGATCGTCGCGAGCTTCTTCGAGAAGAGCGCCGTCTCCCGCTCGGCGTCGATCTTCATACCGATCTTGTCGGGAATCTCCCAGAGCCTGTCGAGCAGGGCCTCGAGCGTCCCGTATTTCGCGATGAGGGGCGTGGCGGTCTTCGGGCCGATGCCCATGACGCCGGGAATATTGTCGGACTGGTCGCCCAGGAGCCCCTTCAGATCGGGCAGCTGCTTAGGGAGGAGGCCGTAGCGCGCGACGACCGCCGCCTCGTCATACAGCTTCGTCTCGCTCATCCCCTTCTGGAGGAATTGCACGACGACGCGCTCGCCGATTACGAGCTGGAGAAGGTCGAGATCCCCGGTCAATATGGATATGCGGCAATCAGGCTCGTCCTTGAATCGCGCGACGAGTCCGCCGATCAGGTCGTCTGCCTCATACCCGGGAAGCTCGACGGTCTTTATGCGGAACTGGTCGAGCAGGGTGCGCACGCCCTTGAACTGGAAGACGAGCTCGGGCGCGGCGGGCGGGCGCTGGATCTTGTAGTCCTTGAATATCTCCTCGCGGAAGGTCTTTTCGGGCCGGTCGAAGACGGCGCCGAGATAGTCGGGCCTGGTCTCGCGATAGATCTTCAGGACCACGTTTGCCATGCCGTATATGACATTCACGGGATCGCCGGAGGGAGTCGTGAGCGGCGGAAGCGCGTGGAAGAAGCGATGTATGAGCGCATGCGAGTCGAGGAGGAGGAAATGCTTCATTTCGATCGTTCCGTTATCATGCGCTCCCCGTCGCGCGCGCCATGCGAGAAGTCGATCCATACGGCATCCGGAGGGATCGCTTCCTTCGCGCGATCGGCCCACTCGACGAGAAGTATGACTGAAGGATCGGCCGCGCGCGCCTCGAACCCGAGCGCGCGGAGCTCGTCGGTCCCCGCAAGGCGATAGCAATCGATATGGGAAACGGACGAATGACCATGGCCGGAAAGCGGATAGGTTTTCATGATGACGAACGTAGGGCTCGTGAGCGGCCCCGTGACGCCGAGAGCGCGCAGGAAGAATTGCGAAAATGTCGTCTTTCCGGCGCCGAGCTCGCCCGTAAGGGCGAATATACGCGCGCCACGCTCGGTCCGTGCAGCCATGTCCTCGGCGAACCGGCGCGTGTCTTCAAGGGTCATGGCGGCAGGCAGGAAGGTTTCGTCGTGGACGTCTTTTTCGGATTTCGTCCGCCGGCTGGCGGATCGGATTTCGAATTTGCTCATACAAGCCGGTTCTGGGGCAATGGAAGCCCGATATGCGCGTATCCTTCGGCGGTGACCATGCGGCCTGCGGGCGTGCGGTGCAGGAAACCGAGCATGATGAGAAACGGCTCGACGACCTCCTCGATATTCTCCGGATCGTCGTTCATCGCCGCCGCGACAGAATTGATACCGACCGGCCCGCCGTTGAATTTCGCGGCGATGAGCTCGAGATAGCGGCGATCGAGAGATTCGAGCCCGAGGCCGTCGATGTCGAGCAAGTCGAACGTCTTTCGGACATCGTCCTCTGAAACGGCCGCTCCGGTTCCATGGACCTCGGCATAGTCGCGCACGCGCTTCAGGAGGCGGTTCGCGGCGCGAGGGGTGAAGCGCGACGCGCGGGCGATCCGCCGGACCGCGCCCGGGTCGAGGCGCATCCCGAGTATTCCCGCCGACCGGGAAACGATGGCCTCGATGGCGGGATTGTCGTAATAATCGAGCTTGAAGGAAGCGCCGAACCGGGAACGCAGAGGCCCGGATATGAGATGGACGCGCGTCGTCGCGGCGATCACGGTGAACGCGGGCAGGTCGAGAGATACCGTGCGCGCACCAGGCCCTTTGCCGATGATGAGATTGAGCTTCCGGCTCTCCATGGCGGGATAGAGAACCTCCTCGATGTTCTTGTTTATGCGATGCGCCTCGTCTATGAAGAGGACGTCGCGATTCTCGAGGTTCGAAAGCACGGCCGCGAGATCCCCCATCTTCTCGAGCGCGGGGCCCGAGGTGACCTTCAGCCCGCAGCCGAGCTCGGCGGTCACGAGATGCGCGAGCGTGGTCTTCCCGAGCCCTGCCTGGCCGTAAAAAAGGAGGTGGTCGCACGCCTCGTCGCGCAGTTTCGCGGCCTGCAATATGATGCGCAGATTCTGCTTTATCTTGTCCTGGCCGACGTAATCGTCCCACCCCGTCGGGCGCAATGCGGAATCGACGGTAAGGTGCTCTTTGGGGTTATCCACGGAGTCGCTTGACATTTTGAATTGGGGTATGGTATACTTAGCTCCTGATAAGAGAGTATCGGTCTGTGGGCGACCCTGGCGCAAGTCAGGAAAGAATGTTTCTTAGTATACGGATGGCCTGGCTCCGGCTGGGTCTCTCCTCGGAAATATTCTAACCTTTTCCCTCAAAGGAAAAGATTCCTATAGTTCTCGGCTCAACGAGACAACGCCCACAGATCAATGTTCTCTTTCAGAGAGTCCAGCACCCAATACTGGGCTCTTTTCGTTCAGAACGGCAAGGGTCCCGTCGCCGAAGACACCTCGTCCAACGTCGTTATACCACGGAGCGCTTTGACGATACCATCCTGCTGCATGGTCACCATGCCATGGGCGATCGCGAAATCGCGCATTTCGGTCGGCCCGGCCCCCTTTTCCATGAAATTGCCCGTATCGTGATCGACGCGCATGATCTCGAATATGCCGATGCGGCCGCGATAGCCGGTGTGATTGCACGAATCGCATCCGGACGCCTCGTACAGCTGCCCTCCTTGGATATCCGCCCGGTCGACGCGGGCGGGAAGAGTAGAAGCGTAGGCCCTGATCGCATCCTCTGCGGCAGGATCGGCTTTCGCGGGCCGCTTGCACGCGTCGCACAGACGCCGCACGAGGCGCTGTCCCATCACGCAATTGAGCGCGGGCCCGATCGAGGATGTCTTGATCTCGAAATCGAGAAGCCGGGGGATCGCCCCCGGAGCGTCGTTCGCGTGCACGGTCGAGAAGACGAGATGGCCGGTAAGCGCGGCCTGGATCGCGATCGCGGCCGTCTCCCCGTCGCGGATCTCGCCGATCAGGATGACATCGGGGTCCTGGCGCACGATGGCGCGGAGCCCCGTCGCAAACGAATACCCGGCCTCCGGATTCACCTGCGTCTGCTCGATGCCGGGAAGGGTATACTCTATCGGATCCTCGACCGTGATCACCTTCTCCTCGGTGCGGGACCGCTCGCGGAGGAGCGCGTAGAGCGTCGTCGTCTTTCCCGATCCGGTGGGGCCGGTGTTCAGTATCATGCCGTTCGGCATCGCGATCTCCGCGCGAAGCATGGCGAGATCGTCGGAACGGAGTCCGAGCCCCGGAAGATCGATCGCGATGGCAGACGGATCGAGAAGGCGCGCGACGAACGTCTCGCCATGCTGCGCAGGAGCGGACGAGAGCCTGACCTCGACGCTCTTCCGGGAAAAACGCAGGGTGAACCGCCCGTCCTGGGGCCGCTCCGCATTCAGCTTCATGCCGCCCAAGATCTTCACGCGTGATGCGAGCAGGCGGTAGAAATCGGAAGGGATGCGCGCCGCGTCATACAGGAGGCCGTCGAGGCGAAAACGGAGGCGGACACTCTCCTCCTCGGGCTCAAAATGGACGTCGGACGCCCCGATAGAAGATGCGGCGAAAAACGAGAGCTCGATGAACGACGCGAGGCTCCCGCGCGCAAAATCGAAGGAGATCAGCGCCTCGTGCGCCGCGATGAGGGACGAAACCGAAGATGCGAGCTCGGCCTCGCGTTCGGGACGTATCTCGAAAACGCCGTCGAGAGCCGCGGCCGGGGCGGCCGGAGGAGTGCCGCGCCGCGCGGCGCGGTCTTCGGCATCCTGCTTGAGGCGCATCAGGTTCTCCTCTATCCGTGAGGGCATACCTTTACGGTACCATACGCGCCGGATCTGCGGGATTGCCGAATCCGCAAAACGAAAGGTATGGTATAGGAATGTCGAGACATAATAAGTGGTCTCAAATCAAGCATCAGAAGGGAGTCGCAGACAAGAAGCGCGGACTCGCCTTCGGGAAGATCCTGAAAGCGATAGCCGCCGCCGCGCGAATCGAGCCGAATCCGGACGCGAACGCGCGCCTGCGGAGCCTGGTCGAGAAAGCGCGGAACGAGGCCGTTCCTAAGGAGAATATCGAGCGCGCGATCGGAAAAGCGAGGGACGGGGAAGCTCTCGAGGAACTCGTGATCGAGGCATACGGCCCCGCAGGCATCGCGATCATGATCGAGGCGATCACCGACAGCCGCAATCGGACGATAAGCGAGATCAAGCACCTACTCGCGAAGAACGGCGGCAAGTTCGCCGAACAGGGTAGTGTGCGCTGGGCATTCGACGGGACGGTGCCGAAATTCCCCCAGGCGATAGGCGCGGAGGATGCGGAGCAGGCGCGCGCGCTGATAGACATCCTCGAGGAGAACGACGACGTGCAATCGGTGATTACGAATCTCTCATCGGAATGAGGATCCTCGGAATCGATCCGGGAAGCGCGCGCATCGGCTTCGGACTCATAGAGAGGAAGCGCGGCGACCTCTCTCTCGTCGAGGTCGGGGTGATCGAGATACCGAAGGGATCGGCAAGCGAGCGGCTTCTCGCGCTCGGGCGCGAATTCGGAACGATGCTCGAGAGGACGAAGCCGGACACGATCGGCATAGAGCGTATCTTCTTCGCGAAAAACGCGAAGACGGCCATCGGAGTCGCGGAAGCCCGGGGACTGATCGCTCACTGCTCGCTCGAATATCTGCGGAAGAACGGCTCGAAAACGGGATCTGCGGAGATTTTCGAGTGCACGCCCCAAGAGGCGAAGGTGGCAGTCACGAACTGGGGAGGAGCGGACAAGAAAGCCGTCGCGCGCATGGTATCGCTCATCCTCAAGGCGGGAACGCTCGCGGTTTTAGACGACGCGACGGACGCGCTCGCGATCGCGATATGCGCGGCGAATCGCACGAGATCGCTCTCATAGGAAAATAATCTTGACAGCGTATGGGACCCCATATATGCTTCCCCCAAAAGGTCGTTATCCATGTCCAAAATCTATGGCATGGAACCTGAAATCCGAAAAAACAACCATGGCATCCGAAGACAATCCCGACGAATTGGAAAAGGAACTTTTCGTCGAGGGCGATGACGACCTACTCGACGACGAGGAGAGCGACGAAGACGACGAGGATGATGACGATGACGACGAGGAGATGGAATAGGTCCTATTCCATACTTGCCTCGAAAGCGGAAACGCAGTAAAATATCCCCCTGCTGATATACTGATGGCACGGGGATATTTTATTGGAGATACCATGAAAAAAACCGGGATAAGAATACCGAAAGCGAAGACCATTATATACGCGGCGTTGTCCGCGGGCACGATCGCGCTCCTTGCGCTCGGCGCATGGTCCTTTTCCGTCATGCGGAGCATTCCCGACGTCGATTCCCTCGCCGCGAATCGCGTCGCGGAATCGACGAAGATATACGACCGCACGGGAACCGTTCTCCTCTATGAACTGTACGGGGAAGAGAAACGGACCATCGTCCCCTTCGACCGCATCCCCGACCTAGTAAAGAAAGCGACAATTGCCGTCGAAGACAGGAACTTCTATGCCCACGACGCGATCGATTGGCGGTCTCTCGTGCGTGCGCTCTTCGTGAACCTTTCCCGCGCGGGCGTCGTCCAGGGCGGATCGACCATAACCCAGCAGCTCGCGAAGAACGCCTTTCTCGCGCCCGACCGCACGCTCACGAGGAAGCTGAAGGAGCTCTTCCTCTCATACCGGCTCGAAGGGAAATACTCGAAGGACGAGATACTGAATCTCTATCTAAACCAGATCCCCTACGGATCGAATGCGTACGGCATCGAGGCGGCCGCGCAGACGTATTTCGGGAAGAATGCTGAAAAGCTCGACCTCCCGGAAGTGGCGCTGCTCGTGAGCCTTCCCAAGGCGCCGAGCTATTATTCCCCGTGGGGAACCCATGCGAAAGAGCTCTTCGCGCGCAAAGACCAGACGCTCGACCAGATGGCGGCAGCGGGATACATAACGGAACGCGAACGGGACGACGCGAAGAAGGAGGATATCCCCTTCACGCCGCAGTCGGCATCCATCAAGGCTCCTCATTTCTCGATACTGGTCCAGGAGTACCTGACAGAAACCTACGGCGATGATTTCGTGCGTACGGGAGGAATGAAGGTCACGACGACGCTCGATTGGGATCTCGAGCAGGCGGCGGAGAAAGCCGTCGCGGACGGAGCGAAACGCAATGAGGAACTCTATAAGGGAACGAACGCGGCGCTCGTGGCGGAAGACCCGAAAACCGGCCAGATACTCGCCCTGGTCGGGTCGCGAAATTATTTCGACAAGAAGATAGACGGGAATTTCGACGTCGCGGTGCAAGGATTGCGCCAGCCGGGATCGTCGATAAAGCCGTTTACCTATTGCGCGGCATTCATGAAGGGACTGTCTCCGAATACCGTGCTCTTCGACGTCGAGACGGAATTCGACACGACCGGGGATCCGGAACGGAGCTATGAGCCGGGAAACTTCGATGATAAGTTCCGCGGGCCGATCAGCCTGCGCAACGCCCTCGCGCAGTCCATAAACATACCCGCCGTGAAGACGCTCTATATTGCGGGCATCGATAACGTCATACGGCTCGCCCACGCGGCAGGTATCACGACCCTGAACGAACGGAATCGCTACGGGCTCTCTCTTACGCTGGGAGGGGGCGAGGTGAAGCTCGTCGATATGGTCGCGGCATATTCGACACTGAGCCAGGACGGCATGCGTCACAGGCAGGCGTTCATATTGAGCGTGGAAGACGGCAGCGGAAAGGTATTGGAAAAATATGCCGATATGAAAGACCAAGCCCTGCCTCAACAGGCCGTACGCCTGGTGAACGACATATTATCCGATACCGATGCGCGAGCGCCGCTCTTCGGAGCGAGTTCGGCGCTCACGTCGTTCCCGAACCAGGAAGTGGCGCTGAAAACAGGTACCACGAACGATTACCGCGATGCGTGGACGTTCGGCTATACGCCGGCCTTGGCTGTGGGCGTATGGGCGGGAAATAATGATAATAAGCCGCTCGAGAAGCACGGGGGCAGTATCTTGGCCGCTGTCCCTATTTGGAGCGCGTTCATGAAGGAAGCATTGAAAGGAAAGCTGTTCGAGCCGTTCACCCGTCCCGAAGAGACGGTTACGGACAAGCCCGTCTTGAATGGCGAATACGCGGTAAACGGCGAAATCCACTCGATACTCTATTATATAGACAAGAAAAATCCCCTCGGGGACGCGCCCGCATCGCCCCAGAACGATCCGCAATTCAGGAATTGGGAAAACGGCATCATATCCTGGATGGAGAAAAACCCGTCGCTCATGGCCGGCATTCCCGCGCCGGCAACGTCATCGCAATCGGCCTCTATAGATTTTATTTCTCCCAAGAACGGCGAATTCGCCATATCGCCATTGGTCGTCCAGGTATCGATAGCGTCGCAGAACGACATCATTCGGATCGAAACCTATCTCAATGACCGGCTGACAAGCCAGGAATCGATATCCCCTTCCAAAAATATTTCCTATCGCACGACGATCACGTCGCCGCTCGATCCGCAGAACAAGCTGACGATACGGGTATTCACGAGCCAGGATTCGACGGCGAAAGATATCATCATCTTCAGGAATCAGTAAGGTTTTCAGGCCCGTATCGGCATCACTATGTAGGAATACGATCCGTTCTCTGACGGGCGTATGAGCGCGGGCTTGCTGTTGCCGCTCAGGCGAAAAACGACATTCTCTTCGGATATCGCTTTCAGTCCGTCCAAGAGATAGCGCCAATTGAAGGGAATATCCTTGAATTCGGCGCCGGTTATCTTCGCGGGAATCAGATAATTATTCTCGCCGAGGAATTGGTTGACCGAATAGACGCTGACCGTTTTCCGCTCGGAGTCCGCCGCGAGACGCACGTCGTTCGTCTTCCCACTGAAGTTGCTCACGAGTTTTACCGCATTCATGAGATGGGAACGGTTCAAGACGAGCTCGGTCTCGGATTCGCGGGGAATGATCTGCTCGTAATCGGGATATGTGCCGTCGATGAGCCGGGACATTATTTCCGTATCGTCGGACCTGAACAGTACCTGGTTGGCGTCGAAATGGATCGATAAGGGCGTTTCGCGGGAAAGCACGCGCAAGAGCTCCTGAGCGGTCCTGAGGGGTATGGTCGCCTTGAAGCCGGACGTGAACGTATGCCTGAATTGGGATGAGGGTATGGTCTTTTCAGCAAGCCTAAAACTGTCAGTCGCGACGAGCTTCAGGAACGTCATCTGGAAATCAAAGAGTATGCCGCTTATCTCGGGACGGATATCGGACATCTGCGCGGCGCTAATTACCTGCTGGAGGGCATCCTGGAAGACGACCGGCGATATTTCCATAGAGTTCTCCATATTCTCGATCTTCGGAATGAGGGGAAAATCATCTCCCGGAATGCCTTGTATCTTAGCCTCGTAATTGTCCGTCTTCACGATGAAATTGGATTCGTTCTTCTCGAGATGTATCCTGTCATGCGTCGTATTGGAAACGATGCTATAGAACGTGGAGAATGGTATCGAAAGCGATCCTTCCTCGAGGATCTTTCCCGAAATAAGTTTCGTTATCGCGAGCTCGAGATTCGTCGTCGTGAGCTGTATCTTGTTCCCCACAGTCCGTACGAGGACGTTTTTCAATATAGGCAGGTTCGCTGACTCGGCTACCGCCTTCTCGGCTATGCTTAATCCGTTTTTCAGATTGTCGCGGAACAGTATCAGTTTCATATCGTTAGGATATATAGATAGTAGTAGTAGTAGGCGACGGGAATAGGTGGATAACTTTATTTTTTCCGCTTCTGATCTCTATTTTTCCCTTATACGATGATGTGGATAACATAACTGAGGGTTTTAGGAATGTGAAATGCCCGTATGGCGTTCGCGGATGTAATGTGTTTTTCGTTCAACAAGGCCATGCCAGGATATCCACACGTTATACATATGCCTTATTGAGCAGTTCCCTGATCGAGAGGATTTTTTGGTTGAGCGTCTGGTTGCGCGTCATCTCCTGGGATATCTTCTCGAATGCGTACAACACCGTCGTATGATCCCTTTTCCCGAGCTTTTCGCCGATGAAGGGATATGAAAGGTCAAGCAGGTCGCGAAGGAGATATATGGCTATCTGGCGCGGTTCGACCACTTGCTGCCTGCGGGAATGGCTCATGATATCGGCCGTCGAAACCTCGAAATATTCCGATACGGTCTTGATGATGACGTCGGGATGGATATTCTTCTGGGGCGTCTTGATGACTTCGGCGATGATCTGCTCGGCGAGTTTCGGGGTTATCGCGAGGTTCTTGACCTGCTGGTAGAACAATATCCGGTTCAATATTCCCTCGAGCTCGCGAAACCCCTTCTTTACCTTGTTGGCGATTTCCGCGACCACCTCGTCATTCAGGTGGAAATTCTTCTCGGCGAGGCGGGCTTTCAAGACCGCGACCTTGAGCTCGAAATCGGGGTATCCGATGTCGACGATCATCCCCCCTTCGAACCGCGATCGCAGGCGTTCCTCGAGGATGGGTATAAATTTCGGCGACTTGTCGGACGATATGATGATCTGCTTATTCGTCTCGTAGAGGGCGTTGAACGTATGGAAGAATTCTTCCTCGGTGCGCGCCTTGCCGGCGATGAATTGGATGTCGTCGATGATGAGGACGTCGATCAGGCGGTATTTTTCCTTGATCGTCTCCATCCGCTTGTTCTTCATGGCCCATATGACGTCGTTCGTGAATTTCTCGGACGTCACGTACCGCGCCTTAATCTTGTTGTGATAGAGTTTGACGATCTCGTTGCCGAGTCCCTGTATGAGGTGGGTTTTCCCGACGCCGACGCCGCCGTAGATGAAGAGCGGATTGTACTTGGTACCTATTTCCTTGAGTATCCCCATGCTCGCCGCATACGCCATCTCGTTCGAGGAGCCGACGATGAAGGATGAGAGGGAGTGGTGCGGGTTGAGATTAGTGTTCGGATCGACGACGAGTTCGGAAAACGCGAGCTGGCTGGGAGATGCGGCGTACGAGGACTGCCCGGCGTGCGATGTCCGGCTCGGCCGGTCCAGTTTCACGGAATCCTTAGTGAGGATATAGTCGACTTTCCTGATGCCGCTGTCGATCTGGCGCAGGGTGCCGAGGATTATCTTGTGATATTTGTTCTCCACCCACTCGCGGGCGAAGTTATTAGGAAGCCCGACGGTTATCGTGCCGTCCTTCTTCTCCATGATGGAGCTGTTCTTGAACCAGGTTATGAAATTGGGGCGCGAGATTTGCAATTCCACTTCGCCGAGCACTTTCTCCCAAAGTTCCTTGCAATCCATGGTACTCATTGTAGAGGCGGGCGAGGGGGTGTCAATAATGACAGAAACGCGTTTCGGTGTTGCTCCGAGAGAAAAAATCTGCTATGATCGTTCCCATGAGCCAAACGTACAATCCTCACAAAAAGAAGCGCCGCAGGACGCACGGATTCCTGAAACGGATGGCTAAGAAGGGCGGCCAGCGGGTGGTACGGAGCCGCCGGCAGAAGGGCCGCAAGAGGCTTGCGGTGCGGGCACGCCATGCTTCCTAAGAAGAGCCGGCTGAAGATCCAGGAGTATCTTGCAAAGAGGGGTAGGACGTTCCGTTCGCCCCTTTTTACCGTGAAGGCGTTCCCCTCATCCCTCCCCTACCCGCGTTTCGGCGCGGTGGTCGGGAAGCGGGTGAGGAATACCGCGGTAGGGAGGAACGCCCTGCGCCGGATATTCCTCATGTGCGCGGAAGACGCGATGGCGAAGGTTCCGCCGGGCGATTACCTGATCATCGCGCATAAGACGGAGGAATCGCCCGCGCGCGAAACGATATATGAGCAGCTTATTTCACTTATTGCTTCTTGACCCCCTGATCGCCCTTTTGGGATTCTTGTATTCCCACGTCGGCGATCTCGGGGTTTCCATAATCATACTCACGCTCCTCATACGGAGCGTGCTCGCCCCCCTCTTTTACAAGAGCTTGCGCCAGCAGGCGGCCTTGCGGAAGCTCCAGCCCCACATAAAGCACATCCAGGAGAAGCATAAGGGCAACAAGGAAGAGCAGGGACAGGCGCTCATGGCGCTCTATAAGGAACACGGGGTGAATCCGCTCACGAGTTTCGCGCTCCTCTTCGTCCAGTTGCCGATACTGATCGCTCTGTACCGGGTGTTCCTGAGCCCGCCTCCCGGCCTCAACCAGTCCTTCCTCGGCTTGATAAACCTGCAGGAACGCAGTATCATCCTGGTTATAATCGCCGCATTTTTGCAGTATGTTTTGGGGACTTTGAGCATGGGAAAGAACGTGTCTCTCGACGATCCGGGTGCCGCGATCGCGCGGAACATGGTCATCATAGGTCCCATGATCACGGTCGCGGTGCTCTATTCCCTGCCCGCGGCCGTAGGGCTCTACTGGGTGACGACGACGCTCTATTCGCTGGCCCAGCAGGTGCATGTGAACAGGAAGTATGGAACAGATACAGCAAACTCTCAAAAAGCTTCTTGATCTCGGCGGGTTCGCCGAGCCGACCGTCGATGCCGACCCGGAGGGCCGCCGGCTCCTCGTGTTCATGAACGAGGGCGATTGGATCGCCGAATGGATCCCCCGTCTCGTCGCCGACCTGGGTCATGTCGCGCGGACCGTGGGACGGAAGGCGGGCATCGAAGGCATGGTGTACGTGGATGTGAACAACTACCGCAAGGAGCGGGAAGTCCTGATCGTGGCGCTCGCGAAGGCGGCGGCGCGGAAGGTGCTCGTGACGAAGGGCGACGTGAAACTCCCCCCGATGAACGCGTATGAGCGGCGGCTCGTGCACACCGAGCTCGCGACGCGTCCCGACGTGAAGACCGAGAGCGTCGGCGAGCGCAAGGAGCGCTGCGTGATAGTGAAGCCGCTCCTTTGAGTGGTTAGTGGCTAGTGTCCGGTGATTAGAAACGGACGACGAAAATATCGGCTGCGGTGCCGATATTTTCACTAAAAATTAACCACTAGAAACTAAAAACTGAGTGGTAACGTCCACACCGTGCCGTCCAGGCGGTTCGTGAATACGAGATTTTTTCCCATGATTACGGGCATGAAGACATCGGTTCCTTTCGGGGTGCTCCCGCTCCATAGCTCGCGCACCTCGATCTTTCCGAGGTCTATCATAACGACGCGGTCGTCCGCATAGAGCCGCTTCTTGAGATAGTCGTCGGGCATGATGGCGTCGGACGGCAGGGATTTCGGCACGCCGCAATAGACGATCGGGAGATCGTCGCGCACGGCGCATTTGGCGGGAAGGGTGGCGAATCGGAGAGGCCGGCGCTCCCCCGTGGCAGCCGTCTCGAAGAAGAGGGAAAGGGCTCCCGTGTCGTCGAGATACGAGAGGAGGAGATAGCTCCCCGAGGGAGACGAGGCATAGGTCGCGCCCCTCTTCCGGTCCACGAGGGTCGAGATGGTTTTCGCCGAAGTATCGAACTTCCAGATCGACGTCGGAACCGCGGCGGATGGGCGTTCGGCGATAATTGCCGAATTCTTCCCATATTGGAAGGCGGTCGTATCGAGGAAGTTTTTTGGGATGACGGATGGGCTTACTGTGCGGGGCGATGACGAGGCGGCGTAGGCTTGAGCCTCAGCATTCGTCGCGGGGCGCGGATCGGCTGCGGCGATCGGTTCGGAGGTTTGCGATGCTATGGGTCCGGCCGGGCGCGGCACCGCGGCCTCGGGAATCGCAGGCGCCGAGGACGAAGGCTCTGCGGGAATCTCCTCGGTTCCGGGTCCGGGCGCGACATAGGCGCGGGGAGAAAGCGATTGCGCTCCGTAATAGACGAGCGTCGCAAGTATGATGGCGGCGACTGCGATTATGGCGATGAGAAGTTTCCTGTTCATTCCTTATCGTGTCGCCCGGAATAATGGGGCGCGCGGCGCCGGCATGGCGTTCGGATTCACCTTTTCAGCGCCTTTCGGGAGTGGATTGTTTTTCGCTTCGATCGCCGATCTTTCTTGTAGTATGTGATAATCGCGCTTTTCTTTCAGCTCTGGGACTCGTTTTACGTCCTCGGCTGTCCGGTTCGGATCCCTCTCGATGGCGCTGATCTGGTCTTGTAGGACATTTGCCGTATCACGATCATCGCGCATCTTCTTTGCCTGCTGTGCCTCGTAGAGGTTCGCGGCTTCGATCTTGAGCTCTGCTAATCGTTGTTCCCTGGTGACATCGATAGTCGGGAAATAATTCGCCGCGTCGGGGAATTTGAGGTTCACGAGCGCGGGGTTCACGGTGTTCAATATCACATACGCGCCCATGAGGAGCGCGAGGCCCTGCGCGACGCCCTTGAAAATCGCTTTCGCCTCGTTCTTGCTGTTCACGACGCCCGAAAGGCTGTAGAGGATACCTCCGCGCACGATCTGGACGAAGGCCACGGTTCCCGCGAGCGCGAGCGCGAGGATATAGAGCTGGCGCAGGAATGCGGCAGGATCCTGTTGCTTGGGATTAAAGCCGGGAACCTCTTCGCAGAGAATATAGCTCCCATCTCCCTGGGGTCCGCAGCGGGGATTTTCATATTCCTTCGCTTTTTGCGCGGCATTGGGATCTGTTCCGCCGAATGCCTCGGCTGCGCCCTTCCTCGCATCCGAGACAGGTGCCGATCCTCCTGTAGCTGCTGCGCACACGAGGTCTACGCAAGCGCCTGCTAGGGGCGAGGCGGCACTTATTCCCGCGCGTGCTGCCGTGCCTATGCCGGATACTTGGCCATGCGCGAGGAATGCGCTTGCGGTCCATAGGATGGCGAATGCCGATATGAGCGCGTGATGTGTCTTCATTGCGGTGGTAGTGACGCCTCCGCGAATTCGAAAGGATGTGCAGGATTCTTCGCGCGCACTGTCGTGCCATTCTCGTCCGAGCTCCACTCGACGGAAAGGCTCGAGGGGTCGGTTATGTTCCAGAAGTAGAAGAGGGGCGTGAGCATAGGGAGCTTGGCAGAGTCTATGACGATCTCGGGGAGTGCGACGGGAATATCGATGAAGGTGTCGAGCGTCTCCCCGCCGTAGTCGGGAACGCTCGCGCGGAGCGTGAGGGAGTCTTCGCCCATGCGTGGCGCGAATGAGCGGAAAGACGCGTCTCCCCGTACGGTTTTCGAGAGGTTCCCATCTTCGTACCATCTCACGGAGTATGAGGATGGGTCGATGACGCGTCCATTGTCGATAATTGCCGCCGAGACCGTGAGCGGCGATCCGATCGTGGGGAGCGCTTTCCCCGTATACGCGGCGGGAACATGACTCGTCGCTTTCCAGGTGATCATGAGCGCGGGGTTCGCGGCAAAGGTGGTACGGGGGGTGAGCGTGATGGATGCGATGAGTAGTATGGTTGGTTTCATGGCGTGCGTGTCGCTGGTAGCGTCTTCGGCGCTACTGGCTTCGGAAGCGCCTTTTGTGTGGTGGGGGCCTGTTGTGCGCCGGGCTTGAGCTTGGGCTTCACGATGCGTGTCACGGTTTCGGCGGCCTCGGCCTCCTTCGGGTGCCGGTCGAGCCAGATCACGATGATCATGGTCACGGTGCGTATTGGCAGGGTGTTCAGGAGTGGGACAGCTTCGAGTGCGGCGCCTGCAAGCGTGACGAGATCGCCCGTACCCTTCATCATAGCGTAAAGGAAGAGTATCGAGGAGATCGCGAGGTTGGTGAATTCCTTTATGAATTCGCCCGCGCCGAAAAAGGCATCGAGGAACGTGGCGAAAAAGTCTAGGACGTCGAAGGTGGCGCAGACGAGGATCGCGATGATCGCTTCAACCCCGCTTATCTTCGGTTCGTATTCGGGCTGCTCTTCATTCATCGGATGCGTTCTTGGCGCCGAGGAGTTCCTCGGGATTCGTGGTGATGAGTTTGTCTTCGCCTGGCGAGGCGAGTACCTGTATTACGGCATGTTTCAGCCCCGCGAAGAAGAGTCCTTGTCCGACCGCGGTCTCGAGTAGGAGCCCTCGCTCCCCTTCCGAGAGATTGAACGTCTTCGTGACGAGGTCGATCGTCGCGGGTGATTGCTTTAGGAGAAGCTGGAGCGATGAGTTGGTGATGATGGGACGGCCATAAGGCGACAGGAGGAAGTCTTCGACATCCTGCGTGATCGTCGTGACGCCGAGGAAGTACTTGCGCGCCCGCTTCACGAGGCCGAAGAGGAAGAGCGCGCCTTCGGGGTGCTGCATGAGCCACCACGCCTCATCGACGATAAGCGCTCGTTTCTTGAGGGATCCCTTGACCACGTTCCAGATGAAGCCGAGCACGAGGTACATGGCGATGGGCCGTAGGCCGTCCTCGAGGTCGCGGATCGAGAAGACGATGAGGCGATTTTTGAGGTCGACATTCGTCGGGAGGTTGGTGAATCCCGCATAGCTCCCCTTCGTGAAGCGGTAAAGCCGCTCGGCGACATTCTTGCCCCCGTCCAGGCCGCGCAAGACCGTTTCGAGGTCGGCGAGCGTCGGCGCTTCTTTATCGGCAAAGTCCTTGCCGGGGACGATGTCATGGAGGGCGTAGGTCTCGCCGATCGCGCGGTCGAGGAGCGCTTCCTCTTCGGGCGCGATAGTGCCGACCATCACCTTAACGAGGCCCGCGAGGCTCACGATATGCGACTTCAGCGCGTCTTCCACGCTCTCGCCTTCGGGGACGATGGGGATGTCGAAGGGGTTCACATGGTGCGGGGAGGCGAGGGAAATGTTGATGAAGCTTCCGCCCACGGCCTCGGCGAGCGCCTTGTATTCGTGCTCGGGGTCGATGATGATGACATCCGACCCGGTCATCATGAGGCGCAGGGCCTCGAGCTTCGCGGCATAGGATTTTCCGCCTCCGGACTTCGAGAAGATGACCATGTTCGCGTTCTCGAGGCTGAAGCGGTCGAAAATGACGAGGGTGTTGTCGGTGCGGTTTATGCCGTAGAGTATGCCCGAGTTCCCGGTGAGGTCGGTCGAGACGAAGGGGAAGATCGAGGAGGCCGGTCCCGAATTGAGCGGCGTGTGCCGCATGAGCCGGTCGGTCGCGATGGGGAGCGTGGAGTTCCATCCCTCGACCTGCTCGAACGTCGCCTGCCGGGGGTAGACGAGCCGCGCCTCGAGGATGTTCGTCACGCGCGCCTCGAGCGCGTCGAGCGCGGCCTCCGTATCGGCGAAGAACGTGATGTACACGCCGACCATGAAAAGGTGCTCGCGCGCCTGCTGGAGGGAGTCGCGCAGTTCTTCTACGTCCTGGAAGGCTGTCTCGAGCATCGGGTTGCGCACCAGGCCCTTTTCTTCCTGGTCCATGATCTGGGCCTCTATCTGCGCCGTCTTCCGCTTGAGCTTCTTCAGGGTATCGGCGGTATCCGAGGGGTGTATGAATATGCTGATATCCATAAGCTCGGGGGCGTTCAGTATCGGGGAGAACCAGCCGGTCGCGAGGTAGCGCGGATAGTGCTCGATGAAGACGGTGCGCACGCATTTCGTCCCGATGGTGAGGCGGTTCGTGCCTATCGTGATCGCGGGCGGGGCTATGATGGGGGTCGATTCGCGTTCCATGGTTTCAGGCGCTCATGCGGCGCTCGATCGTTTCGGGGTTGCAGAGGTTATAGAAGAGCTCTGCGAGCTCGTCTTTCATGAGCGGCACGGCTCTGAGGCCGATCTGGGCGAGGCCGCTTATCGCCTGCTCGGTGTATTCGTCGAGCTTCACGAAGGCGGCGTCGAGGGATTCGCCCTGCTCGGCGGCATCGGCCGAGGGCTTCTTCTTGCCGAAGAGGGAGCTGATCGTGCGCATGAGCGCGATCCCCGCATCGGCGAAATACGGGTCGTACGGCACGACGACGAAGAATTTCTTTTCCATGATGGGGTTCTGGGCGACGAGGGACGCGATGAAGGCGCGGTAGTCGCCGATGAGCTCGGCGAGAAGCGGATTCTCTTCGCTTGCCTGCGTGGTGCCGAGCCCTTCTATATAGCTGTCTATGTTTATCTTGCGCGAATGGATCATGATCTGCACGGGAAAGTCGAGGCCGTTCAGGAAATTCTGGTATCCGCCAAGTGCGATATTCTGCTCGTCTTCCGAGCGGAGCTCGAAATTGAGCCCGGAGACGAGGAGTATCCTGCGGAGCCCTCCTCCTTTCAGGATGACGGCGTCGCGCTCGATGCGGTCGGCCTCGATCAATTCCTGTGTCGATAGCGGTGCTTGGGGCATATAGTGGTTGGTTTGATTCTACCTCAACGATAGTCGACGCGCTTCACGTCCTCCTGGTTTCCGGTGATGTCGCGGAGGACCGCGACGCTCTCGCTCGCGGGAAGGCTCCTGCGGAAAAAGATGCCCGTCGCCCGCTCGCGGCCGAGAACGGGCTTCGTGCCGGCAAGGAGCTCGAGCCCGAGGCGGGCGATCAGTCCTTGCTTCTTGGGAGGCGCCTGCGTGCCGGTTCCCGTGGCGGGCTTCTGCCATATATAGGATTTCGGCTTCGTGAAATAAGAGAACGCCGCGATCGCGGCCGAGAGGAGCGGCCGGCCGTTGTATTTCACGAGCGCGAGCGACAGGGAAACGGCGGCGACGACGATGGAGAAGGGTATCCAGAGGATCTTATCCATATAGAAGAAGGAGATGAATATGAGGAGGAACCCCGTCGCGATATAGAGGAATTGGCGGAGGGTGAGAGGGCCCACGATGTGGTCCTCGACGTCTATGTATTGGGGTACTTGGAATTGCATGTCAGGAGAACCATCTCGAGCGGGGCGTCGCGATGCCGGTTTCGGTCGGAACCGTCCGCTTCGGCGCCTGGTTCAAGGGGGTGATGAGCGTGCCGTAGTGCACGATGCGCTCGATTACGACTTTGGGGGCGACTTTCGTTTCGGCGAACTGCGGGGACGCGGGCGGCGTGAACGTGAACGACGGCTTGGGAGCTTCGGTCATGGCCCGCTTGGGCTCCGCGTGGAGTATATAGGGCTTGAGGGGAGCGGATGGCGGG
>CALQZH010000008.1 GCA_943349395.1 Parcubacteria group bacterium | reverse complement strand
GTCGCCGAGATGAAGTGAAAGATCACGCGCGTGCGCTCGATGTGCCGCAAGAACTTTATGCCGAGTCCCTTCCCCTCCGACGCGCCCTCGATCAGCCCCGGCAAGTCGGCGATGATCACGCCGTAGAAGGCACCGAGGTGCGGCTCAAGCGTGGTAAAGGCGTAGTCCGCCACGGGGCTCTTCGCGTTCGTCACGGCGTTCAGGAAGCTCGACTTGCCGACATTGGGCAGGCCGACGAGCCCCACGTCCGCGATGAGCTTCAGCTCGAGCTCGATCTCGGCGCTCTGCCCGGGCAGGCCCGGGTCCGCCTGCTTGGGCGTGGTATTGGTGGCGGAGCGGAACAGGAAATTCCCCTTACCGCCCGCGCCGCCCGAGGCCACGAGCAGGCGCTCGCCGACCTTCGTGAGCTCGAAGCTCGCCCCCGTCGCGCAATTATGCGCCACGGTGCCGCGCGGCACCTGGAGCGTGAGCTCGGCGCCCCTATGGCCGTCGCGGAACGCGCCGCGGCCGGCCCGGCCGTCTTCTGCCTTGAAATCCTTGCGCGTGCGATACGCCCTGAGCGCCCCGAGATCGGGCACGGCCTCGAGGTACACGTCGCCACCCCTGCCGCCCGCGCCGCCCGTGGGGCCCAGGGTCATCTTCACCTTGCTAAAGGTGACGACGCCGTCGCCGCCCTTTCCCGCGGCTACCCTTATTTTCACGACATCTACGAGCATATGCTTATTAGAACGCGCCCATATCGAGCGTCTCGTCGAATTTTATCTGCGATACGAACTCGGCCATGTGGCTCACGAGGATCAAGGCACCCTGGTATTCGTCGAGCGCCTTCGCGATCACGGGCAAGTGGCGGAAATTCACGTGGTTCGTAGGCTCGTCCAAGATCAGGAGGCTCGGCCCCTGCACCATGAAGCGCGCAAATGACAGCAAGCCCTTCTGCCCTTCGGAGAGGGAGCCGACATGGTTCCTGAGCAGGTCGTCGGTGAAGAGGAAGCGCGCGCCCGCCGAACGGAGCTCCTCCTCCGTGCCGTTCTTCATCACCTCGAGCAGGGAGTCGTATACCGTCTTCGTCTCGTCGAGCCCCGAGAAGTCCTGCGTGTAGTAGCCGATCTCGACGCCGTCGCCGAACTCGATGCCCTTCGCGGCACGCGATGCGAGCTTCTTCAGGAACGTGGTCTTGCCGATGCCATTCGGACCGGATATCAGGAGCGCCTCGCCGCGCTTCAGGGCGATCGCCGCCTTCTTCGCGATCTCCTTATGGTTCTTCACTATTGAAACGGACGACATCTTCACGATCGGGCCGGCGATCTCGGGCGAGGATATGCGGAACTGCGCGATCGTCTTGTCCTCGTGCCGGATGTCGACGACCTGTTCCTCGAGCTCGTTGATGGCCTCGCGCATCTTGCGCGCCACGTCGCGCATATGGCCGCCCTTCTGCGCGAAGAAGCCCATCTGCTCCTTGCGGTTCGAGATGTCGCGGAGAAGCCGCACGTTCTCCCTGCGCTCGCGCTCGATCTGCGCCTTGATCTCCTCGATCACTTTCAGGTAGTCGCCGACGTACTGGTCGACCTTCTTCTTATAGATGTCGAGATAGAGCACGCCGTGCGTGAAGGAGTTCAGGAACTGCGCGTCGTGCGAGATGACGATGATGGTCTTCTTGTAGCCGACGAGGAAGTTCGTGAGGTGCTCGATGCCGGCCTTGTCGAGATTGTTCGTGGGCTCGTCGAGCAGGAGGATGTCCGGGTTCTGTATGAGCGCGAAGGCCAAGAGAAGCCGCGCCTGCTCGCCGCCCGAGAACTGGCTTATGGTCTTTTCGAGCGGGGCCGCAAGATTCACGGCGTCGAGCGCCTTCTTCGCGCGCGGCTCGATATCGTAGACCTTTTCCTTGAATGCGCCCTGAAAGAAGTCGAGCACGGTCTTTGCAAGGTCCTCCTTCTTCACCACCTGCGCGGCAATGGCGATCGAGGCGCCTTTCTTAATGTTCAAGGAGCCATCCTCGAGCTGCAGCTCCCCGAGTATCAGTTTGAAGATGGTCGATTTTCCCCCGCCATTCTGCCCCATAAGCGTGATCTTCGCCCGCTCGCGCACCGAAAAATTCACCTCATCGAGGATGGGGCGGCGGTGGTCGTAATGGAATGTGGCGTCGGCGAACCGGATGATGACGTCGCCGTGATCGTATGCGTTGGCCATAGGAATATCCGCCAATCATACCATGCCCCCACACCTAATAACAACCCCGAAATTCACGCTTTGTCCATACTTTTATAGGTGTGGGGGTATACTTTTCACCCTAAGACAATCGTGGTATTATGCGCGCGAGGTACCCACCCGCACATCGAGAAAGGAATATCTCATGTCACTCCGCTCGCTCCGCGCCGGACGGCCGGATTACAGGAAATGGCCGCGCATCAATCAGCTCGAATTGAATTGGATTCTCTGCAAGCTCCGGTCATTACGGAGGGAAAACGAACGGCTCATCCTCTTCCGGAAATGCTTCTCGAACTCGCCGGAATACGTCTTCAGGGCCCAGGCCGAGCTCTATAGCTTCCTCACCGCGTCCGGCCGAGAATTCAACCGTGTCATATTCGAGAAGGACGAACACTACCCTACGGATCCCGATGGCCCGTGGCCATTCCTGTACTGGAGCTATATCCGCCGAAACACGAACATGATCGGATCATGGCCTACCGAAAGTTACGAAATCGGCGCGCATTTCATGGACGGCTTGGATAGTCAGCTCGTCGAACGCATGCTGAGACAGCATAATCTCTCCTGCCTATGACTCACAGGATTGCCGAAAATGGCGAAGCCCGGATTTACTCCGGGCTTTTCTCTTTCTCCTTCTCGAGTTCCAGGCAGACAGAATTAATACAATATCTTTTTCCACCCTTATCGGCAGGACCGTCCGGGAATACGTGCCCTAGGTGCGCGCCGCAGTTCTTGCACAGCACCTCCGTGCGGCTCATGCCGTATGTCATATCCTCTTTCAATACCACGTTCTCCAGATTCTTCGGCTCGGTGAAGCTCGGCCAGCCCGTGCCCGAATCGAACTTGGCGTCCGATGCAAACAGCTCGGCGGAACATATCGCGCACTTGAACATCCCCCTGTCGTGATTATCCACGTACTTGCCGGCAAAGGGCGCCTCGGTGCCGCCCTCGCGCGCCACGCGGCGCAATTCCGGATCCAATTCGCTGTCTTGTTTCATAGTATTTTAAGAAGATTGCGCGCTTACTAGTATGCCCCATCCCTATCGAATATTTACAATTTTAAACAATTGTATTTATTTGTAAATATTCATTATTCCCAGAAATCTCATGCGAGCAGTTCGGCGAAGCGCTTTTTCAGCTTCTCGAGCTTCGGGTTGATCACAATCTCGCAATACGGCGCCGTCCTGTTCCTCTCATAATACTCCTGATGGTATTTTTCCGCCTCATAGAACTCCCCCAGGGGCTCCACGCGCGTCACGATGCGGCCGCCGGCTTCGCTTGATGCATTCAGATCAACGATCATCGCTTCCGCCTCGGCCTTCTGCCCATCGGTCGCGTAAAGCACGAGCGAGCGGTATTGCGGGCCCGTGTCGTTTCCCTGCCTATTCATCGTCGTCGGATCGTGCGTCGCGAAGAAGACCGTGAGAAGATCCCGATACGAAACGATTGCCGGATCGAATGCGATCCTGATCACTTCCGCGTGGTCGCTCTCGCCGCTCGATACGCGCTCATAGGTCGGATTCTTCGTGGTCCCTCCGGCATAGCCGGGCATCACCGACGCGACGCCTTTCAGGCTCCGGAACACCGCCTCGGTGCACCAAAAACATCCGCCGCCGAATACTGCTATCTCCATCATAAGAGGTTCGGACGGTCAAGATACGAAACTTCCGCCTCTTTCGTGACGCGCACGAGGGTCTTCAGCGCCTCGAGCGGGTACTGGCCCGCCGCCGTCTCGTCGGACAGCATCACCGCGTCCGTGCCGTCCCACACCGCGTTCGCGATGTCCGACACCTCGGCGCGCGTGGGGTGCAGGTGATGCATCATCGAGGAAAGCATCTGCGTGGCGGTAATGGAGCCCTTGCCGTGCCATGCCGCCTGGCGGATCAGGTTCTTCTGGACGAAGGGCACCTTCTCGAGCGAGATCTCCGTTCCCAGGTCGCCGCGCGCGACCATGATCGCATCCGAAGCGCGGATAATCTCGTCGATATTCTTCACCGCGAGCGCCATCTCGATCTTCGCGATGATCCGCACATCCTTTCCCACGAGCCCGCGCAGGCGCTCGATATCGTCCACCGACTGCACGAAGGAGATCGCCACGTAGTCCACGCCTTCCGCCACGGCGAATTTCACATCCTCGATATCCTTGTCGGTCAATCCGGATGTCGTGAGCTTGGTGCTCGGCACGTTCACGCCCTTATTGGAATATAAGAGGCCGCCGCGCAAGACCCTGGCCTTGAACCGCTTACCCGATACGCCCGTCACCACGAGCTCCATCTCGCCGCTCGAGAGATAGAGCGGATCACCCTCCTTGATGTCCGCGTGGATGTACGGATCGTCTATGTATATCTCCCCGGCCTTCATGCCGGGCTTATCGGTCGTAAACGTGACCATCTCATCGTCGCGCAATTCCCTGCCCTCCTCGGGCATAGTCCCCACGCGCAGGCGCGGCCCCTTCAGGTCCTGCTGGATGGATACGGTCTTCTTCAAAGACATCGCTGCCTCGCTAATAAGGGACTTCCGCGCCTGATACTCCTCGTACGTGCAGTGCGAGAAATTCATGCGGGCGATATCCATACCCTCCGCGACGAAGCTGCGGATCATGTCCTTCGATTCCGATTTCGGGCCTATTGTGGCGATTACTTTGGTACGCATGAGAATTCCATTGTATCACGAACCGATCGCCTTACTCCATATTTCTCCCGCTGCCGCCCGACGTCCGGATGCGAATATCAACAATAATATACACTTGTTTAAAATTGTTTATATTCACCTATGTGCCGTTTAGGAATGCCTTGCCGCGGCGGCGGATGTGCGCGGCGCGCGAGAACCGGTGCGCCTCGTCGCGCACGGCGATGAGCGTCTTCTCCACCACGCCTTCGGGGATTTGCCCCACGAATCGATTACCCTTCCTATCCGCCCCCTTCGCGATACCAACTACGGGAATAGAAAGGCCGCGGGCCATCAAGACCGCCTCCGCCACGTTCGCCTGGCCCTGCCCACCATCGACCAGGATCAGCCGCGGCAGGGGCCACTTGTTGTCGAGGCGGCGCTCGAGCATCTCGCGCATCATGCCGGTATCGTCCGGCCCCATGATGCCTCGTATGTTGAAAATCCGGTACTCCTTCTTGTCCGGCTTCGTGCCGGCAAACACCACCATCGCGCCCACGGGGTTCGTGCCCGAGATGTTCGAAACGTCATAGCCTTCTATGCGGATTGCCTCGCCACCCTCCTCCACGGCATTCTCGCCGATCAGGGCCGTGTCCTGTATGTGCTGAAGCGCGAAGATCTTCCGCTTCGCCGCCTCGGCCTTCTCGAACTGCAATGCCTTTCCATATCGCGCCATATCGGCCTCGAGCGAGCGGATGATCTTCTTCTTTTCCCCGCGGAAGAATAATTTCAGGTTCCGTATATTCTTCGCATAGTCTACGCGCGAAATCGCCTTCACGCACGTGCCGGGACAGAGGCCGATCTGGCAATTGAAGCAGGGCTTCGCGCCCCGCATGCCCTCTTTCGCATGGTCCGAGAACGGGAAGATGCGGCGCATGATGCGGAGCGCGGCGCGCGCGGCCGATGCCGCGACGAAGGGGCCATATATATCCTTCTCGTCGCCTGCCCTATCCTTCCCGCGCACCAGGAGCACGCGCGGGAACGCATCGTTCGTGAACACCACATAGAGGAAGCTCTTGTCGTCCTTCTCCCGCACGTTATAGGGCGGCATATGCCGCTTGATCAACGCACTCTCGAGTATCAGGGCCTCGATGGCCGTGTCGGTATCTCGGTGATTGATGCGCGCGATTTCGCCAACCAGGGACTCGATGCGCGAATCGTGCGGCCGCGTGAAGTAACTCGACACCCGCCGGCGCAAGTTCGATGCCTTTCCCACGTATAAAATGGCGCCCCGGGCGCTTTTCATGATGTAGACGCCCGGCGTTTCGGGAAGTCCTTCATATAACGATTTCCTGCCCCTATCCATAGACCCCGAGCATACCCCGTTTAACCCCTCTTGACAAATAATCCATAATAGACTACGATATAGGCAGATCCTGTTATTATTCAGTGTTCCTCGAAAGCCGATCCATGCGGGCTTAGGGGAGTTTTACCGAGAGAACGTCTCTCGGCGACAGCGTGGCAAGTCTTCCCGATACCTTACGCCAAGGGGAAAGGCTTGGACTGGCGATAGAGAGTTTTGGAGGAAGCCCTAACATCAAGGCTCTCAAGACTCTGAGGCGGATAGTCGCCTCTCTGCAGAAGGCCGTATGGGGTCATGACCATGCGGAACTCCGGATCGTGTGCGGGCTATCATGCGCCGCATGCACCGCCTCTGCTCTTGGTAGCAAGAGCATGCGCTCGTGGCTAGGGGTAACCTGACCCGAACAATACAGGGATAGTTGCCAGCGGTCGCACGGGCGCGACCACCTTGGGGGGACACCACCCCCAAGGTTTCTTTTTTTATACGACGCCTTCACTTATATATTTATTGACAAATATATAGTATAAATGTTACTATATATTTTATCAGTCAGCGATAGTTTTTCCTCAACTCAGGGAGTCGAACCGTGAATGTCTTGCTCGGAACCAAAACCGGAATGCAGCAGCTCATCACCTATATCGCGATGCAGCTCGCGGGCGCAATACCCGCAAGCGCCGATCCCGATCCGTCGCCCGGCCTCAAGGCCTCAGCAGCGCTCGATCTGTTCCTGATGAGCAGAGAACGCATCGACGCTCCGCTCAATCGCCCCATTCCGAAAATCCGAGATCATCGCAGCTATCTCTCGGGTTAGAACGGCGATCGAGATGCGATAATCGACGGCATGTCCTGCCACACAGGGACACGCGAACCTCGCGCAGCTTCGGCTCCGAGGTTCGTTTTTTTTATTTCAATACCCGCTTTAGGTATTTTCCCGTGAAGCTCTTCGGCGAATTAGCCACCTCTTCCGGCGTCCCCGCCGCGACGATCGATCCCCCGCCCACGCCACCCTCGGGCCCCAGGTCGATCACGTGGTCCGCCGTCTTTATCACGTCCAGGTTATGCTCGATCACGACCACGGTGTTGCCGCGGTCTACGAGGCGGTTCAGGACCGCGAGCAGGTTCTCGATGTCCGAGAAGTGCAAGCCCGTCGTCGGCTCATCCAAGAGGTAGAGGGTCTTCCGCGTGTCGCGCTTGCCGAGCTCGGCCGCCAGCTTGATACGCTGGGCCTCGCCGCCCGAGAGCGTCGTCGCCGACTGGCCGAGCGTGATGTACCCGAGCCCCACGTCGTTCAAGATCTTCAGCTGGTCATGGAGCCACGGGATCTCCTTGAAGAACTCGACCGCCTCCTCGACCGTCGTCTGGAGCACCTCGTAGATATTCTTGCCCTGGTACTCGACCTCGAGCGTCTCGCGGTCGAACCGCTTTCCTTTGCATACCTCGCACTCGATATGGATCGTGGGCAGGAAGTGCATCTCGATCGCGATCTCCCCATGCCCCTCGCAGTTCTCGCACCGGCCGCCCTTCACGTTGAAGCTGAACCGGCCCGGGCGGTAGCCGCGGATCTTCGCGTCGGGCGTGGCGGCGAAGAGGTCGCGGATATGCGTCCACGCGCCCACGTAGGTCGCCGGGTTCGAGCGCGGCGTGCGCCCGATCGCGCCCTGGTCCACGTTGATCACGCGCGTGAGATATTCGGCGCCGAGGATGATCTGGTCCGGAATGGTCTTATGGTTCGCGCCGTTGAAGGAATTCGCGAGCGTCTTGTAGAGCACGTCGTATACCAAGGAGCTCTTGCCCGAGCCCGATACGCCCGTGACCGCCGTAAAGCGGCCGAGCGGGATGTCCGCGCTCACGTTGCGCAGATTGTTCGCGTGCGCGTTCCGGATCTTCAGCATCGGCGAATTCTTCTGCACTTCACGCCTGTCCTTCGGCACCGCGATCTTCGCGTCCCCGCGCAGGTAGTCGAGCGTCAGGGACTTCTGCTTCTTATCCTTTAGTATTTCGGGAATGGGCCCTGCCGCGACCACCATACCGCCGTGGATGCCGGCCGCCGGGCCGATGTCGACCAGGTAATCCGACTCGCGGATCGTGTCCTCGTCGTGCTCCACGATGATTATGGTATTCCCCAGGTCGCGCAGCTCCTTCAGGGTCGCGATGAGACGGTCATTGTCCCGCTGATGCAGGCCGATCGTCGGCTCGTCTAGGATATACAGCGTCCCCACGAGGCGGGAACCGATCTGCGAGGCCAAGCGTATGCGCTGACTCTCCCCGCCCGACAAGGTTCCCGACTTGCGCTCGAGGGCGAGATAATCCAGACCCACGTTGATCATGAACTGTAGGCGGTTCTTTATTTCCTTTATAGGGAGCTCGGCCACCTCGTATATACCGCTCTTTTCCTTTTCCGATTGCTCGAAGAGCTCGAGGTCGAGCTTCTCGAAGAACGCATGCGCGTCGCGAATGGAGAGGCCGACGACGGTCGATATGTTCTTGCCGCCGATCAGGACCGACAACGATTCTTCCTTCAGGCGCTTGCCGAGGCAGACCTTGCACGGGTCCTCCGACCACACGCTCTCGGTGCCGAGGCCGTGGCACTCGGGGCACGCGCCGTAGGGGCTGTTGAACGAGAAGAGGCGCGGCTCGATCTCCGGGAATGAGAAGCCGTCCTTGGGGCAGGTGAACTTCGCCGAAAGCGCCGTCTCCTCGTCCGCGATGATCGTGACCACGTCCTGCCCGTATTTCAGGGCCGCGCCGACCGCTTCCGCTAGGCGCAAGCGATTGTCCTTTTCCGCGAAATCGAGAACCGTCGGGATGCGGTCGATGACGAGGTCGATCGTGTGCGCCTTGTTGCGGTCGAGCACGATGCGCTCGCGGAGCGACTTCATCTCGCCGTTCAGCCGCACTTCGGAATAGCCGGCGTTCAGGAAGTCATAGAACATCTGGTAGTATTCGCCCTTCCTGCCGCGCACGACGGGCGCCATGATCACCATATTCCGCTTGCCCGCCGCTTTCGCCGCGATGTTCGCCGCGATGTCGACGATCTGCTCGTTCGTCATCTTGCGTATCAGCGATCCGCACCGCGGGCAGAACGGCGTCCCCACGCGGGCATAGAGCACGCGAAGGTAGTCGTAGATCTCGGTAATAGTCGCCACCGTCGAACGCGGGTTGCCCGAGTGGCTCTTTTGGTCTATGGAAATTGCGGGCGAGAGGCCCTCGATCTCGTCCACGTCCGGCTTATCGAGAGAGCCTAAGAACTGCCGGGCGTATGCCGACAGTGACTCGATATACCGACGCTGACCTTCAGCGAAAATGGTGTCGTATGCCAAGGACGACTTGCCGGAACCCGAGGGCCCGGTGAATACCACCATCTTATTGCGCGGGATCACGAGCGATACGTTCTTCAGATTGTGCTCGCGCGCGCCTTTTATGCTGATTACATCTTTCATGCTTTTTTAGATTTCTTAGGCGACGGCACGACTGCCGTCTTCTCGATCTCCTTCTTTAGTTCCTTAATCTCTTCCCGCAGGAGCGTCGCGAGCTCGAAGTTCAGCTCGCCCGCCGCCTCCCGCATCTCCTTCTCCTTCGCTTTCACGAGCTTCGTGAGGCCCTCCTTCGATCCCATGAGCGGGGCGGCCTCGAGCGATAGGATGGCGGCCGCGGGCATGATGTCCTTTATGGCCCGCACCACCGTGCGCGGGATAATGCCGTGCTCCTCATTATATGCGAGCTGGCGGTCCCGACGACGTTTTGTTTCCGAAAGCGCTTTCGCGAGCGATCCGGTCATCACGTCGGCATATAGGAGCACTTCGCCGTTCACATGCCGTGCGGCGCGGCCAATGGTCTGTATGAGCGACGTTTCGCTCCGCAGGAATCCCTCCTTGTCCGCGTCGAGGATCGCGACCAATGAGACTTCCGGCAGGTCGAGCCCCTCGCGCAGGAGGTTCACGCCGACCAGGATATCATACACGCCCCTCCTGAGATCGGTGAGGATCCTCACGCGTTCCAGGGTCTTCACGTCGCTGTGCAGGTACGCCGCCTTGTATTCGCGCTCCTCGAGATACGCGCTCAGGTCCTCGGCCATCTTCTTCGTCAAGGTGGTCACGAGCACGCGCTCCTTCTTCTTGATGCGCTCGTCCATGCGCGGGATTAGGTCTTCGATCTGCCCGCGCGCAGGAAGCACGGTTGTCTTGGGGTCCACGAGGCCCGTGGGGCGGATGATCTGCTCCACGATCTTCTTACTCACCCCGTATTCGTACGCCGAAGGCGTTGCCGAGGTGAATATGACCTGGCCCACGCGCTCCTTGAATTCGTCGAACGTGAGCGGGCGGTTGTCCGCGGCGGAAGGTAGGCGGAAGCCGTAGTCCACAAGGGTCTTCTTGCGCGCCGCATCGCCCGCGTACATGCCGCCGATCTGCGACACCGCCACATGCGACTCGTCGATGACCGTGAGAAACCCCTCGGGGAAATACTCGAGCAGGGTCTCAGGCGGGGCGCCTGCGGCGCGGCCGGACAAGTGACGGGAATAGTTCTCGATGCCATTGCAGTAACCGATCTCGCGCATCATTGCGATGTCGAAATTCGTGCGGCGCTCGAGCCGCTCGGCCTCGAGCAATTTCTTTTCTTTCTCGAATGTTGCGAGCTGGACCTTCAATTCCTTTTGGATCGCCGTGATCGCGCGGGCACGATCCGGAGCCGACGTGACGTAGTGCTTCGCCGGAGCGATGACCGCCTCGTGAACCTCCGGCGTTTTTCCCGCCATGAACCCCTCGACGGGATTCACTTCGTATATTTTCCGTATCACGCCCTTGTCCGTCTCGATCACGTAGACGAGCTCGCGGTCGGGCGGCATGATCTCCCATTGGTCCCCGATCAGCCGGAACGTGCCGCGCGCGAGGTCGGCCGTAGTGCGCGTGAAGTGGAGCGATATGAGCTTGCGCGAGAGCGCGGCACGGTCGAGCGCCTCGCCTACCTTGAAATGCAAAATGTTGGCCGCGTATTCCGCCGGGGCGCCGAGACCGTATATGCAGGAGACGGACGCGACCACAATGACATCCTTGCGCGTCAAGAGCGCGGTCGTCGCCGCGTGGCGCAGCTTGTCGATCTCGTCGTTGATCATCGCCTCCTTCGCGATATAGGTGTCCGAGCCGGGCATATAGGCCTCAGGCTGGTAATAGTCGTAGTACGACACGAAATAGTGCACGGCATTGTCCGGAAACAGCTCCCGGAACTCGTTGCATAGTTGGGCGGCCAAGGTCTTGTTATGCGCGATCACGAGCGTGGGGCGCTGAACCCGCTCGATCACGTTCGCGATCGTGAAGGTCTTGCCGGAGCCCGTAACGCCCAAGAGCGTCTGCCGGTCGAGACCATTTTCCAACCCGTCGACTAATGCCGAAATCGCCGCCGGCTGGTCGCCTGCGGGCATATTATCCGAATGCATCTTGAATTTCCCTGCCATATTAAACAGTTAAGTATGCCATATATCGCACCGATTACCAATCATCCAACTCCTTGCCACTCCGTGCAGATACTTGATTATTTTCACATATCGTGGCATACTAGCATCGATCTTTGACAAGGCGCCGGGCATATCGCCCTGCGCATAATCCCCTCGAACACAAGGAGAAAAACAGTTGAGCAATCTCATCCGCGTAGATCTTCCTGACAGGACGTCCATCCGTCGTGTGCTCGCACACATCCCCGAGATGGATGAAGACGGCCAGACAGCGATAGCCCAGGGGGTCTTGGGCACATGGGGAGCCTTTCTCAATTCCCTCACCGATGGTCCTCGAGCAGACATCTCCTTGCGAGCGAGAGAACTCGCCAGTTTCTTCGGCAGGGATGCGAGCCATATTCCCGAATCCGCGCACTTCACCAGCACCTCCGGAAGCCACGCTGACTTCCAAGCGAAGACTGCATTGGTCAGGATCGGCCACGCCCATCCCGGCGGCGGGCGACCAGGGCCGACATTCTTCGTGTCCGTCACGCTGCCTGACGACTATCCGCGCCCGGAACGCCTCTTCGGACTCATCCTCTCGACCGTCGTTTACCAATCCGACCTTCCGCGAGCCCTTACCACCTTCAGAGGAACGGAGAATGTCTCGGCGACTGGCGCCTTGATGAATTGCCTGCTCTGGGGATCGAGCGTCGAGCCGAAGGCCTGAGCGCGCCCTATCGAAAAACTATTACCAAGCCCGGCCGTACCAACGGCCGGGCTTCTTATTTTAATATTGACTAATCTATTGATAAAATGGCATAATAGTAATGACCTTTGACATCGCGCATGGCACGTCGCCCGGCGCATCATCCTCTCATTCCCTACGGGGAGAAACGGAGATATTGTGAGATATTTCTTAGGAGTAGAACTTCCGAGTATCGAAGGTATCTTGACGATGATCGGAACGCTGACCAGAATGCCCTTCTCGCGCGATAATTCCCAAGGATGGGACGCATGGAGCGACTTCTGCGGCGCGCTCGCGAACGGACCCAAGGAAGCCATAGCGCTCCAGGCAACGCGCGTGCCTGATTACGGCGGCCGCATCCAGTATGTCGGCGCCCCCCAATCAGCCAGCTTCAGCACCAATCCTTGCGGCAGTTTCGCCGATTTTCGCTTGACGGACGCTCAGGCGCATATCACAATCGGCCGCCTCAATGCCGGTCTCGAGCGCGAAGAACCGATGTTCTTCATCACCATCGAATACTTTCCGCCGGATGAAGGAAAGGCGCATATCGAATTCGGCAGGGTCCTTTCGACCCTCGTCTACGACTACGACCTGCGCTTTCCTATGGCTTCCACGAAATTCCTCGAGCATTTCGGCCGCATGACTGCGGCGCTGGCGCTCACCTATAACACCTTGGACTTCGTACGCTGAAAGGCATTCCCATGACGCGAGAACAGTTCGCCATGAAGATCCACTGGCAATGGATCATCTGGGCGGTAGGGCTCATCAACGTGATAGCCATGTTGCCCCAGCTCGTACAGATCATGCGCACGCGCACCACCGAGGGACTTTCCCTTGAAATGATCATCGTCTACTTCCTGATCCAGATCGCCTTCTCTCTCGAAGGCTTCTTCATGAGGAACCGGATGCTCATGGTGTGCATGGCGCTTTCCGCCTTGGTAAGCGCCACGGTCATCACGCTCGTGATCTATATCCGCCACTTCGACGGATGAGGCACGACGAATGCGAGACGCCACACCGAACGCCCGGCCGTACCAACGGCCGGGCTTCTTATTTTAATATTGACTAATCTATTGATAAAATGGCATAATAGTAATGACCTTTGACATCGCGCATGGCACGTCGCCCGGCGCACCACCCTAGTCCCCCTCATGGGGAGAAACGGAGGAATTTTGAAAGATCTCCTGTCTATCGAGCTTCCGGATTCGCTATCTATCCAAACCGCGGCACGGGAGATTCCCGGCATGAATGTGCTAGATGAGTTATATCTCACCTTCTTCCGCGCACAGACGGTCGAGTCTTTCGAAGACCGGGCCAGGCAACTTGCTAAAGCCATCCGTATGGACTTCCGTTCCGACGTGCTCTATTTCCGGCCTGACGGAACCCGCTATGCGACGTTCGAGAACAAGCAGATGCAGATAAGGATCGGGTGCCTTCCGAAAGGCGAGCATCAGGCAGCACCCTCGCTCTTCATCTCGATCGAGCTGCAGGACGATTATCCCGACCCGCTCGCCCTCTTCGGCATGATCCTCGCGAACGTCGTCTTTATGGGGAAACTCCCCGAAGCCAGAACGACGATCAGGGACCGGGAAGATCTCACGGCAACCGCCGCGCTCGTCTCCTGCCTTCTGCCCCCTGCAACATGGAAGGAATCGAGGCGTCAGCAGGCATCGAATCCCACGCCTCCTCCCGACCAGCCCCTCTAACGAAAGGGTACGGAACGAACGATGAAAAGCGTGATGATAGAGCTTCCTACGATCGAAGCCGTACGGTTCGCGAGCGAGGCGGCGAGCATGCGCATGCACCTCAGCACAGGGCGGCGTATCGCAGCATGGGCCGATTTGGGAGCTGCACTGCAAACGGGAAACGATCTCGTGCCGCAGACGAACCGGATCGCGGGACTCACCGCAACGACCTCGATCGTGCTTCCTTTCGACCCCGGGCGGCCTGCGGCGAACTCAGTCGCCTTCCAGACCAATTCCGGCATCAGAATCCCCGTGCGGCATGTTCCGGAAGAATCGCTCTTGGTTCTCCACGTCATCCTCCCGGAAGACGACGATGACATGCTCAAGCGCATCCTCTGCACCGTCGTTATCGAATCGAGATTTCCGCAAGCCAATGCCTGTCTCGACCGAAACGATAGGAACTCGATAGAGGAGGCGAAAACCCTTCTTGAATTGTTGATGGATCAGCAATGATCCGGTGTTTATGAGCCCGGCCGTACCAACGGCCGGGCTCCTTTTTTGCATTTTATTTAAAAATGCGGTGGAAGCCAAAAACTTCTTAATGTATCAAATTTATGACGATCGTTTCCAATTTGATACATTCATCGGGTCAGCATAAATCCTTTTTAGCCGGGCTTTTTTTATTTGAAAAATTCCTTGCGTATATGCGCGACCTCGCGCGAAAACGCGAGCGCGTGCGCACGGTGCGGATGCGGCAAGTCGATATCGAACGCTTTGCGTACCGCATGGCCTTTCATCAGGAGCACGCGGGTCGAGAGCGCGACCGCCTCCTCGATCGAATGCGATACCATCACGACGGTCTTCCCCGTCTCGCGCCAGATACCCACAATATCCTTATGAAGCTCATCGGTCGTCTTAGGGTCGAGCGCCGCGAACGGCTCGTCGAGTAAGAGCACCGCGGGATTCACGGCGAGCGCGCGGGCGATGCCGACCCTCTGCCGCTCCCCGCCCGACAGCTCACGCGGCAATTTCCCCTCGAGCCCGCGGAGACCGAGCATCCGGAGCCACTTGCGCGCCTCCCGGGCCGCCTTATCGCCCTCCATGCCCCGCGCCTCGAGCGGAAGCGCCGCGTTGCCCTGCGCCGTGAGCCATGGCATGAGCGCGCCCGACTGGAACGCCATCGAGACGTGGTCGGGCTTCATCACCGTCCCCGACGAGGGCTCCTCGAGACCCGCGATGATTTTCAACGCCGTCGACTTGCCCCCGCCCGACGGGCCCACGATGCACGTGAACGATCCGCGCGCGATGGAAAACGACGCACTCTCGAGCGCCACGTCGCCCGTGCCGTATATTTTCGATACCGCCTCGAAGGCGATTATGTCATTCGAATCTATATGTTTCCGCATAATGCAATAACCGCTGCCATACGGCGAAGTTCAGCACCGCTATCAGCCCCACGAGCCCCAGGATCGCGGCCACGAACGTCGCCCCCGAGCCCGATGCGGGCGCGTTCGCCAGCACGCTCCCGATGCCGAAGAGGTCGCTGGCCGACGTCCCGCCGGGGATGTAGGTATGGAGCACCTCGGCAACGATCACCACGTTCCACCCCTCCGCCCATGCGAATAAGGAACCCGTGACGAGCGCGGGCAGGATCGCGGGCAGGAGCACACGCCGGACGAAGAACCCGCCGCGCATATTGAACACCCGCGCCGCCGAGAATATCTCGTGCGGTACCGCGCCGATGCCGGCGATGAGGCTGAACACGATATTCCAGAGCATGTTGAGGAACAGTATGAATACCGCTGCCCCATTCGCGAAGCCGTGCTGGAGGAAAAGCGCGATCACGAGCGGGAAGAACGCGAGCGTCGGCACCGACTGGAGGATATCGAACACCGGCAGGAAAATCTTTTCCATGAGCGCGCCCCGCGTGGCGAGAATCGCGAGCGGGATCGCGCATATGACCGCGAGCACGTATGCCGCCATGAGCCGTACGAAGGTCGTCACAAGCGCGGCCGCTATGTACGAAGGGGGTGCCACGGGTGCGGGGCTGAACGGGAACATTGACGCGATGCCGAATATCCCAAAGGCGACGAGCAGGAGGAAGAACGGCGTGAATGCGGCATGCGCGCGGAGCGCGGGACCGTGATGGCGATGCATCGCATGGGCGACCATGAGTACAGTATACCCCGACCCCCTTCCTTATCCCCTGTGGATTCTTTCCGCGAGGAGTACCGCACCCATCACGGCGAAGGCCGTAAGGGACATCATGGGGATCGTCACGTATCCGAACTCGATGAAGAAGCGCTGTGCGCACGCGGCGGCCGAGGACCCCACGCCGCAGGGAACGAGGGGATCACCCCCGAACTGCAGGTACTGGTTATATGCCGCGACCGCGCCGCCTATCGCCGAAAGGATGAGCGAGGAGATGACAAGCTTCGCGTCGTACCGACGTAGGGCGATCCCTAAGAGGAGGATCTGCGGATACATGCATACGCGCTGGATCCAGCAGAGCGTGCACGGCGGAAATCCCGCGAACTCCGAATAGAATAGGCTTCCCAAGAGAGAAGCTACGGCAACCGCGAACGCGACCACCACCCCATAGCGCGCGAAGAAACGGAACGCCGGCCCTCCCATGCCCCGCCGCAGGACGATCGAAGCGAGAACGAGAGCGACCAGGATGTCCGCGAGTACGGTCAAGGCGCTTGCGATATGCGTGAACGAGGCGACGAGCGGCGTCATGACGGGAGCGCGCACGACGTCTTCTCCGCCAAATGCTCGAGGGACAGCTCCCCGGTCTCTCTCGTGCCGTCCGCGAATTCCCATGTAGGGTACCCCTTTATGCCTTTCTCCTTGCAGACGGCCGTCACGCCGTTGCCGTCGGGCGTCGAGCACTCGACGTAGGGCAGGAGATGCGCCGACGAACCGAATTCCTTCTTCTGATTCTGGCAGTGGGAGCACCAGAACGCGCCGTAAAAGGTCGCCTTCTTCTCGCCCACGCACGCCGCGAACGCGTCATATTTTCCCTCAGGAACGGCGGATCCCTGATTCTTCATCGATATGAAAAAGCTCACGATGACCAATACGCCGAAGGCGCAGATCGCGATTATGGGGATGTTCTTCATGATATATGCATGATATGCGAAACGCGCGCCCGCTGTCACTCGCGGCCGTAGTCGTCCTCGTACCGTATGATATCGGCCTCCTCGGGCCTGCCCGTCGCGAGCTCCAAGAACAGGCCGTGCTGCATGCGGTGCTTCTCGCCCGGCTCCACCTTATAGAAGCCGAAATGGTACTCGGTGCGGTTCCGATGCGACTGCAGGCTCGTCCTGCCGCGCACCCATATAATCTTCGCCCAGAAATTCCGGAACGAGATGAATTTCCACATCGCCCCCCACGGAGTCTTCATGATCGTTTGAATGTTCCTGTTATGCGCTCCCAGAGCGACGGTTTCGCGCTTCGCACGACGAGCGCATATTCGAACCGGTGGAGCATGCCCATGCGCTTCGCCTCGAGCCAGATGGCGTAGCGGCCCGGCTCGGGGAACGCGCGCGTTATGGCGAACGAGCCGTTTGCCTGCGGCTCCGGATGCGTGTGGAAGAACTGCTTCACGTCACGGCGCACCCCGATCAGATGCATGAGCGCGCCGTGCGCCTCCTCGAGGTCGACGTGCGATGGCGTAAACGAGAGCGTGACCGGCTCGCCTGCCCGGGGACTCGCCGGAGTTGCCGCAAATGACATGGAAAGATGCTCGCTCGGCCCTTCCATCACCATATCGTGATCCGTATGGTCCATATGACCCATCTCCATGCTCGCGGCCGAGGCGATGCCCGCGCACAGGACGAACGACGCGATTACCGAGAATATTCCCATGCGCTTCATACGGGAAATGATAGCGGATACGCATGATTGCGCAATAGAAAAGCCCGCCACAGTCATCCGACGTGGCGGGCCCGAACAAAACGGCAACATCCTCTCATGCCGATCTGGTCATGCTCCCATCATCCATAGGCGGAAGCGGTTGACCGCATACCCGCCATCAGCCTTCTTCCGGCGCGCTTCCTTGCGCGCCTCCTCGAAGTTCCGCCTGATCTCGCGCCCGTACGGCACATCGAAAAACCCTTGCTCGGTATCCAGTTGCCGTCGCAATCGCGAGAGCCGCAAGAGAGCGCTCGCCGCGTCATGCCCGAGCCCCGCGAGCGCAATGCCTTCGCGGAAGCGCCAATAGGCGACGCATAACAGATGGACGGCAGTCAGAAAAAGCATGGCACCGATCACGAGCGTGGCATACGCCATTTCCCGTATCAGTATCAGGTAGCGCATGAAGCACCTCCTTTCCCAAAGAACCCTTCACTGTGCGCCGTTACCTAGAACCTATCTCAAGTATGTAATTTCCACGCCATCGTGGCAACGAAAAACGCCGCGTCTTGCGACGTGGCGTTTTCCTTCTGACGGGGTCCTTATGCGCGATGAATATTCTTCGCGCTGAGGCCCTTGTCTCCCTCGACGATGTCGAACGAGAGCATGTCGCCGGTCTTGAGATCGTCGAATGCAACGTCGTTCAGGTCGTTGGAGTGGAAAAACAGATCCTTCGCCGCACCTTCGTACGTGATGAATCCGAATCCCTTGTCCGTCAATGTCTTGATGCTTCCTGTCATTGATTGCTTTTGATTGTATATAGAACCTAGAAATCCGACTACACTTCCTGCTTCCGCATACAGTATACTACATATCCTCCCAAAAAGTCAAATATCCCTGAAATAGCCGATTATTGCGTCTGAAAGCCTCCTATAGTAGTCTTTTGTCTGGCGTTTTCCACCCACCGATCCACCACGCATGAACGAGGGAGATTATGGCCAGAGTTATGTTCCTCAGGAAGAAGAATCGCGGCAAAAAGACGAGCAAGAAGGGCGCGCAGATCGCAAAAGCCGCCCGGCACGACGTCGCGAAGCGCAGAGCCAAGACCAATGGCCAGCGCCAAGGCGGAGAGCGATACGTCGATCCCCGCTACGCGCGCTAAATCGCTCGCGCGGGACATCGCACGACGCACGGCAGACCGACTGCCGTGCTTTCTTTTTCAAAACGCACTATCATTTCACCATGCATATCAAAGACATATTCAAAGTATCGGCACTCCCCGTCTTCGTCGCCTCGCTTTGCTGCCTGTCGCCCGTGATCCTCGTATCCCTCGGGCTTGCGAGCGTCTCTTTCGGCGCATCGCTCGCGACAACCCTGTATGGAACATATAAATGGGCCTTCCGCGCCGTCGGGCTCGTATTACTCGCCGTGAGCCTCGTTACCTACCTGCGCCGGCAGAAGGGCATCTGCACCATGGACGACGCCGTGCGCCGCAAGAATGAAATTATCAATCTTGTCGCGATCACCCTCGTCACGGGCGTCGTGAGCTATATCTTCTTCCTCTACGTCGTCGTGCATTATGCCGGCGTCCTCCTTTCCCTATGGGCATAATCCCAAAAGCAGGCATCACCCTTGCCGTGATCGCCGCGATCATGTTCGGCACGTACGAATTCCGCGCCATGCGCTCGCACCCCACGGAGCTTTCCCCCGCATCCGTTCCGATCGCGCCTGAAGCGGCCCCGGCCGCGATACCCGAACCCGCACCCGTCCCCGATATGCCGAAGGCGGTGCCTGTGACACCTGCCGCATCCCCCAAGCCCGCTCCCGCCGCGATCATTCCGCATGGAGAGGCCGTCGCGACCTTCGCGGGCGGATGCTTCTGGTGCACCGAATCCGACTTCGAGAAGGCGCCGGGCGTGACGTCCGTCGTTTCGGGATATACGGGCGGCGCGGAAAAGAACCCGTCATACCAGCAAGTATCGTCCGAGACGACCGGCCACCGCGAGTCGGTCGAGGCGCATTATGACCCCGCCGTCATTTCCTACGACGGCCTGCTCGACTGGTTCTTCATCCACGCCGTCGACCCTACGGACGCCGGCGGCCAATTCGTCGATCGCGGCCCCTCATACAAGGGCGCCATCTTCTATCGGACAGAGGGTGAGCGCGCGAAAGCCGAAGCCGCGAAAAAGGCGCTCGAGGCAAGCGGCGTATTCGGCGCGAAGCCGATCGTGACCGACATCCTGCCCGCCGGCCCGTTCTACCAGGCCGAGGACTATCACCAGGACTACCATACGAAAAATCCTGTGCGCTATTCGTACTACCGCGGCGGGAGCGGCCGCGAGGCGTTCCATGAACTCTACTGGACTGCGGAGGCAACCGCGCGTTATATGGCGCTCCGCCCCATGGCGAAACGCGAAGGCTTCTGCGGCCCGTGCTTCGTAAAGCCTTCTGTCGCAGAGCTGAAGAAAAAACTGACTGCCATTCAATACTCCGTAACGCAGGAGGCGGGCACCGAAAAGCCGTTCGACAACGCGTATGCCGAGGAGCACCGTGACGGCATCTATGTCGATATCGTGTCCGGCGAGCCCTTATTCTCATCGAAAGACAAGTTCGATTCGGGCACCGGCTGGCCGAGCTTCGTAAAACCCCTCGCACCGGAGAATATCGTCGAGAAGACCGACTATTATCTCCTCTATCCGCGCACCGAGATCGTGAGCCGCTGGGCCGGCTCGCACCTCGGCCACAAGTTCGACGACGGCCCCGCTGACCGCGGCGGCAAGCGATACTGCATGAACTCGGCCGCGCTCCGCTTCGTGCCAAAGGAGAATCTTACGAGCGAAGGGTACGGCGAATACGCGACGCTCTTCAAATAAAAAAGGCAGGTCGCGATCGCGCCTGCCGATATCCGTCTTTCCCGCCCGTATTCCGCCATCTACGAACAGGCCTCTCTTCCGGCCCCCGCTTCGCCCGACGGAGACAATGCCTCATCAGACGATACCGCCGCCATCGGAGGATGATCCACGCCTGCCCGGAGGCGCTCGATGATGCCGCGCACGAGATCGACCGCGAGCGGCTCCGTGCCTCTCACCGTCTCTTCGAGCTGGCGTAAAACCTTGAGCTCATCGGGTGATAGATCGGGAAATAAGGAAGCTGCGCGCATGAGCGTCGAATTGCCCGCCACCGCCGGTCCCGGCTGCCCGAGCAAGAACGCGACCGCCTCCTTGATGAGTCCCAGCCTACATGCAAGCGCAAGCGCGCTCAATTCCAATGGCTTCGTTTTGCGCGCCTCCCTTAGCCTGTGGTACAGGGTGACACGGGAAAGCCCGAACTCCTTCGCCACCTGGGTCTTATTCCACCCCCCCCTCTTCCTGATACGCAACACAAGATCTTCAAGTGTCATAGTACTCAACCCGTCCCGAAGGAAATGAGAAATGATCTGTCCCTAAAACCAGGTATAGGATGCCATGATTTACCCCGATGCGTCAATTGAAAAATAATACGGCGGCTTCCCTGCGGAAGACGCCGTATCTCTCTCTCCGCCGAGCTTTATCAAGAAGAGCTCTTCTTCCTTCTTTTTTCCCCTCCGCCTGTCGAGGATTCTGACCTGGCACGAAGCGCCTCGACCACGAATCGAACCATTTCTTCCGGAAGGGGCTCCGTGCCGCCCGCGGCCTTCTCGACATCGCGCAGGGCCTGGAGCTCCGCAGACGACAAGTCGGGAAACAGAATCGATGCCCTCATGATCGTCGAGATCGTCTCATTCGACCTAGTCCCCAAAACGAGCAACGCTTCCCTCACAAACCCCCTCTCGCATGCCAATGCCAAAATCTTCATCGGGAGATCATAGCCTTCCCCCCTTTTTCCATTTACTAGCCTCGATAAGGTCGACCGATCAACGCCGAGCTTCTCGGCAATTGCCTGCTGGGTCGAATCCGCCCTCTCCCTAATACGCATTATGAGATCTGCAAGATTCATGCATCCGTCCCATCCCGAAGGAAATAGTGGAAATGTTCTGACCCCGAAATCAGCGCTAGTATGCCATGCGAACTATCATCTGTCAATAAATCACTCTCTACTTCCGGCCAGGAATAAAGAGTTAAAAAAAACGGCGACTTCCTTGCGGAAGACGCCGTATTCGCTTTTCTTCTCCCCGTCCGGACCAGCCTAGAAATCGACTGAGACGACGGGCGACGTGAGCGCCTGGTCCACCTCGCGGGCGAAGCCCGGACCGGCACACCGGTCGATCCATTTCGTTTTGTTGCCACGAGCACCGACATGCACGCCGGCACCCGCACGGGCCGCACAGCAGCCGCCAGAGCAGACGACGGCCATCAAGATCAGCAACGCACCGAGCACCAAACGATTCGTTTTCACTGGAAAACTCCTTTTCTCAGAAGAACTGGGGACTTTTTTCTGCCGATCCTACGCGGACGGCATATCGCTATTACATATATAGTATAACACGTATACTATATATTTGTCAATTAAAACCATATCCGCGGCCCGCATCCATGAATATTTACAATTTTTAACAATTGTATATTATTGTAAACATTTATCGATGCCACAGCGCCATGGCATCCCGCCGCGAAGATATTAAAAACGGCCGCCGGGGAATCCCCCGACGGCCGTAACGCGCCCAGTACACATCCCCGTCTCGACTCAACTGCCCCCCGTCCACGCCTTCAGGCACGCGATGCTTACCGAGAAGACATCCAAAGCGCTGACTCTCGGCAGACGATGGACCTTGAGGTAGGGGAAAAACCCCGGGTTCGTCTGCAAAGCCGAAAACGCCTCGATAACGACCGGAAGCCTCCGCAATTTCGCGTTCCGCATGACCGCCGCAAACACTCGCGGCAGGAACTTGGCGTCGTCGGAGAGATATCCCCGGCTCCGCGCCGAAGCGTGGATCAAGCCCGCATTATCGGCATTGTCGGCCCATGCGCTCGAAACGGAGTATTCCTCGAAGAGCTGATGACAACTGTCGAGCCCCAAGCGGATCGCCCCTTGCGCATCGGCCTTCTTCACGAGATCCCACGCATCATGCAGCGTATTCGGACCGTTCGTCTCGAAACGGTTCAACGGCTCGACGATGAGCGTGGCTTTCGCCCCGCGCGCGAGACCCATCGCGGCGATCAGGAACCCGATCTGGAGATCCGTATCCGAATCCTTCGGAAAGCCTCCGGCATTGCCCAGGCCATGGAACAGCGACGGGCTGAAGAGATCGACGTTCGGCGAGCCCTCCATAACTTCTGACATCTCGTTTCCGCACTCGATCGCGAGCTTCAGGGCATCCAACGCCCCCTTTCCGTCTTCTCCGCAGGGACATGTGGGGTAGAAGGTACACCACAGGAGCCCCGAGCGCGGGATGCCGCACTCGCGCGCGATCTGCGCCTGACGCCGCGCGGCCTTCGCCGTCTTCGGCATCAGGAACTGGGCGTACTCGACGCCCATCTTCGCGAGCGAAGCGAGATACTCCGCCCACTGCCTTTCATCGTTCTCAGGAATGTCGCGGGCAAAGACGCCCGCACCGATCATGAGCTTGTCGCTCATACAACCCCCTATTCATATGGGAATGGACCGCATGCCCGCACCCGTTGCGAGCGAATCCACGATATCACGAGATATTATATTTGTCCATAAAAATAGCCGCCAGAGAGAATCCTCTCCGACGGCCGCTTCCTCGCATTGCGTCCTCACGACACCTGGATATTCAGGCGAACGGTCAAGCAGTATTGCCACTCTCCGCCCATGCCCGACAGATAGTCGTTCTGCATCTTGCGCAGAGTCCGTATCCGATCGGCATGCGACGGGCTCTCCACCTTGACAGTCCCCTCGAATGACGCCGGATCTACCAGCACATCGTGCCGGACGATCATCACGCGGATCTTCCCCTGCCTCATGCCGGGATACCGCTCGTACGTGAGCGCGAACACGCAGTCCACCACCTCGACCTTCGCGCTCTTTGCAAGCTTCGCAGCCGTTCCCGAGCGGAATTGCTCCGCGATCGACAGACGAACGATGTTCAGCACATACCAGCGGTCATCTTTGGGAAATAAGAGGAATGGCTGGTCTTCCGTCGTCTTCGCCGCCGCACGCCGAATGAGCCTGCGCGCGACCGGATGCGAAATATCCTGATTCAACTGATTCTCGGCATACACGTCCAAGACCAGGATCTTTTCAACGATATTCGAGACGCCATGCCTTTCCACGACAAGCGAATTCTGCGAATAATGGATCACGCCCGTATCCTGGCGCGTCTTCCACTTGCGCCACCCCCACCACGCGCCCCAGATGCTCGACGCGAAGCTCGCAAGCACCGCACCCAACGCCTTCAGCCAATGGTCATGCACGAATTCTGAAATATGCCCGAACAGGGCGCTCATGTCGAAACCGGCCAGATCCATCGCACTCCCTCCTTCTTCTCGATATTCGGTTGGAAATTCGAAACCGGCCCTATGATACCGTCTTTCCATAAGACTTGTCAATTTTCCTTTTATATGGCATACTATCCGCGTTCGGGAACAGGGCCGGCATACGAGCCGACTCCCCCGATCACGCACCCCTCATACGCAAAGGAGACGCCCAATGAACCTCGTTCCCATCATCGCGGACGGCCTCAGGTTTTGGATTTTTGACATCGCTGCCATTGCAAGTGGCCTCGTGACGCTGTTCTTCAGCGTCGTCATCATCCCCTACTTGCGCAGGCACAGCCGCATGCAGCACGAGCTGCACGCGATGGCGCGCAGGACGCTCATCGAAAATACCAGTTTGGTGCTTTTCGGCCTTTTTGACGGGCAATTGCAATCAGAATTCCTCGGGAAGACTCTCACGAACTTTTTCGGTACCGTGCTGTCTGACCTCATCACGGAATGGGATTCTCACCATACCACGGCGATCGTGACGCCCCCTGACGAGGACCAGGCATCGCAGATGCGCTATCTCGCCGCAGCGGAAGCCTCCTGCTTCATCCTGCAAAGCCACGGGCTCGGCTGTTACTTCCGCAACATGGAAGTGCTTGGCACGGCGGCGTATCCCTACTCCCGCATCGTGGTAGCGGTCGCCTGCCCGAAAGCGGACAGGCTTAAAACCCATCGGCACCCCCGTATCATCGCGATCGGGGAAAGCGACCTGCTACTCATTGCGGCCGACAAGGATACCAATCTCATCAGGCCACAATGGGATACCCAGGACGGATGGACGTGGCTCGCGGTTCTTCGGGAATTTGCCGATACCTATGTGAACGGCGGGCAGAACGGCATCGAAGTCCTCGAAATGCCCAATGTCCACAAGCCGATGAATACCGAAGCGCGGACGTAAATGATCCCGGATCGCATACCGACGCGAACAGCCGAGGAAGGATTTCCTTCCCCGGCTTTTTTTCATAAAAAAACAGCGAGCTTAGGAATCCCCAAGCCCGCCGCAAGCGGAAACGGCGACGAATCGCCCTCCTACATATCCTTCTGCATCACGACTTCATTCCGCAGGACGAACCCGCGATTCCTATAGAACGGCTGATTGACCGTACTGCAGGTGAGCATCTGCCGCGACACCCGCTCTAAGCCCAGGCTCGCCGGGAAATGTTCCCGCACGAACGCTTCGGCATGCTCGAGAACTCGCGTGGAATACCTATGACCTTCATGCTCGGGAAAGGTAACCACGTCCTCGATCCAGGCGATCTTCGCCCAGGCATGGGAAATCGTATGCACGCTCGCCACCGAAACGAGCACGCCGCCCAAGAAACACCCGAATACCCAGAAGCCGCTCTCCACGCTTCCTTTGATATAACGGATCATGTCGTCCACGGTCGCCGTATCCGGCATATTCTTCGTGAGCCGATTCATAAGCGCCAGATAGCGTGCGGCCACTCCGTCAGGCCCCCGGTCACCCACGCTGAGGCTTGTCAGCCGAAATACTTCGAATGCGCCTTCCATCGTCCTCTCCTCTTATTCGAGTTTTCAAATCGCTCCCGTATGAGCCGACATCAACCTTAGCCCGTGAACAGTTTGTCCGTCAAACGAAAAGCCCCGTCATACGACAGGGCTTTTCCGCATTCTCCTTGATTCCTACCGGACGCGCCGGTGCGCATCCATGACGAGCAGGCACAGGATGGCCACGACGCCCGGCATGATTCCCATCGCGACGCCGCCATCAGCGACCGTGAGTGCGGTTGCCCCGACCATGATGATCGTGAGCCCGAGCGCGGCGTAGAACGTGAGTCCGCGCCACTTCTTCATCCAGCCAGGCAGGACGAGCGCCAAGCCGCCCAGCACTTCCGCCACGCCGATGAAGCGGATGAACCCGAGCGACAGCGGCACCTGCTTCGCGAGCTCCGCGGCCGGCGTCACGAGCTTCATGCCCCCCGCGAAGAGGAAGAGCGCGGCGAGGAGGATTTGTATGACCCACATAGTTCCTTTTTTCATAGTCTTATAAGCATATCATCCCTTCCCATATTCAGGAATGCAATGGACATACTCGGCAATATATTGCATACTATCCGACGATAGCTCTCCGACAACCTACTCGAACAGAAAGGAGCCCTCCATGTCTCAACCCCTTCCCCTAGCCCTTGAGACCGAGCGCGTCATGCGCTTCGCGAACCAGGAAGCCCAGCGGCTCGGCCACGAATATATCGGTACCGAGCATATCCTCATGGGACTCACCCAAGAGCTCACTGGCATCGTCGCGCGAATCGTCCGGAAACACTCTCTCACACTCGCGCGGATCCATGCCGAGACCATGAAGTGCGTCGAATGCTTCCCAGGAGGAACGATTATTGCCGGCGTGCAATTGAATCCCACTCCTCGTGCGAAGAAAGTACTCGAATATGCCGATGAGGAAGCGTTCAGGCTCGGGCATATGTATGTCGGCATCGAGCATATCCTGCTCGGCCTTCTGCGAGAATGCGAGGGTATCGGGGCCCAGGTTCTCATGAATCTCGGCCTGAAGCTAGAAGATATACGGGAAGATATCCTCGCGGAACTCGCGCCTCCGCAAGAGGAGCGGATGCTGATCGATTCGCTCGCGATACCCAATCCGAATTTCGCACGGGACGAGGTACTAGCCGTGCCAAATCCCCATCTCGAAGTAATGAAGATATTCCTCGGGGATCCGAGCATCACAGACCAAGCTCTCGTCGAGCGCTTCCAACTCATAGTGGAGCAGATCAGGACTCTTCACGGATACCTCATCGGGCCGTGATCACGCGCCTTTCCCGAAATCGATGTTTCGACGCCGCCCTTGTCACCAGACTCGGCGGCGTCTTTTATTTCCCGCGCACGATCCTACCCGGATTCCTCATGAGTTCCTTCTTCCTCTCCGGCGTATAGCGCCACCACAGGCGCCGCTCTGCCCCGTTCATGAAATCGACTGCCGCGAGAAAGGCATCGATCACGCACGGGTCGTGCCGTTTTCCCGTCTTCGCGCACAGCTTCGCATACAAGCCGTACCCGTCATTTCCTTTCAGATCATCGGGCTTCCCGATCCCTGCGATCCTCAGATCGCTCGCAAGCGCCGGACCGATATTCGGGATATCCTCGAGCTTCGCAATGTCTTCGCCCTTCATCACCATGGAATCCGTTTTCCCTCGAACCAGAATCCTCCCGTTTCCGGTCGCGAAACCGCGAGCGCGTAGATCCCCTCCGCCGCCTCTTCGGGGGACATATGCGCCTCCGGGCC
>CALQZH010000007.1 GCA_943349395.1 Parcubacteria group bacterium | reverse complement strand
AAAGGGAGGAAATTGCCAAAAGATGATTTTCATGGGATACTGGCGCCGTGCCCGTCGTATGACGGGCAAGGAACTCTTTGAAAGATACGAAAACGAAAGGAGGGCGCAATGCCCATCGACTACCGGCTCCTGGGAAAGGCAAATGGCGACTTCCGCATGTATCCCGGAACGCCGAAAGAGGATGACTGGTGGCGGAACACAGAGCGATCGCTCTTCGGAGGAAGCTACCCCGATGTCCATGCGGCATACCGTGCCCGATGCGGACGGATGACGAGGAATATCGTCGAAGTCAAAAAGGGCGATAAAAGCTGGATGAAGAGCGGGCACAATTGGATCTTCGTCACGGAAGACTATGCCGACGGCATAGTCTCATGGAGCACGGGGGAGGCGCTCATGATCGCGAATGCCGATTGCCCCGTGCTCATGATCTGGGACCTAGAAACGGGCCTGCTCGCCTTCCTCCACTGCGCGCTCCAAACGCTCGTGCCCCCCGACGGAAGCGACGGCATCGTCATGACGTTCTTCAAGAAATATTGGCTGACGGAAACGATGCACGCGAGCCTCGCCTTCGGCATCAACAGGTGCTGTTACGGATTCGCGAAGTCGGTCCCGCCCTGCACGGCGAACTCGCTCGTCACGGCATGGCCTATAGGCACCGCGATAGGCATCGATCCAGCGAATGAGCGATATGGAAAGCCCTCGATCGATCTCTTCGCGCTCATGGAAGCGCAGCTCCTCACGCTCGGCATGAAGCCGGACATGATCATCTCGAACGCCAAGAGCACCCTGCGATGCACGTCCTGCAAAAGGGATTGCGGAGGGAACTACACGCACTGGTCAAACGCGCGGGACGGAAAGGAAACGGGACGCAATCTCGCCTTCGCAATTCGGATACCGGATATTCGCGAAAAATACTGCTGATGAACGGTAAAAGAAAAAGAGAGATGACGCGTGCACGAGGACTCCTAGCGGAGCGCGTGCACGCTTTTTTTATACATGAGCCCGCGCTCCTTATAATTCGTGAACATGTCGAAACTCGAAGCGGCGGGGGAAAATACGACGACCGCGGTCTCCGCATGGGCGGCAAGCTCCTTGGCCCGGGCGAATGCCATGGTGAGCGCCTCGCGCAGCGTGGCCGCGAACGTGACGGGTCGTCGGCTCCCACGGATATCATGAGCGATCTTCTCCTTGTTCTCGCCGAAGAGTATCACGTGGCCCACCGTGGATTTCTTGAGCGCCGCGCCGAGCGGGGCATAGCTGTATCCCTTATGTTTCCCGCCGGCAATGAGGACTACAGGCTCCTTGAACGAGGAGATTGCCGCAATGGTTGCGACGGGGTTCGTGCCTGCGGAATCATTGTAAAAGGCGATGCTCTTGATCTTCCGCACGAGCTCGAGCCGGTGCTCAAGGCCGGTGAATGCCTTGATCGTCTTCTCGATCACCGTATTCGAGCATCCGCACGTGCGCGCGACGGCAGAGGCCATCTCGAAATTCTTGCGCAAGTTATCCTGCTTGGGCGTTATGGCGTGCTTCTTGGCAGGACTCTTTCCGGCGATGCGGGCAGACCAGGCATTCGTCGTATAGAAGAAGATGCGGCCGGACTTCTTCTGGAAGCGGCCGATCGCCGCTTTCGCGGCATAATACTCGTTCAGAGTCTTATGGGCATCGAGATGGTCGGGGAAAATATCCAAGACAACCGCGATATCGGGAGACATATCCATGTCCTGCAACTGGAAACTCGAGAGCTCGAGCACGACATAGTCGGCCCGCTTCGCCGCGGCAAGGCCGCTGATCATGGGCGTACCGATATTCCCGAGAAGTGCCGCCTTGTACTTGGCATTCTTGAGCATCTGGAAGATGAGCGTGGACGTGGTTCCCTTGCCCTTCGAGCCCGTGACGCCGATAATGAGCGGCTTCGCGCTCTTAACCTTCTTCCGATGCGCCTCGATCTCCTGGAAAAATAATTTGGTTTGGCTCGAAACCGTGACGCCCGCCTTCACGGCTGCCTGGATCTCCTCCGTCAGATACGGCACGCCTGGGGAGCGGAAAACGACATCGAAATCGGAAAGGCTCTTCAGATAGCCTTCGCCCAAAACGCACGGAAGCTTCTCCACCGCAAGCTCTTTTTTCAAAGATCCTTTGCGATCGAGGACCCATATCTCCGCCTTCTTATAGGCAGGGGATTTTTTCAAGAACGCTAAAAGGGACCTACCTTCGTCGCCAAACCCGATAATTGCGATTTTCATGGGAATGGGTGGGGATCGCCCAAATAATATATGTGCCAAGGGTGGGGATCGCCTCTTCCTACGGTCGAGACCTCATCACGCGGTGATTTCGGCCTCCGGTTCGATCCCGCCTTTGATATTGCACTGTGCCAAGGGTGGGGATCGAACCCACAACCTATGCCTTATGAAAGCACCGCTCTGCCATTGAGCTACCTTGGCCGTTCTTGGCTATAAGTATAGCCAATTCGGCAAATATGCCAAGTATTTGTTGCGGCGGAGGGAATCGAACCCCCTGCCTCCGGATTATGAGCCCGGCGAGCTGCCAATGCTCCACACCGCACGGCAAGTATCCCATGAAACCACGATTCTAACAAGATATATTGACATATTAATACTTTTATAGTATAGTACGACGAGCTCTGGGGACACGCCCCGAAGCCTTGAAAAATGAACGACGGGCATGAAAATGCCTATTTTCCGACCTCTCGAAAAGGAAAGACGGCACATGGACACGTTGGATAAATGGTGGAGCGCGTTATGCGCGGCGTGGGACAAGCCATTCAGGGACTACGATTGGCAGAGAGTCACGATGGCGCTCGCTCTCACGGTCGGGCTCGGATGCCTGCTCGTCTGGGCGCTCAAATTCAGTTGGCCGGCATTCGGAATCGCAGCGATCATCGCAGCGATCATCGTCGCATGGTTCAACGAATGGGGTTCCGAGGGCTGGAGGATCTGGGCAATGCGGGTTTCGACGACAATCGTCGCCGGACTCGCAGTCTGCGCCGGTATCGGCGGAGGCCAAGTCTTCAATCTCCAGCTCCAGGAGTTCGTCGATGTCGATTACATCAAGAATCCTCCGAAAACGTCCGTGGCAAAAGCCGAGGATACGAAGGAGGAGAAGGAGGGGCTTAAGAAAGGAAGTCCCGAATGGCTTGAAGATCAGTTCAAGACGATCGGAGAACGCCTCGATGAATATGGCCGGCAGATCAACTGCCTGCAGGAAAAAGAAGGCGGAAACGGAAAAGGGAAGACGCCCGCAAAAGCGAAAAGCGACGCCGATGCGGATACCCCGCTCGACTTCGACGATCCACCGAACCTCGCGAAGCCTGCAGAGAGAAATGACGGCGGCTTCAAACGAGGATTGCGTGCGCCTACGACAGCGCCGGCAACGGCACCCGCGCCTCCTCCGCCAGACGACGGAGAATTGAAACTTGGTCCGCTGGGACCTCCGCCCCGTCCGGGAGATGAAGATCAGGCTCCGGCCGGGCTTCCGCCCCTGCCGGGGGATGAGGAGCAGCCGATCCAGAAAATCGACCGGAAAAACGACCCGAAGAAAGGAGCGCCCAAAAACGCTCCGAAGTCGGACTCGCCGGGAAGCCGGATCGCGATTCCGCGGATAGCGGATAACGATAAGCCGAATGCGCCGCAAAGCGCATCGGCTCCGGCCAAGCGGATTCTGATCGGCTACGATTGCGACCTGGGTCACTTTCACCCGAAGGAAAAGCTGTATCAGGATCCAGATACGGGCAAGCTATTGCCGTATCTGGAGGACCTGCACAAGCATCCGAACGGCGCTCCGTGCCAATGCCAGAAATGGCGGTACAAGGAAGTCGGCAAGTGACGCACGCACTTGAGGAAAAAAGCGCGAACGAAGCCGTCCAGGCATATGCTTGGAGGGCTTCTTTTTTTATGGTCCATCGGATATCCTGAAATCACTATGGATATCGAGGCGATACGGGCGAAAGCTTCGGGAGAACTCGAAACAGCGGATACGGGAAGTTCCCTCCTCGCATGGCACGGCGCATATCTGGGACGGAAGGGAGAGGTGACGATGATCCTCCGCTCGCTCGGCGAAAAATCCCTGGAAGAGAAGAAGCGTCTCGGCCCGGCGGCACAGGCCCTGAAGCGCGACTTGGAAGCTGGCTATACGCGCAAGGAAAGGCTCCTGAAAGGAGCGGCAGATGCGCATCAGAGAATCGACGTCACGATGCCGGGGATCAGGCCCGATACGGGCCACGTCCATCCGCTCACGCAGGTAATAGGGGACATACGCCGGATATTCGGCGGTATGGGATTCAAGACGGTCGAGGGGCCCGAGCTCGAAACCGAAGGATATAACTTCGACAAGCTCAATTTCCCGAAAAACCATCCGGCGCGCGACATGCAGGATACGCTCTGGGTGAGCGCCCCGAAGGGACTCCTGATGCGCACGCATACGTCTCCGGTGCAAGCGCGCTATATGGAAAAAAACCTGCCCCCGCTCCAGATAATCGTGCCAGGGAGGGTATTCAGGAACGAAGCGACAGACGCCTCGCACGAGGCGAATTTCTACCAATTCGAAGGGCTTATGGTCGGGAAAGACGTGAGCCTGGCCAATTTCAAATACGTGATAGCGGAATTTTCGGGGCAATTCTTCGAACGAGACGTGGACGTGCGATTCAGGCCCAGCTTCTTCCCGTTCACGGAGCCGAGCGTGGAGATCGACATGCGGATCGGGAGCGGCCCCTGGCTCGAGATGATGGGCGGGGGCATGGTACACCCGAACGTGTTCAAAGCAGTCAATTACGATCCGGCCAACGTGCGCGGGTTCGCCTTCGGCGGCGGCCTCGACCGATGGGCGATGGTGAAATACGGCATCCCCGACGTGCGCCTGTTCTATAATAACGACGCGCGCTTCCTCCGCCAATTCTGATCCTATGAAATTCTCATACGCGAAATTGAAAGAGCTCATGCCGTCCCTGCCGCCCATCGCGGAAGTGGCGGACATCGTCACCCTGCACCTATTCGAAGTCGAATCGGCCGAAAACGGGATGCTCGACGTGAAGATCCTCCCGAACAGGCATTCTGACGCGGCGTGCTATTTCGGCTTCGCGCGGGAATTGGGCGCGCTCTGCGACGTGCCACTCGCCCTGCCGAAAACGAAGAAGCATAAGGCCGGAATGAAACGTTCCGTGCCCGTCACGATCGCCATGCCCGCCCTCTGCAAGCGCATCATGACGTGCCCGGTTTCGGGCATCGCCTCGAACGCATCACCGGCATGGATGCAGGATGTTTTGAGAGCCCACGGCATGCGCCCCATAAGCGCGGTCGTCGACATAACGAACTACGTGACCTTGGAAACCGGCCAACCGCTCCACGCGTTCGACATGGACAAGCTCATGGGAGAAAGTCTCGAGGTCCGCCAGGCGCGCGAAGGAGAGGCGATCGAGACGCTCGACGGGACGAAAGTGATCCTCTCCCCGAGCACGCTCGTAATCTCCGACGCGCACTATGCCTTGGACATTGCGGGCGTGAAAGGAGGAAAACGCGCGGAAATAGGCGATACGACGACGAATATAGTGCTCACGGCCGCGAACTTCGACGGCGGGATGATCTATAAGGCATCGAGGCGCGTGGGCATCGCGACCGATGCCTCCGTGCGGTTCGCGCACGGGCTATCGCCCGCGCTCGCGGAAATTGGCCTGTATCGGGCACTGGATCTCATACGGGAGATATGCGGAGGAACGGCAGGAAAGATCGAGGACGCCTACCCGAAGCCCGAGAAGCCGACGACGATAGTATTCGATACGAAACGCTTCATCGCGTTGACCGGATTCGATGCGAAGGAGAGCGAATGCCTCGCGATCTTGAAGAAGCTCGGATTTTCCATAACGGGGAAAAAGGCCGTGCCGCCGCCCGAACGGACGGACATCGCCCTCTTCGAGGATCTCGCGGAAGAAGTCGCGCGATTCATGGGATACGATCGCCTGGAAGCGATCGCGCCGCAGATCGCGCTCGCGGCCGCAGGGAACGGGAAGGAAATGGACTACTCAGACAAGCTTCGGGCCGCATGCGTGAAATTCGGGCTCACGGAAGCCATGAGCCGCTCATTCGCGCGGGAAGGGGAAATCGCGCTCGAAAACCCCTTGAGCTCGAACGGAGAGTATCTGCGCGCATCCCTCATTCCCGCGCTGGAGGAGGCCCTGGATGCGAACCTTCGCTTCATGGAAACAGTACGCCTCTTCGAAATCGGACACGTATTCCACAAGAAAGCGACGCACGAACCCAAAGAGGACGTCATGCTCGCGATCGCCTGCACGGAAAAAGGAGGCGAACCGGAAGAAATCTTCCGCCGCGTACGGGGCATGGTCGAGGAACTGCTCGGGGAATCAGGCATCGCAGATGCCGTTTTCAAGGAAGAAGGCAAGGCCGAACTGGGTGTGCATGCGGGCGGCGAACTGCTCGGACGGATCGGCTATGGTGCCGGCACGGCTCCCAAGGCATTCGCGGAATTGGACATGGAGAGGCTGGCGCGCCTGGCAGAAGGAAGGGGACAGTTCGAAGCCCTGCCGAAATTCCCGAAAATAACGCGCGATATCTCGCTCGTTGTCGACCGCGCCCTGCACGCAGGAGAGGCCCTCCGAAGCCTAAAAGAAGCCCGCACGGAGCACTGCGCGGATATCGCGTTCGTGACGGGCTACGAAGGCAGGGGCATCCCCGAAGGAAAGAAAAGCCTTACTTTCCGGCTCACCTTCGCCTCGCCCGACCGGACGCTCTCGGACGCCGAAGCCGATGTGGGAACGGAAGGGATGATCGCGGGAATCGCGAAGGATTTTCCGTTTGAACTGAAGTGATTTTCGTGCTAGAATAGGCCTACTGACATGCCCGAAGAAAAGCCCAAAAAAGCGTCATATACCGCAAAAGACATCCAAGTCCTCGAAGGACTCGACCCGGTGCGCAAGCGCCCGGGCATGTACATCGGCTCGACGGGCGTAGACGGCCTCCACCACCTCGTATGGGAGGTCATGAACAACTCGATCGACGAGGCGATGGCCGGATATGCCAAGAACGTCGTGATCGAGCTCCTGCCGGACAATATGGTATCGGTAATCGACGACGGGCGCGGCATCCCCGTCGAAACGCACGCGCAAACCGGCGTCTCCGCGCTCGAAACCGTCATGACCAAGCTCCACGCCGGAGGCAAATTCGGGGGCGATTCGTACAAGGTGTCGGGCGGCCTGCACGGCGTGGGCGTCTCGGTGGTGAACGCGCTCTCGACGAAATGCATCGTGCACGTCTCGCGCGACGGCTCGCTCTACACGCAGGAATTCGCGAAGGGCGTCCCGCAAGGAAAGATACGGAAAGTCGGCTCCTCGGCCAAAGAGCCCTTCTTCGGAAAGAACGGGACGCGCGTCATGTTCCAGGCCGACCCCTCGATTTTTCCCGTGGTCGAATACGACCTGCACCGCATCATAAGCCGCCTGCGCCAGCAGGCATATCTCACGAAAGGGATCCGCATATCGGTCACCGATCTCCGGAATCCGGAGGAGGCACCCTCGGGCTACGCCTTCTATTTCGACGGCGGCTTGAAATCGTTCATACGGAACCTGAGCGACGAGGAGCACCCGCTCCAGGAAGAGCATTTTTACGTCGACAAGAACGCGGGGCCGATACACGTCGAGGTCGCATTCACCTACGCGAACGAGCTCGATGCGCGCGAGCTGAGCTTCGCGAACAATATCAATACGCCGGAAGGGGGAACGCACGTGACCGGCTTCCGTTCGGCCCTGACGCGCGTGATCAACGACTACGCCCGCGCGAAGAACGTCGTGAAGAGCGCCGACGAAAACCTCACGGGCGACGACGTGCGCGAAGGACTCATCAGCATCATCTCGGTCAAGCTTCCCGAGCCGCAATTCGAAGGGCAGACCAAGGCGAAGCTGGGAACCACCGAAGCGCGTGCCGCGGTCGAGACCGTGGTAGCCGAGGCCCTCAAGGATTTCCTGGAACAGCACGACGGCGACGCGAAGAAGATCGTTATGAAGTGCCTCCTGATGGCGAAGGCGCGCAAGGCGGCGAAAGCGGCAAAAGAAACCGTTCTCAGGAAAGGCGCATTCGAAGGACTTACCCTCCCCGGCAAACTCGCGGACTGCTCGAGTCGCCGTGCGGACGAGTCGGAACTTTTCATCGTCGAGGGAGATTCGGCAGGCGGCAGCGCGAAAATGGGCCGCGACAGGCGCACCCAGGCGATCCTCCCCTTGAAGGGTAAGATCCTGAACGTCGAAAAGGCGCGTATGGAGAAGATCCTCCTATTCGAGGGGATCAAGTTCCTCGTGATCGCGCTCGGCACCGCGATCGCCGAATCGTTCGATATCGCGAAGCTCCGCTACCACAAGATCATCATCATGACGGATGCCGACGTGGACGGCGCGCACATCAGGACGCTCCTTTTGACGCTATTCTATCGCCACTTCGCGCCGCTCATCGAGGGCGGGTATATCTATATCGCCCAGCCGCCGCTCTACAAGATCAACAAGGGCAAAGACGTGCGCTACGCCTACAGCGACGACGAGAAGGAGAAAATCCTGAAGATCATCCCGGAAGGGAACGTCCAGCGGTACAAGGGTCTCGGGGAAATGAACCCCGAACAGCTCTGGGAGACGACCATGAACCCCGAAAACCGCATCCTGCTCCAGGTGCGCATAGAGGACGCCCAGGAAGCCGACAAGCTGTTCGACATCCTGATGGGGTCCGAAGTCGAGCCCCGGAAGCACTTCATACAGACCCACGCGCTCTCGGTGAAGAACCTGGACATATAGGGTAAAGTCAGGTATCATATCCCAATGGATCGCCTATCGTCATTCGTATCGGAATGCCAGCATGAATTCCAACGCATCAACTGGCCGACGGCCGCGGAAACCGCGCGCATGACCGTCGTCGTGATCGCGCTCTCGCTCGGCATCGCGGCCTTCCTCGGCGCCGCCGATTTCGGCCTCCTCTACGGCCTCAATAACTACATCCTCCAATAGCATGCAGCCCATAACGCAATCCAAGAAGCAGAAAGGCGAAGGACGCCACTGGTACGCAATCCGCACGTACTCGGGATACGAGGACGCCGTCGTGCGCTACCTGAAGCAGCGCGTCGAATCCCTCGGGATGGAAGACAAGGTCTTCGAGGTCATCGTGCCGAAGGAGAAGAAGATCAAGATCAAGAACGGCAAGCGCCGCGAAGTCGAGGAGAAGATCTACCCCGGCTACGTCCTGGTCGACATGATACTAACCGACGATTCCTGGTACCTGGTGCGGAACACTCCGCGCGTGACGGGATTCGTGGGCGCGGACAGCACCCAACCTACGCCGCTCTCGAAGGAGGAGATCGACGTCCTGATGGCGCGCATGGGCGACAGCAAGATGAATTTCAAGATAGACGTGGTGCCCGGAGATATGGTAAAGATAACGGACGGCCCGTTCAAGGATTACGAGGCGAAAGTCTCCGAAGTCGACGAGGCGAAGGGAAAGGTCAAGGTTCTCGCCCCCATTTTCGGCAGGGACACCATGATCGAGCTCGACTCCCTGCAGATACAAAAGACATAAAACTATGGCAAAGCCTATAAAGACAGTATTGAAGTTGCAGATCGCCGCAGGCGAGGCGAAACCTACGCCCCCGATCGGCCCCGCGCTCGGCCAGCACGGCGTGAACATCGGCGACTTCTGCAAGAAATTCAACGATGCGACGAAGGACATGATCGGCGACATCGTCCCGGCTGAAATAACGATCTACGACGACCGCAGCTTCGAGTTCAAGCTGAAGACGCCGCCCGTCGCCGCGCTCTTGAAGAAATATGCCGGCATCGCGAAAGGCTCGGCAGAAGGCAACAAGAAGACGGTCGGGACCGTGACGAAGGCGCAGGTGCGCGCGATCGCGGAGCGCAAGATGCCCGACCTGAACGCCTACGACCTGGAAGGCGCGGAGCGCATGATCGCGGGAACCGCGAAGAATATGGGCATTGCGATAGCAGAATAACGGAGAGCGTTCCGGAAAAGATCCCGTCGCCTGACGGGATCTTTTTTCGCGCTCGCCGCGCCCGCTCGTTGCCGTACGGGCAAGAAAAAGATATGCTCTGATCTATGAAAGAAAAGGGGCAGTTGACCATAGGGCTCGAAGTCCATATCGGCCTCGGCACGCGCACGAAGATGTTCTGCGCGTGCCTGAACGACCCGGACGCGGAAAAGCCGAACATGCGCATATGCCCGATATGCGCGGGACACCCGGGCACGCTCCCCACGATCAACAAGAAGGCGGTGAGCTATGTGCTCATGCTCGGCATGGCGCTCGGCGGCACGGTCTTCCCGAAGGGGCGGTCGAAATTCGACCGCAAGAACTATTTCTATCCGGACCTGCCGAAGGGCTACCAGATATCGCAATACGACGAGCCGCTCGTCGAGGGCGGCGAGCTCTGCGGCATCCGCATCACCCGCATCCACCTCGAGGAGGATGCGGGAACGCTCTCGCACGGCGCGGATGCGTCGCTCGTGGACTTAAACCGCGCGGGAACCGCGCTCATGGAGCTCGTCACGGAGCCGGATATCCGGAGCGCGGACCAGGCGGTCGCCTTCGCGGAAGAATTGCGGCGCATCGTCAGGCATATGGGAATTTCGGAAGCCGACATGGAGCGAGGGCTGATGCGCCTCGAGGCGAACATCTCGATCGATATGGGAACGAAAGTCGAGGTGAAGAACATAAACTCGTTCAAGGCGCTCCACGACGCGATCGAATACGAATATGCACGGCACGCGAAAGCGCTCGCGGCAGGGGAAACGATCATGCAGGAAACGCGCGGATGGAACGCGGAAAAGGGGATCACGATCTCCCAACGCAGCAAGGAAGACGCGCACGACTACCGCTACCTCCCGGAACCGGACCTCCCGCCGATCGATGCGTCAGCCTTCAACCTCGACAGCCTGCGCACAAGCATTCCCGAATTGCCCGCCGCAAAGCGCGGGCGATTCATGGCCGAATACGGCCTCGCAGAAAAAGATGCGTATACGGTGACCGAAGACCGCCTCGCAGCCGAATATTTCGAGGAAGCGGCAAGTGAGCTGAAAGATCTCGCGCAAGAAGCGCCCTACGCGCTCCTCTACAACTACTTCACGAGCGATCTCTGGGGACTGATGAAACGGGATGGGATCGCGTTCGAGGCGCTCAAGGCGACGCCCGAAAATTTCGCACGCCTCGTGCTCATGGCGTCGTCGGGAACGGTCTCGAGCCGCTCCGCGAAAGATGTACTTGCGAAGATGGTAGAGACGGGCGGCGTCCCGGAAGAGATCGTGAAGAGCGCCGGACTCGGCCAGATCTCCGACATGGGACATCTCGAGGAAACCGCGAGAAAGATGATCGCTGACCATCCGAAGGCGGTCGAAGACTTCAAGAAAGGGAAGACGGAGGCCCTGCACGCGCTCGTGGGCAAGGCCATGGGAGCGCTGAAAGGCGCGGGTAACCCCTCGATGCTCCGGGAGATTTTCGAGGAACTCCTCAAGTAGGAGACGATTGCCAGAAAGTGATTTTCATAACATACTGGCCACGAGTCAGGGGATAGTGTGACGCTCATCGAAAACCATAGAAAGGAGGCTGTATGCCTCAAACGAAGAAAAGGGCGAGCGAGCCTCGAAAAACTCGGATGAGAACCGTGCAAGGCATACGGAGGCGGATCGGCGCCCTGGAAACGGAAATACGGCAGATCCAAAGCGAATGCCGGCATGAGTACTATTTCGTGCGATGGGAAAGCCCTCCGCTCGTAATCGAAAGAAGCAAATATGAGCCTCCTAGGACGCTCATAGTAGGAACCGTCCTGCTCGGAAGCGAATGTAGCGGCATCTACGAAAAAAGGTACGCCTTCGCCGCACGGTGCGAAAAATGCGAGCATGAAACGCGTACGTACGTTCTTTCTAGATGTCCTAAATGCCACGGCCGCATCGTGAGAAAGCGGCGTGTGCGGACAGAGCGGTATTTCGCGCGCCCCAAAGGACTGGAAGGATTCGAGGTGATCCTGCACGGATGCGATAATCCGGAATGCCGCTTCAAAGGCGTGACGATCGAACGTGATCCGAAGCACGTCGATGATCCGGATGAACCATTCTAACCAACCCATCACCAACGAGGAGAAATCATCATGAAGCGAGGCCTAGTGCTCGCACTCATCATCATCGCCATGGCCATGAAAGGCGATCAGCCGTTCGACCGGAACGAACGAAGGAAGGGAGATGCTAAGAGCTCGCTTCTGAAGTCCCTCCTGATCGACACGGTTGAAGTCGTCGAACGCGGCCACGTGACCATGACGGAACAAAGGCAGGGCGTGATCGTCGTCGAATATGCAGCGAAAACGGCATCAGGAGCGCTGATCATGGAAAAGAAGACGGTCGTCGCGAAAGGAGTACTCGTTGCAGGAGATAACTGCATAGTGCTCCGGATCACGCACAAGGACGCGAAAGGGGGAGCGAAGCAGACGGTCCTCGCCGTGGAAGACACGGACGCTCAATAGGGCGGATCGCTGCCGAAGCGCGAAACGAAAACCGCCGGCCAGAGTCTCACGACTCAGGTCGGCGGTCTTTTTTTGCCTATATTCTTGTTCTTATATTCTTATTTCACAAGCCCAAGAGATTGTTTACAATAATATACAATTGTATAAAATTGTAAATATTAGAATTTCCGCAAAATGAACGGTGGAAGCCCGGAATCCGGGACTCGAGCTATATCGTCGGTATCTTCGCCGCCGCACCGATCTCCGCGACCGCTTCATCGAATCCCTTAGTGTCCTTACGGATCGCGACCGTGCGGGCCGCAACCTCCTTCTCGCCGACGACGAGGATATAGGGAATGCGCCGCACCTCCGCCTCGCGGATCTTCTTGCCGACGGTCCCGTTCTGCGTATCGAGCTCGGTGCGCACGCCGGCCCATACGAGAGCATCCCGCACTTCCTGCGCATACGCCGCCTGCCCGTCGGAAACGGTGAGGACTATGGCCTGCACCGGCGCGAGCCATGCAGGAAGCGTCCCGTCAGTGTGTTCCAGAAGCACGCCTATGAACCGCTCGAACGAGCCGAATATCGCCCGGTGGATCACCCACGGCATCTTCTTCGCGCCGTCCTCATCCACATACATCGTCTCAAACTGCTTCGGAAGCATCACGAGATCGAGCTGGGCCGTGCCCATCTGCCAATCGCGCCCCTGGGAATCCAAAAGATGCGCCTCGATCTTCGGACCGTAGAACGCGCCCTCGCCCGGAGCGACGGTATACGTCACGCCGGTCGCCTTGAGCGCGGCTTCGAGCGCCGCCTCGGCCTTGTCCCAGTCGGACGCGGCACCGAGGAACTTCTCAGGACGCAACGCGAGGACATACGTCGTCGGGAAGCCGAACGAGCCGTAAAAACGGGTGATCGTGTGCACGATGTCACGGATCTCGGCTTCGGCCTGATCGGGCCGGCAATAGATATGCGCATCGTCCATCGTGATCTGCCGTACGCGGAAGAGGCCCCCGAGCGTGCCAGAAAGCTCGTTACGGTGAAGCCTGCCTATTTCGGCGAACCGCAAAGGCAAGTCACGATAGCTCCGTGTCGAAGCATTGAAGACATACGTCGACTCCGGGCAATTCATGGGCTTGATCGCGAGCTCCTCGTCCGTGTCCCGCGGATTCTTGAAATGGAACATATTGTCCCGATAGTGGTCCCAATGGCCGGACTTCTTGAATACCTCGCTCTTCACCATGATAGGAGTGGAAATTTCCTTGTATCCGGCGCGGTCGTTCATCTGCCGCGCGGCTGATTCGAGCGCTCGGAACACGGTCATGCCGTTCGGGTGCCAAAAAGGCGCTCCTGGAGCGATATCGTGGAATGAAAAAAGATCGAGCAGCTGCCCGAGCTCCCGATGGTCGCGCGCTTTCCGTTCAGGTTCCATAGGTATGCAGGAAGAATAGCGAAAAAGAGGCTATGTGGCAATTATAGGGGAAAAAGCGTATGATCGTCTCCGGCAATCCGACCCGCCGCGCGGCGGGAGGAAATCGAAAAATCATACGAAAGGACGTGCTATGAATCTACATGACATGGTCATGTATGCCTGGTACTCTCTTCGAGAGAAGTTCCGTGCCATGCAGCCGAAAAGGCCCGCTAAGAAACGACCTAAGAGTCTCTTACCTAAGCCTCAGGCGCTGGGAATGGACCTAGAAGGACCGATTCCTCCACAAAAGCTTGCGCCCATGAAAGCAAGGAAGGGGTCGGAACCGCCCGAACCGGAAATACGGATGTGGACCCGCGACGATCTCCCCGAGCTCGAGGATATCATGCAAGGGGAGGGTCAGGGCAGTATCACGTTCGACAGCACGATGCTCGAAAACGCGGTAAAGGGGTCGGGCCTCTTCGGCCTCGTCGCCCTGCGCGAAAGGAGGATCGTGGGACTCCTCGTAGCATCCGAAGGGACGTTGATCCACGTCGCGGTGCGGGAAAACGATAAACGGACAGGGGTAGGAAAAGCGCTATGGAACGCCTTCCTCGGCGTACTGCAGGCCGGAACGTCGATCAGCATGAAGATACAGGTCCGCGACAACAATCTTCCGGCGCATTGCTTCTTCCGAAAGATGAGATTCGTCTGCACCGTCATGCTTCTCGATTCCATAGAAGGATCGGATGATGCGATCTACATGATGATGTTTCCCAAGCCCCCTAAATGGAAGATAGGAACGCTCCATATCGTGGACGGCGAAGCGAGACGGACCATCTATAAGCCGTATCCGAAAAACAAGAAGTGACCCCGCCCCCCGGCACGTTGCCGGAGCAAGCGGGGTTTTTCATAAAAAAACGCCACCGGACTTTTCCGGTGGCAATTCGCCTATGCAAGCGATGACGGAGCCATGAATGCTCAGACACGCTGAGTCGCGCTCTTCACGACGACGGCGGTTTTCGGCCCATATCCCTCCCGTGTCGGGGGAAGAGTGAGAGAGCTCCTCCTAGTCCAAAGATGCTGCACATGAGCATCGAAACGGACGGGGGATTGCTGGGCGGCAAAGGCAATTAAGGTCTCGGTGAGATGCGCGAGATCGCGAAACTCCTGGGTCACCTCGAGCTCCTCGCTAAAAACGCCATCTTGGAAAATGAGCAAAACGAATTCGAAGAACAGCATCGATACGCTCCTTACGAGAAAACGGGCAATCTACACAAAAATTATTATGCATAAAATAGAGAAATAAGTCAATAATTACTAATCATCCGACTAATTCAGCAAACAAAACTTCCCGATGAATATCGGGAAGTTTTATTTTCCTTATATATCCCTTTTAAGGAGGTGGCCGTTGCGCGGAATACTCTCGAGAATATCGCTACGATAAATCCCTTCCTTCTTTTCCCCCTAAGGGAAGGGGTGCTTAGGAAATCGATCTTGAGAATGCCCGAAGGCGAATGCCATGCGCCCCGAGCTATGCGGAATGAAGCCGTAGCGCGACTCGCTGCCCGAATCCCGAATCCGCGATGCGCTCACGACGCAACGCGGATGAGGTTGAGTTCGAGCGCGCACGCAGCTTCAGACACAAAGCGAGCAAGGCGCATCAAAAGCCTGAAAGCATGATCGAGAACGATTGCCTGCGCATCACAGGATCCGCGCGTTATCGCATATGAACCGCGGATCGTTGTCCCGCCACGACATGTGCCCTAAGACACCCACGACCGCGCCTACCTGCCATACCTGCCCCGTCTTCTCGATCGTCTTCGGGAACACGATGACCTCGAGCGTATGCGTCATATCCTCGATGGTGACGAACGCCATGGGCTTCCCGGTCTTCGTAATGATCGACTGCACCTTCGACACGAGCCCGCCCACGATCAGCTCCTCCTTCTCGTCCTTAACCTCGAGCACGTCCTTGATCGCCCGCGCCTTGATGGCTTTCAGCTTGTCGGCATATGCGGACAGGGGATGGTCGGATATGTAGAAGCCGAGCAATTCCTTTTCCCATTGGAGCTGTTCCTCGTGGGGAATCGGCTCCATAGGCTTCAGCTTCAGGGCGGTTTCGGAGATCCCCGTGCCGCCGAAAAGCCCTGCCTGCGCCTCATTCTTGGATTTCTTGACGAGCGTGCTGAATTTCAATATATCATCCATATTCCCGAGAAGTGCCGATCGGTCGAATCCGAGCGAATCGAGCGCTCCCGCCTTCGTGAGACTCTCGAGCGATTTCTTATTCAAGTCCTTGTGATTCACACGATAGAGGAGATCAGAAAGGGCCTTGAACGGCCCGCGCGCATCCCGCTCGACGATCACGGCCTCCACGATATTCTTCCCCACGTTCTTGATCGCCAATAAGCCGAAACGGATATTCTCCTCTTCGGGCATGAAGTGGATGCCGCTCTTCGTAATATCGGGCGGCAGGACCTTGATCCCCATCTTCTGGCACTCGGACACGAGGAACGCCATGCGTTCCGTATCGCCCGCATCGGCATTCAAAAGGGCGGTCATGAACTCGACGGGATAATGCGCTTTCAAGTACGCCGTCTGGTAGCCGATCACGGCATAGCATACGGCATGGCTCTTGTTGAATCCGTACCGCGCGAACGGGGGGAAGAGATCCCAAATCGCCTGAGCGATAGAAGGCGATATCCCATTCGCCTTCATGCCCGAGATGATCTTCTCCCGCTGTTCGTCCAAAAGAGACTGGATCTTCTTGCCGATAGCCTTCCTAAGCGTATCGGCTTCGGCAAGCGTATAGCCCGCGAGATCGCGGGCGATCTGCATCATCTGCTCTTGGTATATGCCGATGCCGTACGTGGTGCGCAGGATCGGCTCGAGCTTCGGGTGGAGATAGGTAATGACCTCCTTGCCGTGCTTACGGTCGATGAAAGACGGGATAAGTTCCATAGGCCCGGGCCGGTAGGCGGCGACGAGCGCAACCAAGTCCTCGAGCTGGGTAGGCTTCAGCATCTTCATATAACGCCGCATGCCGGCAGACTCGAACTGAAATACGCCAGTGGTATCTCCCTCCTGGAGCATGGCGTACGTCTTCTTGTCGCCCTGCGGCAGGTCATTCGCGTCGACCTCGCCCTTGCCGCACTCACGGATGAGCCGGATCGTCTCTTCGAGGATCGTGAGGTTCTTCAACCCCAGAATATCCATCTTCAGGATCCCGAGATCCTCGACGGCATGCATCTCGAACTGCGTCACGATCGCGGTCGGATCCTGCGGCGCATATTGGAGGGGCAAATAATCCATGAGCGGCCCCGGGGTGATCACCGTGCCGCACGCGTGCACCGAGGCGTGGCGCGCGACGCCCTCCAAATGCATGGCCCCGTCGATGATCTTCTTCGCCATGGGGTCGGACGCGATGAACGAACGTAGCTCATCGGTCGTCTCGAGCGCCGTCGCGAGCTCCTGCCCGACCTTGAAAGGGATCAACTTCGCGAGCTTGTCGCACAAGGCGTAATCGGCGCCGAGGGCACGGCCCACGTCACGCACCGCGGCGCGCGCGGCCATGGTCCCGAAGGTGATGATGTTCGCAACGCGATCGTCGCCATACTTCTCCTTCAGATAGCCGAGCACCTCGCTCCGGCGGGCGTCGGCGATATCCACGTCGATATCCGGCATCTGTATGCGGTCGGGGTTCAGAAACCGCTCAAAGAGGAGGTTGAAGGGGAGTGGATCGACATTCGTGATGCCGAGGATATAGGCGACGATACTGCCCGCAGCCGATCCGCGGCCGGGGCCGACGACGATGCCGCGATCCTTCGCCCAGTTGATGAAATCCTGCACGATGAGGAAATAGCCGGCAAAACCGGTCCAGTCGATGACCGAAAGCTCGTACTCCACGCGCTCATGCGCGGCCTGCGAATCGTCAGGATACCGTCCGGCGAAGCGCTCCATGACGAGCCGCCGCACGTACGAATTGGCCGTCTCGCCCTCGGGCAAGGGAAAAGCAGGGAGGATATTCTTGCCGAGCGTGAGCTCGACCGAGCATCGCGCGGCAACCGTCGCCGCATTCTCGACCGCCTGAGGCAGGTCGGGGAAGGACGCGATCATCTCCTCCTCGCTCCGCATCGAGAAATCGTCGGCCTTCAAGGTCATCCGCTTCTCGTCGGAAAGCTTGTTGCCCGTGCCGACCGCGAGGAGAATGTCGTGATACGGCGCGTCTGCTTTCTTCAAGTAATGAATGTCCTGCGTCGCGACCATCGGGATCTGGAATTTCGCGGCGAGCGCGATGAGCGCCGGGCGCACGATCGCGTGATCCTTAGGCGAGAAATGCGGATGGTGGGAAACCTCTATGAAATAATTCTGCGCGCCGAAGATGCTTTGATACGTACGAATGACCCCCTCGGCCTCGGGCATGCCCTTGCGGAGTATGGTGCGGATCAGTTCGCCCGAATAGCAACCCGAAAGCGCGATAAGTCCCTCATGATGCTCGCGGAGCAACTCGTGATCCACGCGCGGCTTGTAATAGAAACCCTCGAGGTTCGCGCGGCTGATGAGCTTGATCAGATTTTTCCAGCCCGTGAGATTCTCGACGAGGAGCGTGAGGTGGAAGCTGCGATCGTCCGCCCCGGACGCCTTGTCGAACCGGGTACGCTGGGCGACATACGCCTCGACGCCGAGGATTGGCTTGATGCCGGCCGCCTTCGCGGCCTTGTAGAATTCGATCGCGCCGTAGAGATTGCCGTGGTCGGTTAAGGCTAACGCCTCCATGCCGAGCTCCTTCGCGCGGGCCACAAGCGCCTTGGGCGTCGCGAGGCCGTCCAGAAGGGAATAATGGCTGTGCGTATGGAGATGGACAAACTTCAGGGGCATGACACAATCCAATCTATCATGACGATCGGAATTGACGAAGTCGGCCGCGGACCGCTCGCGGGGCCGGTTTTCGTCGCCGCGGTCGCCCTCCCGGCATCGGTAGACCTCGCCGCGTCCGGCCTCCCTCTCCGGGACTCAAAGAAACTGACAGAAATGCAACGTACGGCATGGCATGCGTGGATCAGGAGACATCCGGAAATACGATACGAAGTGGCGAAATGCGCGCCGAAGACGATTGACAGGATCAATATAACGCAAGCCGCGAATCGGGCGGCCCGGGCGGCCCATGCGCGACTCATACGACGCACAGGCAGAGCGAACCCGGGCACGATACTTCTCGATTATGGCATCCGTCTCGACAAGGGCGTAGCGCAGGAAATGATCGTGAAGGGAGATGAGAAGGTGCCGGCAATCACGCTCGCATCGATCATGGCAAAAGTCGCCCGGGATGCCTATATGGCAAAACAGGCGAAAAAGCATCCGGGATACGGATGGGAGGCGAATAAGGGGTATGGAACCGCATCGCACATCAAAGCGCTGAAGAAATGGGGCCCGTGCGATATCCACCGTTTGACCTTTATCCGCAAATTCATTAAGCTGAAAGCTAACGAAGTTAAAAGCTAAAAACTCTCTATTATGGGTGGCGTACCGGTAAAACATCACAGCAAGGGAAAAGTAGGCCGCAGGCGGTCTCACTTGGCCATGAAAAAGACGAATATGACCGCATGCCCGAAATGCAAGGGGCCCGTCATGCCGCACAAGACCTGCGCACAATGCGGCGCATACAGGAAGAAGGCACGCACCAAAGCCGCTAAGAGTTAGAGTACCTCATGGCAACCCGGCACCTTGCGCGGTCCATCGTCCTCCAATCCCTCTACGAGTGGGACTTTTTCGGCAAGAAAGAGAGCCTGGACACGATCATCGAGCGTAACCTCGCGGAATTCGGCCCCGGCATCGACGAGCCGGAATTCGCGCGCAAGATCGCGGACGGCGTGAAAGAGCACCTGGAAACCATTGACGGCATCATCGTGAAGGCCGCGCCCGAATGGCCCCTGGAACGCATCGCGATTATCGACCGCAACGCGCTCCGTATCGGGCTCTACGAGCTCCTCTACGCGAACCCGGAGGAGGTCCCCCCGAAGGTCGCCATCAACGAGGCGATCGAGATCGTGAAGAATTATGGCGGCCCGAATTCCGGAAAATTCATCAACGGCGTACTCGGCACCGTTTTCAAAGAGCTCGAGGCAAGCAATGCCGGAAAGGCAGAACCCGAAAAGCCAGCCGAAGAAGCCGCCGCGGAATAAGCGCTCCGCGGAAACCATCGCGCACTTCGCCTGCGCGAAATGCCGCAAGTGGTGGACGATAGGGGACGCGCCGACACAGAAGAAGATCTGGCACTGCCCCTGGTGCGGAACGGAACAGGAAATCATATGAATCTTACAACGCTCGAAACGACGATAGGCTACTCGTTCAAGGACAAGGCTCTGTTGAAGGAGGCCTTGACGCATCGCTCGTATCTGAACGAGAACCCCTCGTGGGGCGTGCCGCACAACGAACGCCTCGAATTCCTGGGCGACGCGGTGCTCGAGCTCGTCGTCACCGAAGAGCTCTATGCCCGGTTCCCCGACGAAGACGAAGGCAAGCTGACCGCGCTCCGTGCCGCGCTCGTAAACTATCAGTTCATGGCCAAGGCAGGAACGGATGCAGGCATAGGCGCCGCTGTCCTCCTCTCGCGCGGCGAGGCACGGGACACGGGCCGGGCACGGGACGTGATCGTGGCGAACGCGATCGAGGCGGTCTTAGGCGCAATCTACCTGGACAGCGGATACGCGGAATGCCGGAAGGTGATAAACGCGGTCGTGATGAACGGCCTGCACGAGATCATGAAGAGCGGCGCGTACCGCGACCCTAAGAGCGCCTTGCAGGAAGCGACGCAGGCGAAGCGCAAGCTAACCCCCACCTACCGCGTCATGAAGGAAGACGGCCCCGAGCACAAGAAGCTCTTCAAGGTAGCCGTGTATTTCGAGAATGAATTCATCGCCGAAGGGACCGGCTACTCGAAGCAGGACGCCGAAACCGAGGCGGCAAAGGCGGCACTTGAAAAAATCGGCGATATGGGGCATACTCGATAGCACAATGTTAGCCATCAAACTCCAACGGATCGGGAAGAAGCACCAGGCGATGTACCGCCTGATCGTGGGCGAGAAGCGCCAGAAACTCGACGGCCGCCAGCTCGAGGACCTCGGCTGGTACAACCCCCACACGAAGAAATCGCAATTCAACGCGGCCAGGATAAACCACTGGATCGGCATGGGAGCCGCACCGACCGCAACGGTAGGCGTCCTCTTGAAAAAGGCGGGCGTATTGACCGCGGCGTAGGAAAAACCCTACGATGACGGAAAGGTCGCATATTATACGATAAGCACTGACATGGAACGATTCGCAGACCAGGAATTCCTCGAATATCTCGTCAAGTCGATCGTCGACAACCCGGACGATGTCCAGGTGGTCAGGAAGATCGACGAGATGGGAGTGCTTCTCTCGCTGAAGGTGAACCAGAAGGATATGGGGCACGTCGTCGGCCGCCAGGGTGCGACCGCGAAGTCAATCCGCTCCCTCCTCCGGATCGTGGGCATCAAGAACAATGCCCGCGTGAACCTGAAGATCGAGGAGCCCGAAGGATCGACCCGCGGCATGGCGTCCGAACAGGCGCCGGTCCACGGGGGCGAGGCAGAGACCGAAGCGGAAAGCTTTTAAGAAAGGGCTCATCAAAAAGCCATAGCGCGATCATCGCCTATGGCTTTTTGATTCATCCCCGCACCAGAACATATGATCAAATTCCACATACTCACGATCTTTCCGGAAATGTTCGCGGGTAATTCGTATTTCGAGAATTCGATACTGAAGCGGGCGCAAACGAATAAGAAGATCTCGATCGAGGCGCACGACCTCCGCGCCTATGCGGACGACAAGCACCGGAAAACAGACGATATCCCGTATGGCGGAGGCCCCGGAATGGTCATGAAAGTCGGCCCGATCTGGGAGGTGGTGAAAGCGATCAAGAAGAAGGATCGCAAGGCGCACGTCATCCTGCTCTCGACGCGCGGCAAAAAGCTCGACGGGGAATCCGCCGAACGCCTCGCAGGACACAAGGCGATCGTATTCATATGCGGCAGGTACGAAGGGGTAGACGAGCGCGTAGCGGAGCATATCGCCGATGAGGAGCTCTCGCTCGGCGACTTCGTGCTCGCAGGCGGGGAACTGCCGGCCATGGTCGCGATCGAGGCGATAAGCCGCTTCGTCCCGGGCGTCTTAGGCAAGCGCGAGTCGCTCGAAAGCGTGAAGGGGTCGTATCCCGCATACACCCGACCCGAATCGTTCGCCCCGAACAAAAAAGAGACATGGGACGTGCCCGGCGTACTCCTCTCGGGAAACCACAAGGACATCGAAGAATGGCGGAAGGGTAAGGCATAAGAAAACGGGATGCGCGTCATGCGCACCCCGTCGAGCTTTTCATTCTTGATCCGGGAACAAATCGCGATCCGTATCCCTTGGCTTCTTTGTTTTCTTAGGCAAGGTTTTCTTGCCTTCGAATTGTCCCGCCTCGCGAAGCATGCCTGACTTGTGCCGCCGAAGCGGAACGAAAGACTCAAGGCCTGGGAAAACAGGCCGCTTCTGAGGGTACCGCACGCGCTCCATGCGCATGAGAAGTCCGTAAAGATATTGCGGCGTGTTCGGGATGGCGTGGCTGCACATACTCTCCAAGGGGCATAACACACACCGATCGTGATAGTTCACAGGCCAATGCAAAGCACCAGACTCGAGAAGTTCCGGCGTGCGATACGCCGCGCCCCTGCCGTCCGATCCGTTCTGGAAATGCCCTGCGCACATATCGCGAGACAGGCACCAGAGGGCGGGATTCACGTCGACATGGGAAAGTCCGATCCTATGGATGAAGATTTGGGACCACTTCGTGATGATGTCCACGAATTTTTCGGTAACGCGCACCACCTCGTACTGCGAGATGATGTCCTGCCCGAGCTTCTCAGGCTTGGGAACGAATGCAGGAGCAGAGACGACCTCGAGGATGTCGAGCGCCCATAAGAGGCGCATCGCATGGAAATCAACGGGGATGGGGCAGGGAAAGAGCTTGATGAGATGCTTCTCCTGCAGCCATATCGTGAGAAGCGAAAAGATCTTCCGCCGCATGCCGAGAATCCCGTCGCCGCGGCGAACCGCGGTCTTACGATTTCCGTCGATCCGCGCGAACGCCTGTTCGAAATCCTTAACGCCGTAGAAGATCAGGAGCGGATTCCCCCGCCAATGGTCTGCCAAGAGACGCATATTATGGACCCACGCCCGTGCATACTGATCCTTCTTGTAATTATGCATCTCGATGGCTTCGAAAACGACGAGGACGTCGTTCTCCGCCTTGGGAGAATCGGCATCCGAGCCGAACTGGGCAGGATCGAACATCCATGGAAACCGGGTGAAAATGCGGTAGAGGGGAGCGAAAGGATCTTCGCTCACCACGCCGCCGCGCATGAATATCGCGGCGATGTAGAGCCAGATCGCATGCACTACGCGGTCATCCGGCCGCGGGTAGATATCCTGCGGCAAGACAATGCCGCCGAATTGCCGCTCGCCGGGAGTGCCCGGCTTATTGCGCTCGCGCCACAGCTTGCTCAAGAGACGGAACGCCTGTTCCGCCCGAGCTTCGTCGAAACGAAGCTCCAAGGGAACTGGTTTTGCTTTCGGCATGATTCGTCTCCGGAAAATAGGGTGAAAAGGGGCCGACCCTATCATGCCATGCATCGCGCCTCTTGTGAAGATTGCGGATAGCCCACGCAGATGATATTTAGTTCATAGGACCTTCTCACCACCAACACGAAAGGAACTGGCCATGCACGGAGATATCCGCGAAGGCGTGGCTGAGTTTTATACCGAGCTCACGCAACGTCTCTTGGGGGGCATTATCAACCTCGACCACATCAATGTGCCCTGCGACATCGTCCATGCGGAAATGGACGTATCGGTTGAAGTGAAGGCGGCCGGAACGCCGGAGAGCCCGTTCATCTTCACGGAACAGCTAGAGAGCCATCTCGACGCGGCAGAGATCTTTCCGAATCCCACAACGTGCCTATACGCGCTATGGCGCTACCGGAATGCGGTAGGGATACGGGAAGGCAGAAAGAACGGCCACGCGCGGCCGGCAACGAACGTGCGCCGGCTCGCGAAACGGGCGACGACAGATGAGAAGCTGGAAGGATTCCTCGCGAGCGAAACGATGACGCTTGTCATCATCGATGCTCGCATCTTGAGGCTCATGTCGCTGCGGGATGAAGGAACGGTGAATCGCTTGCGCTGGAACAAACCTGCGGATATCGTCGCGGGAGGCATAACGGCCCTGAGAAATCTCGCGAACGATACGGCACGCTGTCTCGCCGCGATCAACGAGGAGATACGGGATTATGCCGAGGAGCTGGTCCTCGATCCCGCGTCATTCGCATCCATCGAAACGGAATGCCGTCTCACGTTCCGCGGACGCCAGATGGCGTTTCCCGCAATGATCGTCGTCGAAAAAACGATGCTCGAGCTCTTGAGAAGCGAATCGAGAAGTCTGAAGCGATTCTTCCCGAAGAAGCGTTGACCCCCTGACTGTACTGCCGGCAGGGGATCTTTTTATGCCGATTCATGCCGACTGTATATGAATATTTACAAAAATATACAATTGTATAAAATTGTTTACATTTATATGATTTGACAAAAAATGCCATAAAACATAGTATATATGCACGTTCCGCAGACAGCGAGCTTAAATATCTCGCCGAGGAAAAGAGGTGTTATAAGGCCTCATCTCCCATGTCCGCGGCCCCATAAAGGTCGCGTTTCGCTTTCACAGCGAGACTACTCAAGAAAAAAATGCTTACACGAGAAGAAAAGAAACAGGCGGTAGCGATGAGCGAGGAGCTCATCGGCGGAAGCAAGAACCTCATCTTCGCCGACTTCACGGGCGTTCCCACGGGAAGCATGCGCAAGCTCCGCATCCTGATGCGCGAGCTCGGGGGATCCTTCACCGTCGTGAAGAAGCGCCTCCTGCGCATCGCCCTGAAGAACAAGGGGATCGATTTCGACCCCGCAACGAAGTTCGAACGCCAAGCGGGCATACTCTCGATGCCACAGGAGATCTTCGAGGTAGCGGGAAAGATCCAAGCCCTCGTGAAGGAATTCGCGAAGGAGCGGAAAGATCTGAAGATCCTGGGCGGCGTGGAGATCGCGACCAAGAAGGAGATAACGGCTGCGGAATTCGCGGTCATAGCCAAGCTCCCGTCGCGCGAGATGCTCCTGACGCAGATCGCGTTCATGCTGACCATGCCGGTGAAGAAGGTGATGATCGCGCTCGGAAAACGCGCGAAGCAGACGCAATAAAGGTCTACAAACTAACACTACATACATGGATAAATTCAACGACGTATTGGAGAAGATCGCGGGACTCAACGCCCTCGAGCTCTCGGAGCTCGTGAAGGCGATGGAAGAGAAGTTCGGCATCTCGGCAGCCATGCCGGTAGCCGTTGTCGGCGCGGGAGCCGGAGCTGACGCGGGCGCCGCGGACGAGAAGAGCGCGTGGAACGTGCTCTTGAAGGACGCGGGCGCGCAGAAGATCCAGGTCATTAAGGTGATCAAGGAGGCCTTGGCAATCGGCCTACAGGAAGCGAAGGCGATCGCCGACGGCGCGCCGAAGGCGGTGAAGGAAGGAATGAAGAAGGACGAGGCGGAAGAGCTGAAGAAAAAGCTCGAGGCCGCGGGAGCCGTTGCCGAATTGCAGTAATCCGGCGACCGAAGAGAAACAAAAACAGCCTTTCCAAAAAGGCTGTTTTTGTTTACCATAAATTGCAATCGGCGCATTTAGCTCAGTGGTAGAGCGTTCCGTTCACATCGGAAAGGTCGCTGGTCCGATTCCAGCAATGCGCACAAAACAAGGGTCACTGGTTCGATCCCAGTAATGCCCACACCGTATAAAAGAGTCGCTGGTTCGATCCGAATAATATCCATAACGAAGTTTATTGAGAAATATTAGCATTTCCGGTGCGACCGCACCTAGAATGCTAAATTTGCCTGAATATATAAATTGTGACATTATAATGCCGGTTCAGCACATCACCACCAACACAGGAGACAAAGCATGGCCGACACGGGCCTCATTCCGACGCTTCCGCTCGGAATCTACCGGCACTCGAAAAGCGGGAGGTTCTACCTCGTAACGGGAATCGCGAAAGACGCGACCGATGACACGATCACCGCGCAGAACATACGGGTGATGTACAGGGCGCTCTACGGCGATTTCAGCCAGTATCACCGGACACTTGCCGATTTTACGGCGCAAGTCCCGAAGCCGGAAGAGCCGGGCACGATGATGATTCGTTTCGAATTCGTATCGGCGTTCGATACGGCATCCACGCCCGCGCTCTTGGAACAGCTCGGACACCTTGCGCCATTGTCCTGGGAAAGTAAGCAGAAGTAATAACCCCACTCCAGGAAGCGCCCGAGCGCATTCCATTCATAGGAGAAACCATGGTCTCGATACGAGTATCGCAAGACAGGTTCGTGGGCGCGTTCATCGCCGCAAACGAAGAAAACCTGTACTTCCAGGCAGGGAATCAGATCTGCACCGTCGCATCTGCCGAAATCGTGACTAAAACAGCAGGCGCGATGAGCAGGGGAGGTATGTACGAAATCGCCTTCCGCGTGAGAGATGGCGAATGTGTTACATGGCAAATAACGAAGGTAAGCGACAGGACCTGCATCTGGCAGGCCAAGCCGTAAATCTTTCAGCCAGCAACGCGAAGAACGCAGCCGCCGACACCTACCAAGGAGTCGGCGGCTTTTTCATTCTCACTCCTTATCCCTCCCCAAGAGGATCCCGTTTCCTCCATACAAAGCCCCTGAAGGCGAACCGTATGCATCCCGAGCGGTGCGAACGCAAGAGGCTGAGGGGAGGAAACGGGGTCCGAGCAAAAGTTCTCCACATTGACCGCAGAGTGGGGAGGTATAGTATTAAAAAGTACAGGCGTGGGGGAAAGTGGATAACTATGGGGATAAGCCACGGATCAGGGGATAACTTTTAAAAATACCCATGTTTATCGGAGAATATCAGCACGCGACGGACGAGAAGGGGCGCTTGGCGATCCCGGTGAAATTCCGCGCAACCTTGGGCGAACGCGCGATCGTCACGCGCGGCCTCGACCGGTGCCTATTCCTCTTCGCCGCCCTAGACTGGGAAGAGCTCGCGAAGAAGCTCGTCGCGCTCCCCTTGGCCCAGGCTAATTCCCGGGCCTTTTCCCGCCTCATGCTCGCGGGAGCGATGGAAGTCGATCTTGATACGCAGGGGCGCATTCTCTTGCCCGACTATCTGCGAACCTATGCCGGCATCGCGAAACAGACAGTCATTGCCGGCCTCTACAATCGCATCGAGCTGTGGAACGAGGATGTATGGAAAGCATACAAGGAGAAAACCGAATCGGACTCGGATGATATCGCCGAAAAGCTCTCGGAACTCGGCATCTGAAAAAAATGAACATCGAACAGGTCGTACACCACAACGCAACAGGAACGGCATCGGGAACGGTGCACGTTCCTGTGCTCTTCGCGGAGACCATAGCAGCGCTCGATCTGAAGGAAGGTGATGCGGCCATCGACGGGACCTACGGCGGCGGCGGACACGCCGCGGGAATTCTCGCGCGTATCGGGCAATCGGGCCGACTCCTCGCCATAGACTGGAACGAGCACGCCGTGCGCGGATGCAGCGCGGCATACGACCTCGATCGCCGAGTAACCTGCGCCATGGGCAACTTCAAAGACATTCCCGAAATCGCCCGACTTGCGGGCTTCCCGCCCGCTGACGCGCTCCTCTTGGACCTTGGGATATCGTCCGACGAGCTCATGCATTCGGGACGGGGCTTCTCGTTCCAGGAAGACGAGCCGCTCATGATGACGTATAACGACACGCAGGAACCGGTCGCCGATCTCTTGAAAGACATCGAGGAAGACGATCTCGCGAAAATAATCCGGGCATACGGCGAAGAGCGGTATGCGGGACGCATCGCGCGCGCGATCAAGGAACGCGGCCGCGCGAAGCCGGTCGAGACGACGGGCGAGCTCGCAGATATCGTGGAACGGGCAGTCCCGCGCCCCCGCGGCGGATACAGTCGCATCCACCCCGCCACGCGCACCTTCATGGCCCTGCGCATCTTCGCGAACGAGGAGCTCGAGAACGTGAAGCAGATAATCAAGGCGATTCCGGAGATCATGGTGCCCGGGGGGCGCGTGGCGATGATCTCCTTCCACTCTCTGGAAGACCGGATCGTGAAGCATGCGTTCCGCGAGCTGGCGCAAGCGAAGAGAGCAGAAGTGCTGACCAAGAAGCCGATCATCGCGGGCGAGGACGAGGTGCGTGCGAATCCCCGATCCCGCTCCGCAAAGCTCCGAGCGATCGCCATGAACCCCTCGCCGATAGCCATCCCTAAAAGCTGAAAGATCTTATATGACCATCATCCGTCCGAAAAAATCGAGAGAAGCGCGCGTGAACCCGGTCCTCCTACTGGGAGTATGCTGCATGATCGCGCTCGCCGCGGCAAATGTCGTCGCATACGACAGGATAGTCGGCGTGACCCGCTCCATCACGACGGAAAAGAAATCATTCGAAGACATGCACGAAAAGAACGTCGATCTGAAAAACAAATGGTATCAGGCGCTCGACCGGGACAATATGAAGGCGTTCGTCGAGGAATACGGATTCGTGAAAGTATCCTCGCCGGGATACCTCCCCTCATAAATGAAACCGCTCCGGCTGTACTTCATCTTCCTCTGCATCATCGGGGCATACGCGACGCTAGGCATCCGACTCTACAGCCTGCAGATACTGCACGGGGAATTCTATTCCGCGAGGGCGGAATCGCAATACCGCCTCGCCGGATTCTTCGAGCCGCACCGGGGCATCGTATTCATGACGGATAAGAAAGGAAAGCCGATCCCCATAACGGAAAACAAGCCCTATCGGGTCGTCATAGCCGCGACGGACGAAATAAAGGACAAAGAGGCCTTCGTCGAGAATCTGAGCCCGATCATCGGCATGGAAAGCGATGTGCTCCGTGCGCTTCTCGCGAAAAAAGGGGCGTATCGGGTGATCCTGAAGGATCCGACGGACGACCAAGTGACGAAGATCACGGAAACGAATATCGCGGGCGTCCACATCGACGAGCAGGAACGCCGGGCGTATCCGCGCGGCATGACGGCAAGCCAAGTCATAGGATTCGTGGGCCCCTCGGAACAGGATGACGAAGTGAAGGGACGATACGGCATCGAGAAGCAATTCGACGCCGAATTGGCAGGCGCGCCGGGCTCGATCAGGGACGGGGCCATGGAAGACCCGGAGCAGGGGAGGGATATCGCGCTTACCTTGGACATAGCGATCCAAGAGCAGGCCGAATCGGCGCTGAAAGCCCTCGTGAAGGACAAGGGAGCGGCAGGCGGGAGCATAATAGTGACTGATCCGATGACCGGCAAGGTGCTCGCCATGGCGAGCGCGCCGGACTTCGATCCAAACGCGTACTCGAAATATCCGGTGTCGGCATTCACGAATCCTGCCGTGCAGGCGCGCTACGAGCCGGGATCGGTCTTCAAGGTGCTCACGGCCGCGATAGGCATCGACACGGGGGCGATAACGCCGGAAACGACCTACTACGACACCGGCAAGCTCACGTTCAAGGACGGCAAGGTCGTGAGAAACTGGGACCTGAAGGCGCACGGGCTCGTGACCATGACGAACGTCATCGAGGAATCGCTCAATACCGGCGCGGCATTCATGGAAACGAGGATCGGTAACGGCCCATTTTACGACTACCTCCTGAAATTCGGGCTGAACGAGACGACGGGCATCGGACTGCCGGGCGAAGTATGGGGTTATGTGAAGAACATATATACGCAT
>CALQZH010000006.1 GCA_943349395.1 Parcubacteria group bacterium | reverse complement strand
GTTCATCGTGCTGTCGCCTACTTTCGGTAATTCAGATATGAGGAGCGGTGCCGCGGGAAATTCGTCGGGGAGCGCCGTGGGGCCGCCGAACCAACGTGCGTCGGGGTTCATGCCCTTGATTTTCAGCACCGCGAAGTCGAGCCATGCTTTTTCGTACTCGCTCATGTCGCCCGGAGGCGGAACGAAGGCGAGGTCTGCGGTGTACGCAAGGTATGGGATGCGTACGAAGGCGTTTATCTTCCGTATCGCTTCCGCGCTCGGAAGCGGTTCCGATGCGGGAAGCTGGCCCACGAGGCAGCCTGTGAGCTCGTAGTTTTCCAACCCCTCATTCAGATAATTGAGATCGACCACGCTTCGCGCGGTGATCACGTACCCGTCGTTCGTCGCGATCACCCCCGATCCGCGCGTCATGCGCCTGTCCTGGGCTCCGCCTTCGTCCTTGTCGAATTGGCATACGATACCCACGATAGTCTGCGGATCTATGGCTACGGGGTCCGCAGGCTCTGCGTTCGCGGATGTCGTGGCGTCCGGCTCGAACGCCGCCTTGGGCGGCGGCGGGGGCTCTTGCAGGTTGCGTGACAGCTCCTCTGCCGAAACGTATCCTGTCGTGTCCGGCATTCCCGGCCGGCCCTTCCATGGCACCGTTATCCAGTTTCCGGTCGCGTTCATGTCCACCTGGATCTCGTTTCCCGCGAGGAGCGTTCCTAAGATCGCGCATTTCGTTTCAGGGCAGGAAAATACGGACGTATCTTTTATGAGCGGGATCATGACATGTCCTTTGGGAATCCGTCCTGCATCCATCGAGGCGATCTCTTCGGCGTTCGGCTTTACGAACACGAACGAGGGCCTAGGCTTTTCCGCGCGCGGCATGCGGCGCGCGATCTCGCGCTTCGCGACGATCGACGCGTCGAAGACGGCGAGCCATGCGATCACGACGATCGCGGTCCGTATCATGATCGGGCGCGCTTTCATTCCTTTACGATATCACGATGCCGTGGATTTTTCCGGCCCATTGGGGTATATACTTATTCCCATATGAAGGATCCCGTCCTCGAAAAAGCGGCCGTTTCGGAGCTCGCGCGCCAGCGGGGGACGATAAACCTCATCCCTTCGGAGAACTATGCTTCGAAGGAGATCATGGCTCTTCTCGGCTCGCCCCTCATCAATAAGTATTCCGAGGGGTATCCCGGCAAGCGGTATTACCCGGGCAATGCCCTGTATGACACGATCGAGACTTTGGCCGCGGAGCGTATCAAGAAGGTTTTCCGTCTCGGTGCCGACTGGCACGTGAACGTCCAGCCGTATTCCGGGTCCGGCGCCAATCTCGCGGCGTATCTCGCGCTCATGCAGCCGGGGGAGACCTTGCTCGGCATGGGGCTCGCCGCGGGCGGGCACCTTTCGCACGGCCACCGGGTTGCCATGCCGGGCCGCCTGTTCCATTCCGTGCAGTACGGGCTCGGGTCCGACGGCTTGCTCGATTATATCGAGATCGAGCGCATGGCGATACAGCACCAGGCGAAGGTGATCGTGTCGGGCGTCACGAGCTATCCGCGCGCGCTCGACTTCGCGAAGTTCGGGCACGCGGCGAAGAAGGCGGGCGCGCACCATGTCGCCGATATCTCGCATATCGCCGGGCTCGTCGCCGCGGGACTCCACCCGTCGCCCTTCCCGCACGCGGACGTCGTGACCTCGACGACGCACAAGACACTTCGCGGGCCGCGCGGCGCGTTCATCGCTTGCCGGAAGGATTTCGCCGACCGCATCGACCGCGTCGTGTTCCCCGGCTTGCAGGGCGGGCCGCACAACCATGTCACGGCCGCGATCGCGCGCATGGGATTCGAGGCGCTCCGTCCCGATTTCAAGAAGTATCAGAAGCAGGTCCTTCTGAACGCGAAGGCGCTTGCCGTCGCTCTCATCAAGCGCGGGTTCAGGCTCGTGACTGATGGCACGGACATCCATCTCATGGTCATCGATTGCTCGCCGATCCCGCTCGGGGGCATGGAAGCCGAGACTTTGCTCGAGGCTGCGGGTATTACGGCGAACCGCAATGCTATCCCTGGCGACGCGTCGCCGTTTTATCCGTCAGGCGTCCGCGTTGGCACTCCCGCGGTCACGACGCGCGGCATGAAGGAGCGCGACATGGCCGCGATCGCCGGGTTCTTCGAGCGCGTGCTCGTCTTGAAGGAAAAGCCGGCGAGCGTGAAGAAAGAGGTCGAGGCGATGATGAAGAAGTTTCCGCTCTACGAATAGATGGCTGCGATCGACGGCGGGGGGATAGCGGAGCGGATCATAGTCGACCTTGCGGCGCGTCCGAAGCCTGCGGGATCGCTCGCTGTGGTGATGATCGGCGGTACCGATGCGTCGCGTGCGTTCGTGGCGCGGAAGCGTGCGGTCGCCGAGCGACTCGGCATTTCTTTCCGTTTGCATGAGCTCGCGGCTGATGCCTCTCGGGCTGATGCGGAAAATATCCTGCGTGAGCTTTCGCGCGACATATTCGTTTCCGGCATCGTGCTCCAACTTCCGCTTCCATCCGGGTTCGATCGCGATATCCTCATTTCATTCATCGATCCGAAGAAGGATATCGACAATCTCACGGGCATGGCGCCCTTCGAGTCGCCGGCCGTGGGAACGGTGCGCGCGATCCTCGCGGATCAGGGGTGCGTGATAAGGGATTTCAAGACCATCGTTCTCGTGGGTCAGGGGTTCCTGGTAGGGGGGCCGATTGGGGCTTGGCTTCGAAATGAAGGGATTTTATATGAAGTCGTCGATATAGATACTGAAGATCCTCAGGCGATCATGTCGCGTGCGGATCTCGTCATTTCAGGGGTCGGTAAGACCGGCGTTGTCGATCCCGCAACGCTTCCGGACGGCGCGGCATTGATAGATTTCGGCGTTCCGCCGGATGCAGATCAGGATGCGCTCAAGGCGGATGAGGCGAGATTGCGCTTTCATACGCTGACGCCCGGAGGCACGGGGCCGATCCTCGTCGCGATGCTATTTAAGAATCTATACGGTTTCCGAGGCGATCATTAATCGCACCTCAACGTCGCCATTTCGAGCTTGTCTACGAGTCCGGTCGAGGCGCATGCGAGGTTGAAGCTGTTTATTGCGGCTTCCCCATCCCTTTTCTTCGCGAGTAGGTCGGCTGTTATTTCTGCGAGCGTCCTCCCATCGCATTTAGGAGCTGGCATTCCCGCCATTTGCGCGGTTCTCGTCATGCCCGCGCATATCCGCTCCGCTCCGCATTCTATTTCTATATTGACCGTTGCTTTTGCGTAGTCGCCATAGAGACTTTCGCATCCGATGGCGAGTCCCGCGACTATTGCTCCGGCTAATTGCGCGGACCCCGCAGCTATACGGGCTACTGATTTCGGGATGAGGGCTACTCCTGTTCCTTTTAGCCATGTATATCCCGCTGCGATCGCGGCCGATATCTGTTCTCGGTATATTCGTGTCATGTCCGCCAGTATCCGCGCTTGCGTGCGCGCTATTAAAAGCGCCCGCCGTGTCTGTTCGGCTGCCTGCGCGGCCGTTCGTGCGCTCATCTCCTTCATTTGTAATAACATTCGTGCCGCCATAGTGGTATTTTGCCGCGCGAAGAATGCATTTTTCGCATCGAGGAGGGCTTTGAGTTGTCTCGTTAGAGCCAATTGTATTGTATTAATAGTTCCTCTTATGGTGTTCACGATATCTCTCCATGTCTGAGGGAGATCCCGTACCTTTTTTGCTTCGTCGCGTACTACCTTGAGTTGGTCTTTGGCTGCATCTTTCGCTCCTTGTAGGGCTCTTTCCGCTTCGACTCTAAGCTCTGCTATCCTTATAAGCTCATTGAATTTATATCGCTTTTCTTCGGGGCTTCCATCGGGTAGGAGTCTAGCCTTGTTGAGTTCGTTGAGTAACCTTATCGCTTCCTTTTCCGCGTTCTCTATCGCCTTATTTTTTACCTCCCAGTTAGTGACTTCCATCAGCGTCTTTTTTACCTGTTCTATCGCTTCATTTCCTTTTCCTACCCGTTTGTCTATCGCGGTGGCCATATCTTTCAGTTTTTTAGCGGTATCTTCCAGGGCGCTTATTTCTGCAGGTGCATTGAGCGTCGGGTTATCAGCCACAGTGCTCTTCACGAGGTTGCTTGTGTATTCCCCGTGCGAGCGTGCGGTGCCGCCGGCTTCTTTTAAAATTTCCAGATCCTTTTCGAAGAGTTTTTTCAGAGCTTCTATTTCAGCCTTGATTTCTTCTCCTGTCGGCAGGCCTGCATGCGCGCGCGGGCCGGGGATCATGCAGGTCATCATAACGATCGCCGTGGCGAGGAATCCGGCAATATTCTTTTCGATGAGGGATGTATTCATATAATAATCCTACCATTTTGTGACGCCGTGCGGTTTTTTAGCGTGTGGATAACCCTCATTTACTTGACATAAGTATTTAAAATATGGCATTATTGCTACTAGAATCCTCCGTACTCTTCAGGAAAGGATGCGTGCCATGTGGGCGTTCGTATGCGGATTGGCAGGAAGCCTGTGGGTCGCCTGGGGATCGGCGGGGATGATCCTTTCGGCTTTCCTCCTATCGGTCTTCCGTTCCCGGTTCAGCCTCGAGTCGATTACTCTCTGGCTCATGATGAAGGCCGTGGGTATTCAGGAGGGGGTCATCAGGGACCAACAAAAGCTCATCGATATCAAGGATAGGCTCATCGCGACGCGCGAGCGGCAGATGATGCTCGAAGGCATAATCCCGTGGGAGGATGTCGACGAATGATTTTCCAGCGCCCGGCTTCTTCCGGGCGCGTTTTTTTTTACTTCATTCGTTTTTCTGTGGATAACTTCCCATATTGACCGCGCGCGATGCGTGGTATGATTCATGCATATGAAAGAAAGACTGTATTACATCGTCGGTGTGCCGCTCCTCGTCCTCCTCGTGCTCGTGGTCTATGTGGGAAGCCGCGTCGAGAACGTCGAGATGGGGCTCGCGATCTTGGACAGCCGTCTCGCTCTCGTTGAGACGAAGCTCGACATGGCCGCAAATACGACGGGGTATTACGCGGATCCCGCCGCTACCGACCCGTATGGCGCATCGGCCTACGACACCCTTTTGGGTGAGGATGCCACGTATGCCGAACCGGAGGTTCCGGCGTTCCTCCCGTACGATTACACGACGAACTAGCACGACCGTTCGAGACAGAAAAAAGCCCCTTACGGGGTTTTTTCTCGGATTTTCTTTTCCAGCTCTTTCAGCATTTTCTGATCCTCCTTGAGCGCGAGCCGCGCGTTGTCGAACCCGACGCCGAGCTTCGTTCCCGCGTGCGAGTAGGTCGAGCCCGCTTTCGTGACGATGCCTTCGGTTATCGCGACGTTCAGCACGTCGCCCTCGTATGAGATGCCGTCGCCGTACATGATGTCGAATTCCGCGAGCTTGAAGGGCGCCGCTACCTTGTTTTTTACCACTTTCACCCGTACGCGGCTGCCGACCACCTCGTCGCCCTTCTTCACCTGCGCGATGCGTCGGACGTCGAGCCGCACGGATGCGGCGAATTTCAGGGCGCGGCCGCCGGGCGTCGTTTCGGGATTGCCGAACATCATGCCGATCTGCATGCGTATCTGGTTTATGAAAATGACCAGCGTATCGCTCTTCGCGGTGATCGCGGTGAGCTTCCTCAAGGCCTGTGCCATCATGCGTGCCTGGAGCCCCATGAACTGCTGACCCATTTCTCCCTCGATTTCCGCCTTGGGGGTCAGCGCCGCGACCGAGTCGACCACCACTACGTCGATGATTCCCGAGCGTACGAGCGCTTCTAATATGTTCAGCGCCTCCTCGCCATTGTCGGGCTGGGAGATGATAAGGTCCTTGATCTTCACGCCGATCTTCTGCGCATAGTCGGGGTCGAGCGCGTGCTCCGCGTCGATGAACGCGCACTTTCCACCTACCTTCTGCGATTGGGCGACCACGTTCAGCGCCAAGGTCGTCTTGCCGCTCGATTCCGGGCCATATACTTCCACGATGCGGCCTTTGGGCAGGCCGTTCACCCCGAGCGCGCGGTCAAGCGAGAACGAGCCGGTATGGATCGTCTCGATATTCACCTTGCGGGCGTCGCCCAGGGTCATCACGGACCCTTCTCCGAACTTGTCCTGGAGCGACACCAAGAGGTCGTGCAGTTCCGTTCCTTTTTCCTTATTCTGCGGTGCTGGTGCTTTGGCCATTTTTCTTAGGTGTCGGTTTTACGCTCTCCGCTTCCGGCGCGACGTCTTGTACGCTCGGCACGTATACGATGTGGCGGATAACTTTCGTTTCGTGTCCCATGAACTTCTTCGCCGCGAATTCGACGGTGTTCACGCCTTCCTGCAGGCGGAGCTCCTTTTGGAACGTGCCGTCCGCGGCCACATAGAGCTCGCTGCCGTTCACGGTCACCGTGTATGCCGGGTCCGTCTTCCCCTGGAGGAGGATCGTGGGTTGGGCCACCGTACTACTCTCGCTTCCCGGCACCGTGATCGCGAGAGAGGGCGGGGTGAACGCGTCGTATGCGGCGTAGCCGAACCACGCGAGCGCGAGTACCGCGACCACGCCGCCGATCGCGAATGTCCGCGTCACCTTGCGCGCCGCGAAGCGGTTATTGGGCAGGCGGTCGCGGTCTCCCGAGCGCCGAAGGAGCGACTCCTTCTGATATAAGCGCCACATCGTCTCCTTGTCAAAATTCAGGATTCCCGAAAGCTTCGCGATATATCCGTGCACATACGGGGCGGGAGGGAGCTTCGCCGTGTCTCCTTCAAGGAGCATGTCGACGTAGCGTTCGGGGATGCCGGCAAGGTCGGCGATTTTCTTGGGCGTGAGGCCCTTGAGCTCGATATGCTCGCGGAGCAGGTCCTTGAGAGAAGCGGTTTCCATCGGTTCCAGTATAGGGCTCGCATGGCTGAAGTCAAAGCGGGGCAGGTTCTAGATTCATTGGAAGTCTGACGCGGACAATTCGTCGGCCGTCTTCTCGAGGAATACCTCGCGCGCCTTCGCGCCATCTCCCGCGCCGATGATGCCCTTCTCTTCCATGAGGTCGAGGAGCCGCGCCGCGCGCGCGTAGCCGACCTTGAGCCGCCGCTGGAGGAGGGATGCCGACGCCTTCTGCGCCTCGCGTACCACGTCGATCGCCTCGTCGTAGAGGTCATCATCATCGCCGCTTCCGGAGAATTCGTCGAACGATATGCCCGGGGGCGTCACCGCGAGGTCTTGTGTCGTGGGAAGCGGCTGGCCGTCCAGGTTCGTGGGCACGGGGCCCGCGTCGACGATCTTCGGTTGGTTGTTTTCCTTTATGAAGTCCACGACCGCGTGCACCTCGGCCTCGGTGATGAAGGCGCCCTGGAGACGCTTCGGCTTCGAGAATTCCGAGGAGACGATCAGCATGTCGCCGCCGCCTAAGAGCTTTTCTGCGCCCGCGGAGTCGAGTATGGTGCGCGAGTCGATCTGGCTCGCGACCTGGAGCGCGAGGCGGCAGGGGATATTCGCCTTGATGAGGCCGGTGATAACCTCGACCGACGGTCGCTGGGTCGCGAGCATGAGGTGCATGCCCGTCGCGCGTGCCATCTGCGCGATGCGCACGATCGCGGTCTCTATGTCCTTGCCGTACGCGACCATGAGGTCCGCGAGCTCGTCGACCACGATCACTATGTAGGACATCTGCTCATCCTTCTTCTTCGCGTTGTATCCCGTTATGTCCCGGCAGCCGGCCTTCAAGAGCGTCTCATACCGCCGTTCCATTTCCTGCGTCGCCCAGCGGAACACGCCGACGGCCTTCTTGCCCTCGGTCACGACGGGCGCGGCGAGGTGGGGGATGCCGTTGTATACGGAGAGCTCGACCTTCTTCGGGTCGATCATGATGAACTGGAGCGTCTGCGGGGAGTTTTTGAAGAGGAGTGAGGTGATGAAGGTGTGGATCGTCACGGACTTTCCGGAACCGGTCGCGCCGGCCACGAGCATGTGCGGCATTTTCGCGATGTTCACGGATATCGGTTCGCCGGTCACGTCGCGGCCGAGTATCACGGAGAGCGGTGGAGATTCGGCGAACTCGGGGTAGGCGAGCAGACTTCCGAGGCGTACCATCGCGGCAGTCTTATTCGGCACCTCGATGCCCACGAGAGATTTTCCGGGGATCGGGGCTTCGATGCGGATGGGGTGCGCGGCCAAGGCGAGCGCCAAGTCCTGGCCCAGGGCCGTGAGCTTGTTCAGGCGCACGCCCTCGGCGGGCTTCAGGGTGTAGCGGGTGAATTTCGGGCCGATGTTTATCTCGCCCATCTCGACCGATATGCCGAAGCTTTCCATGGTGCGCTTGATGATGTTCGCGTTCGCGCGCAGGTCGCCGGCGGTGGGCCGTTCGATCGACGATCGGAGGAGCGACATGGGCGGCGGCACGTAGTCCACGAATACCGCGGGCTTCTTGTTCATCTTCGGCAGTTCCGCCTGCTCGGCGACGACCGGGTCTACATCGCCCTTCTTACCTTTCGCCTTTTCTTCGGCTGCGGCCGCCTTGGTGTCCGTTTCCGCCTTCGTCACCGCCGCATCGACGTCCTTACCGTTCTCTGCCGCGCCTTCGAGCTTCTTCTTGTCGTCTTTCTTCTCGCGTGGGGCGATGCGGAGCGGGATATCCAATGTCACGATGAGCGAGGCGATCATAAGTCCGCCCAGGATCACGAGCGAAGCTTGGTAGCCGAAGGGCGTTTCGATCATGCCAATAGCCTTGCCTACGAACCCGGCTTTTTCCGGGAATATTACGTCGAGTCCGCCCAATGTGGCGAGTATGAACGTTGCACCGCCCAGGAGTGGGAGGATCAAGAGTTCGAGCTCGTGGTGGGATATGAAGACGACGCCCAGTATGAGCGTGGTCGCGGGGAGCAGGTAGTAGCCCCAGCCGAATGATTTCGTGAGGCCGAGGTAGAGGTAGTGGCCGGCCGGCCCTGCCTTGTCGAACAGGGCGAGCATGAGGACGATCGTCACGCCGAAGAGCGCCACGGCGATCACGCTCCGCTTGATCTCGTGCCGGACGTGGTCCAAAAGGCGCGCCCTCTCCTTGCCTTTCTTTTTCTTGCGCGGCCGCTCCTCGAGCTCATCGTCTTCCTCGTCGTCCCGTCTCTTTGCCATGCGTACAGTATATCACCTGAACGCGCCTCATCAATGATATTTTTCGGTATATTGACAAATTACTATTTAAGTGCTATATTATAGACGTTGTCAGATAGTTGAAAACCTACGTTTCGGCGCTCTTGCGCCTCTCTTTCCCAAAGGAGTTTCCCCATGTCCCTGATTCTGAATATCCTCATGTACGGCGTTCTTGCGTGCGTCGGCATCGCTTGCATCATCGGTCTGCTCTGGTTCGGGATCGTCGTCCCGCTCGTCAAGAAGAAGATCCCCGACGTTATGGAGGATGCGTTCTTCGATCCTAATGTGGAGCGTTTCCGCAGTGCGCGGGAAATCAATCTCTATGCACATCAACAGTTCGCTGTCGGGCAGGGATTCTTCTGGATCAACGATCATAAGGTCGACCGGATCTATTGCCAGCTCATCTTCCAGCTTCTCGGTATGGAAGTTACAGACTTTCTGCCGGTCTTCGGAAGCGTTGACGGGCCGGATATGGAAGTTGATTTCTATGCTCAGCTCGGCACTGTGCCGCTTCGCATCGGAAAGGGAGGGTTCAATACCGGGCCTTTCGATCGGCTCGCGTTGATCCTCGGCAAGACGATCCATGTCTACGAAGCGCCGCTGGCGTTCCGGGACGAGATCGATGAGCCGAAGTACGGCTTTACCGCACTTCCTCAGCGCCTCGTCGCCATGAGTTGAGACGACGCTTTCGGTTTCGATCATCGAACGCCTTGCTTGTACCTAGTGCATGCGAGGCGTTTTTATTCATGCGTATATATTGACAATATCATATTATTTATGATATAATATATATAGAGTACCTTTCCATTATTGGCGTGCGGAGTGATCGCACATGTTTCGGATTGTTCCGGAGCGTGACGGCTATAGGGGCCGCGATTGCGAGGCAGGCGGGAGGATTGTGCGATGGTGATCAGAATGTCAGTGAAGAGTCGTAATGATGTCTTGCATGTTGCGCGCGAGGCCATTCAAGATGGCGTGCCTGGATCGCGCGGCACCCGCGGATTAAGGCATATGGCCGTGATGGTGGACTCGTTCTGCCTGCCGTGGTGGGCGATCGGCTCCAGTGCCCAGCTCAAGCTCGACATGAATGACTTAGGCTCCGACAGCGAGGTATGTCACACCAAGCTTGCTTTTCTGGGTATCTTCAGCCGATTTAGCGGTGGTGATGCCGGACGGCCTCAGCGTTGGGGGGCTGATCTTTACTTCAGCAATCCGAATTACGCTACGAGCGAGATGTGGAATCCGTTCCAGTTTCTGCATGTCGATTGCCAGGAGGATTCCGATGTGCGTCTATCCGTTCCCGAGTTCCAGGGTGATATGCGCAACACAGGCAAGATTCGCTATTTCACTCTTCCTTGGCTTGTCGGCATGGCTCGGAACGAGGTTAGGGTCGAGATGACCGATGAATTGCGCGATTGGCGCGGTCCCGGACCGGGCCCTATGGCAGCGTTCATCCGGTCATCGGTCGTAACGTTCAAGGCGTGCCTGGGCGAAGCGCTCACGGTCGCTGAAAAGCTCGCGGCGATCAAGATGGAGGGGACGTGCGCTGCGGCGGATCAGTTGCCGAAGGTGCGTCATGGCTTTGCCCAGCTGGCGTTCGGCTATGTCCCGCAGTTTACGGGGTCATCCGGAGCCGCTTTTGAGGCTGTTGTACAAAAGCGCACGTCAGGATGGTAGGCGGGCGTGCGATCGGAACGCGTTTACGAATCCCCGGAGGGAAATTCTCTCCGGGGCTTTTATATTCAGTTGACAAATTCAAATTTTTAAACTATTATATACGTGGCGAACCTGATGTTGTTTCGGGTTCTTGGCACACGGTCGCGATGCATTCTCGCATCGCCATGATCACAAGGGACACGCGGATATGACTCCTTTTCGCTGGTTGGTGTTGGGTTGCGCGGCGGTCAGTTTGGTCCTCACGATCGTTCGGTCGCGCGGGATGATCTGGCAGCGGATGTTTCCGAACGGCCTTACTCCTGTCGATTCCGATGACGGCTTGCCTGACTCATCGGGCGTTACGAGACGGATTTCCGAGGATGACTTCGCGCGGTTCGTTGCCGCCTCCGAACCATGCCTCTTGCTCCGTCCGACGGGATTGATCGGTCTTTCGTCGCTCTCGTTCTTTGTCCACGACCATTTGACGGAGCGGCTTCCGGCGCAGGCATTGTTCGAGGCTCTCGGCTTCGAGCCTCGCGATTTCATCGTCGTTTTCGGAATCGCTCCCGGTTGCGGGACGGCAGATGAGTTCGCGTGGACCGATCTGGGAGAATTTCCTCTCTACATCGAAAATGGCGCGCGGTACAACGCCCCGTGTTTCGAGGTTCTCGCTCTGCTGTTGCAGAAAGACTTGCACGTCTTTTTCGCATCCTCGCGGGCGGCCGACCGTCCGGAGCTGTGCCTGACCGCCCGGCAGAAGGCTTCTGCCATTCCTGCCTGATCGGAAGTGCTTTCCGGTCTCAGCTCATTTTTCCACCTTGCTCGCACCTCTCCGGTGCGGGCATCTTTTTTTAAAATAATGTCGCGGGTATTTCAATTTCCTTCAAATTAAGCGGTACTTTGATGAGCTCGTTCGTGTACCGCTTCGGTATGTTGATGAAGCCTTGCTTCCTAATAAGGTCGTATAATTGCTTCGTGATGCGCACGTCGTGCGTGCAGTATTCGATCAGTCTGTCCCAGTCGCCCTGCTTGTAGAACTCGATGGCCTGGAGGCCGTGGCTCGTCTTCTGCGTGCCGAGGTTCGTTTTCGCGAGCACGTCGAGCGATATGCGCGCGCCGTACGCGAGCTCGATCTCGTCCAAAAGGTCGAGGCGGGGGAGCGCCATCACGTTGAAGGGGAAATATTTTTTCAGTACTGGCAGGTCGAAGCGGGTGATGGCGAAGCCGATCACGAGCCCGGCGTTCTGGAGCACGGGCGCGAGCTTTTCCCACTCGCCCTCGCGATAGCTCGCGTAGGTGTCGTGGTTATAGGAATAGACGCAGACGACCGAGACGTCGAGCTTTTCCAGGTTGTCCCTGCCGCCCACATCCTCGAAGGAATTCTTGGTCTCGACGTCGAAAACGATCTTGTCTTTCATTTGGGTCGTATCAGCATATCATTGCGTCCGAAACTTATCTACGGCTTTGCGCGTTATCATCTACGCGTTATTTTTCAGTTTCTTGATTATAGCATTTCAGGTGCGGTCGCACCTGAAATGCTATAATTAAAGAACATATCTTTTTATGGAGCTTGTAACAAAAGAAAAAATAGCCGTAACCATAGCCCTTACTTTATTAAGTGTCGCGAATGGCGCCGCTGGCGCACGCGTCCTGCATAGCTTATTGGTCAAGCGTCTCAAGAATCGCGAAAAGAGGGTTATGAACGAGCGATCTTTTCGTGTCATGTTGTCTCGCCTGAAAAAGGACGGGCTCGTTGAGAGCGGTGGATGGGGACTATGGCGCCTTACGAAAAAGGGGCGTGATCTGGCACGCGGCGCGGAAGATAGGGCAGATTCTTATTTCCGCGCACGTACGCTTTCCCAGGAACGGAAGAATACGATCGTTATTTTCGATGTTCCTGAAAGTCGGAGAAAATTACGCGATTATTTGCGAGCCGAGCTTATGATGCTGGGATACGAGCAATTGCAGAAAAGCGTGTGGATCGGCGGCGGTCCCTTGCCCGGGGCCTTCATGGATTTTGTTCGGGAGAAAAATCTTATGAACACTATGCATATTTTTACTATCGAGAAGCGGGGAACGATGACGAGGTAGGGTTTATTTATAGCGTTTTAGGTGCGGTCGCACTTAAAACGCTAATAATTTCAGGAATGCCTGATCTATAGGCTTGTGATCGGATACGCCTTATTTATTGACAAATTACATTAAATAATGGTATTATATATTCAGTTCTGCGGCAGGGCGGGGTCGGGCATGGTGCCTGATGAGGCTTAGGCCGCTACACAATAGAAGGTTCGTGAATCATGCTTGGTGACCTGACTGATACCGATTTCGATGAGATTCTCGGCAAGTTCGGGGCGTTGCAGCTCGAGTTGTTGCTTGCGCTCCGCGGGGCGCTTAAGACGCGCAGAATCGGCCTCGATTTTTTGCGTTGGTCCGGCAGTCCCGATGGAAAGCTCGCGCTTGATGATGCTATGCATCAGCTCGCGTGCGATTACCGGTTCTCCCTTTCGGGGGCGTCCCAGCTCATGAAACCCTGTTCGGACGTCGGGATGATCCAGATCCCTCCTATCTATGGTTCGGGTCGTTTTTCAGACGATTCGTTCTCACGGTGCCATGTCGTCGACATCTCCGAGCGTTTCGGGCGTCTTTTTCCGAACCATCGGATCATGTGTCGAGACAGTGTTGAGCTGTTTCCGTATTGCCTCGGGGTCGCTTCGCCGAATGTTGAGATCGTCAAGGCGCTCGGCACTCGGCCGTATGCCGATTGCCTGATGATCGCGCATCTCTTAGATGATGCGCAGGATAACGCTGCTTCTCCTCTTCTCACGACTCGTTCGAATCTCTTTTGCGTGGAGGATGGTTTGGGTGGCGGTCATGAGTGTATCGTCGAGCTCTGGAACCACGAGGGGTGGCATCTTGACGCGTTTACCGCTCGTGATGAGAGGATTTTCGAACCTGGTTGCCGGGTGTTCTCGCCCGGCGGCGTGCGGAAAGACGTGCGTTTACGAAAGTAATGCGAAGTGAATGTCGCTTCCCGGAATTTCGGTTCCGGGGAGTATTTTTTTATAATTCTTTCATTCGGTCCCTTGCGTGAGCCCGTCGCCTTCCCTTCGGAGCAATCTAGGGCGAAGTGCAGGCGCATGTGCGCATAACCGAACGACGACGAATGAAGTGGATTATGAGAAGAGAGGGTGGTAGCGAGCCTTACTTTACGTGCCTATCGGCGATCTTCGATGCCGCATAGCTGTCGGGCTTTGTACGCGCTTCGAAGTTGTTCGCGCGCACGACGCCGACCAGTTCCTGTATTAGTTCGCGCGTCGGGCCCTTTTCGCCTACGTCGATATGCACCTCGAAGTCGAAGACCGGCGCCGCGGCATCTTTCATGAGTTCCACGATTTCCTTCGCGATGTCGATCGACATCAGCACTTCCTGCCATATGCGGTTCCGCAGTACGCGGCAGTTGCCTCCTTTCGTGGCGCGCCAGAAGTAGATGCCGCCGTTTCCCACGCGGTGGCAGGCGACCGCGGTCACGAAATCCGCTTCATCTTCCGCCGTCTTTTCCGAGTCGCTGCCGATGATTACCTTGTAGCGGTACGTGTCGTCCGCGCGCATGAATTTCACGATGCCGTCCACTACCTGGCGCGGGGTGAGCATCAAGCCGAGCGAGCTCCTGAATTGCGCGGTTCCTTCCGGTTGCATAGATGGCCACAGTATATAGAATAGAGGTGCTCGCGTATAGCCTATGAAAAAGAATCGTTTGTATTTCGATTATGCGGCTGCAACGCCGCTCGATTCGCGCGTGGAAGAGGCTATGCGGCCGTATTATTCGTCCGTGTTCGGCAACCCGTCGGCGATACATACGTTCGGCCAGGAGGCCTCGGGCGCGGTTTTCCATGCGCGGAAGGCGATAGGGGAGGCGCTCAACGCCGATTATCGGCAGATCGTTTTCACGGGGTCGGCGACGGAGGCGAATAACTTGGCCTTGCGGGGGGTATTCGATCGTATATTTCGGAACCAGAATATTTCCGCTCCGGCGGCGGAAATTTCTTCTCCCTCGTCCAAGCGGCGGCCCGATGCCGATCAGGCCGACCGAGCCCGCTTCGGACTGCGGGGCGTTCCGAAACATACGACGAATGCCCCCCTGCGTATTCTTGTGTCTGGAATAGAGCATGAATCCGTCCGGGCCGCGTGTAAGAGTTTTGAGGAGTCATACGGCATCATTGTTGTGGATATCTCTGTGGACAACTTGGGGATAATCGACTTGAGCCTGTTGAAAAGCCAACTGGACGACTCCGTTGTAATGGTTTCCGTGCAGTATGCGAATAGCGAGATAGGAACTGTTCAGCCGATCAAGGAGATTGGGGAGATTATCAAAAACTATAAGATAGAGGCAAAAAGCCCTGTATATCCTCTTTTTTATACCGATGCGGTGCAGGCGTTTCAGTATCTCGAGTGCGATGTGAAAGAGCTCGGCGTCGATATGCTCACGCTCTCGGCGCATAAGATATACGGCCCGAAGGGTATCGGGTGCCTCTATGTCGGCGATCCCGATTTCTTGGATCCGCAGATTTCAGGCGGTGGGCAGGAATATGGCATGCGTTCTGGCACGGAAAACGTGCCTGCGATCGTCGGGTTTGCGAAAGCGGTCGAGATTACCGAAGAAATTCGCGGCGAAGAATCGAAACGCGTTTCCCTGCTTCGCGATCTCTTGCGGGACGGCATCGAGACGATCGTGCCGGATGCGGAGGTGAACGGTTCGGTTGAAGATCGCGTGCCGAACAATCTCAATATGTATTTCCCTGGCCACTCCGCGCAGGACTTGTGCATAGAGCTCGATATGCAGGGTATTGCCGTCTCGCCCGGTACCGCGTGCTCCTCGCGCGCGTCTCAGCCCTCGCATGTCATCGAAGCGCTCGGCTTTTCGGGCGATAGGCCGTCGTCATCGCTCCGCTTCTCGCTCGGCAGGCAGACCACGGAGGCCGACATCGATGCCTTCCTCGAGATTTTCGAAGAGCGATTCGGGAAATAAAAGCAGCCTCCGCGGGGCGGAGGCTGTCGTGTGCATGGCATGTCGGGATGCGCGCGGACCCCTTTTTACGGTGCGTATCGCACGAGCAGGTCTATCAGGTGCGATCCGAAGGTGATGCCGCTCACGGCAAGCTCGAATTTCGGCACATGCCTGGGATCGCGGGACTGTTTCCCGTGCAGGATCCAGATGAGGCACATGATATTCGAAACGATGTACATGCTTTGCCAGAATGCTGAATTAAGCGGGTTTCCCACACCAGCCAGCGTTTCGACTACTACTCCTTGCTCTTTCAGGTCGATAAATAGCCAGGCCTTGCTCATGAACCAGCTCGCGAGGGCCAGGTTCGCAATGAGGGTCCATAGCGCGAATTTCGAACTTGGATTCACGATCTTTCCTTTCGGTTCGGGTGACGGGGTTGCTATGGAGATAATGCGTCTTATTACGTTATTTGTCAATTAAAATGGGGCGTGGACGATGAAATAAAGTCTTGTCCCGATTCGTCATATATGGTAGAATACCAGCAATGAAATCCTTCTATCGTTTCACCATAAAGGCCCAGGAAGCCCTGCAGAATGCGCAGGACTTGGCGGCCCACTACAATCACGGCGAATTCAAGGCACTCCATCTCCTTTCCTCGCTCCTGTCCGACGAGCAGTCGCTCGTGCGGCCGATGCTCATGAAGGGTGGCGTGACGCTCGAGAAGCTCATCGAGGAAGTCGAGCGCGACTTGGCGAAGATGCCGAAGATCTTTTCCTCGGCGCCCACGAGCCAGCTCTATCTCTCGCAGGAGGTCATGCAGGTACTGGACCGCGCGGGAAAGATCGCCCTTGCCCAGCGCGACGAATTCATTTCGTGCGAGCATTTGCTTTTGGGCCTCATGGACACGAAGTCCGGCGCGCAGGACGCGCTTGAGAGGTTCGGCGCGAAGCGCGAGACCCTGCTCCGCGCCTTGTCCCAGTTACGCGGTTCCGCGCGCGTGATCGACGAGACGCCCGAGACGAAGTTCCAGGTTCTCGAGAAATACGCGGTGAACTTGACCGAGCGGGCACGCGACGGCAAGCTCGACCCGGTGATCGGCCGCGACGAGGAATTGCGCCGCCTGATGCAGGTTCTCTCCCGCCGCACGAAGAATAATCCGGTCCTGATCGGCGAGCCGGGCGTGGGGAAGACCGCGATCATCGAGGGTCTCGCCCAGCGCATCGTTTCAGGCGACGTCCCTGAGCCTCTGAAAGGCAAGGAAATCATCATGCTCGACCTCGGTTCTTTGATCGCCGGCACGAAATTCCGCGGCGAATTCGAGGATAGGCTGAAGACCTTCGTGCGTGAGATCCAGAATTCCGCGGGCCGCATGATCCTTTTCATAGACGAGATCCACATGATCGTGGGCGCCGGGTCTGCCGAGGGCGCAATCGATGCCTCGAACTTGCTGAAGCCCGCTCTCGCGCGCGGCGAACTACATGCGATAGGAGCCACGACACTTCGCGAATATCAGAAGCATATCGAGAAAGATGCCGCGCTCGAGCGCCGGTTCCAGCCTATCGTGGTCGAGGAGCCGAGCCAGGAGAATGCCATGGCGATTCTGCGCGGATTGAAGGAAAAATACGAGTTGCATCACGGCTTGCGCATAAAGGACGAGGCGATCATCGCTGCCGTCCAGCTTTCCGCGCGCTATATCACCGACCGATTCCTGCCCGATAAGGCGGTTGACCTGATCGATGAGGCGTCCGCCGTGCGCCGGTTGGAGAGCGAGAGCCTGCCTGGGGAGATCGACACGGCCCGCCGCGGGATCACCCGGCTTGAGATCGAGCGTGCCGCGCTCCTCTCCGAGGGCGGAAAGACCAAGAATAAGGCGCGCCTGAAGGAGGTCGACGCGGCGCTCAAGGCCTTGAAGAAGAAGAACGATGACCTTTCCTCGACCTGGAGTTCCGAGAAGGCTTCGTTCGACCAATTGCACGCCTTGCGCAGGCGCGTGGACGACATGCGCCGCGAGATAGAGGTCGCGGAACGGAATGGCGACTTGGAGCACGTGGCGAAGCTCGTATACGGTGAGCTGCCCGAGGCGGAAAAGGAATATGCCGCGTTCGAGAAGAAGCTGTTCGGCGCGAAGAAGGGCGCGTTTTTGAAAGATGCGGTCGATGAGGAGGATATTGCGGGCGTCGTGTCCCGTTGGACGGGCATTCCTATGCACCGTATGCTCGAATCCGAGGTGGATAAGCTCGCGCGCATAGAGGAATTCCTGGGCGAGCGGATCATCGGCCAGAAGGAGGGGATCGCGGCGGTTTCCTCGGCTTTGCGGCGTGCCCGCGCAGGCCTTTCGGACGAGAAGCGGCCGCTCGGATCCTTCATATTCCTCGGGCCGACCGGGGTGGGGAAGACCGAGCTTGCGAAAACCTTGGCTGAGTTCATGTTCAACGACGAGAAGGCGCTCGTGCGCATCGATATGTCGGAATACATGGAGCGCCATGCCGTGTCGCGTCTCGTAGGGTCGCCTCCGGGCTATGTGGGCCATGAAGAGGGTGGCCAATTGACCGAGCTCATGCGCCACCGGCCGTACAGCTTGATCCTGTTCGACGAGCTTGAGAAGGCGCACCCGGAAGCCTTGAACATCCTTCTCCAGATTCTCGACAATGGCCGCCTGACCGACGGCAAGGGGAAGACCGTGAGCTTCAGGAACGCGATCATCATCATGACCTCGAATGTCGGGAGCGCCTACCTGAAGGAAATGTCACATTTGGGTTTCGGCGCGGGCGCGCACAAGGGCCTCGAGCGCGAGGAAGAGAACCTGCGCGAGCGCATTCGCGGCGCCTTGCGCGACCGCTTCAAGCCGGAATTCCTGAACCGCATAGACGAGATCGTGATATTCAACCCGCTCCGGCGCGACGTGATCGAGACAATCGTCGATATCGGCCTCAAGGAAGTCGTCGACAAGCTCAAGGCAAAGGGCATAGAGATCGTCATAAGGCCTTCGGTGAAGGACTATATCGTGGAGCACGGGTATGATGCCGAATACGGCGCGCGGCCCATACGGCGCCTCATACAGCGCGTGATACTCGATGCCTTGGCGGACAAGATGATCAGGGGAGACATACGGCATGGCGGGAAGGTTACGCTCAATTTCAAGGAATCAGCCCTTCATATCAGCGTGTAGGGGAGTACTCGTCTTTTCCCTGCTCCTGCTTTTTTTACGCGCGCATTTGTGGCAGTGGGCCATTGCCTACGTCGCATGCGTCGCGATCCTCTATAGCCGGCCCATTTTCAACTTCTCCCTTCTCCTTCCCCTTCTTTTCGTCATCATCTCTCTTCCGTTTGCCGTCTACCCTCAATCGCTTTTCTTCCAAGTCGCCTTTGCCGCGGTCATTTCCGCCGCGTTCGCCATCGTCGTTTCCGTGAAGAATCTCACTCTTACGCATCGGGATTTCTGGGTGCAATCCACGGCATATTGCCTCGCGTATTGTTCCCTTCTTTCGTTTTTCGTATCCGTTGCCACGGGATCATTCCTCGTTTCGTGGCTTTTTACTCTCCTTCTCGTCCTATGTTCGCTCATAGTCGCTTTGCGCGATGCGCGTTTGGCGTTTCCTGCCGCTTGCGTCATGGGCGAGCTCATATGGGTGGCCTCCTGGCTCCCGATCGGCCCGCTTTCTTCGGCTAACCTCTCATTTCTCACGCTCCTTTTCATGGGCGACACCCTTCATGAGGGTCGCTTGTCATTCCGGAGAGCCTTTCTTTTCGTCTCGCTTTTAGGCGTCATAGCCCTAAGCTCCTACTGGCGTCTTTAGGGAAGTATTGTTTCAATACACGAATTTATCGATCGAGGCCTCCCAGGGAAGATCGGGGCGTAGGGCCATACCTTTTTTCCGCGCCTCTCCGTATGCTTTCGCGTCTTTTTCGAGGACTGCTATCGCCATTTCGAAACGCACGAATTCGAGTCGGGTGGGAGAGATTTCCGTGGCTTTCTTCGTGAGATCCTCCGCTTCTTTCAGGTACGAGGTGTCGCCGGTTGCCTGCGCGGCTGCAAGTAGGGCCGTGATGTAGCCGCATTCCGTTTTCAGGCCGACCGCATCGTAAGCCGTTTTTTTGTGCCACATCTTATTATTATCCATGATCACCTTAATCTTATCTTTCGGAATCTGTTTCACGAGGTCGTTGTTCTTTAGGAATTCGAAATATCCGACGGTAAAGGCGTAGAGATTTTGCACGGCTTCCTGGTTTCCGACGGGCGAGCCGAAGGAGATGGCCTCGTAATTCTCCCTGAATGCGTCGTTATCCGTCTTGCCGTTCGTTTGGAGCGCCGTAAGCATGAGCGTATTTTTCTTGAACGGCAGCCAGATTGTCGCGTAGGAGGATATCGCGAGAAGCGCGATCATCACCACGATAACGGTCCCTGCCCATGGCTTCGACTCGGTTTGGCGCATCGTTTCATGATCTATCTCGAAGTCGTCGGCGTAGCACACGAGGAACGCGACCATGAAGAAGAGTATTATATAGAGAGGGAGAATCTCGAAGAGGACGAGCCCGTTCACGAGGTACATTGCGGGCAATGCCATCACAAGCGGCCATAGTCCCTCGTTCTTGCGTCTCCATAGGCGCATATAGAGGGTGACGAAGATGGCGATATAGGCTAGGAGGAGAGGGATTCCGCCGCTTGTCGCATATTCGAGGAACGTGTTATGCGCGCGGTCGAACCACGATTCTATGCCGTAGTGGTGGGGATTGTAGTATTTATCGAATACTGCCGGAAAGTTTTCCGTTCCCCAGCCGATGAGCGGTTTTTCGATTACTCCCGCAATCGCCGATCCCCATGTCCAAAATCGGGGCTCTAGGCTCTTCAGGGCATCCCCTTTTATGTTTAGGATTAGGTATCCGATACTGCACGTTATGAGAAGTGCCGCGCCGCCGAGGGCGAAGTTGCGCTTCAGGTCTCGCTTTGTTCGAGACGCCCACAATACCAGCATTATCAAGATTCCCGCGCCGAGTGCCGCGAACGATCCACGCGTTTCTGCGTTGAAGAACATGATCGTTTGCAGGGCAAATGCTAGGATCCATGCGATTCGTGCTTTTCCTTTAGGGGTTTCTAGTATGAGATAGAGCGTCAAAAAGGCGCTGAAAAGCATGTATCCGCCTAAATACGACGGATTTCCAAGGCTTCCCGAGGGAGGACTTCCTGGCGAGGGGTTTATGATCCAGTTGGTAATGATTTGGGCCTTAGTCGCTCCATATTGTTTTAAAACGATACTTGCTAGTCCTTGTCCTATCGCATAGAGGGCTACGAGGCAGCTTATGATGGATTGCCATCCGATAAGCTTTTTCCAGTCGTGTTCGGTTCGAAAAAAAATGAGCAATAATGCGCATAATAGGCAGTAATGAAGGATCTGCCAGGCGCCTTCACCTCGTTCGAAATTCGACCAAAAGGCAAATGAGGGGTTTTGGGCGGTTAGGGAGCTTATGACGGTGAGTCCTAAAAACGCAAAAATACTAATAAATACTGGATTTTTAGCCGTTTTTCGTAGGATTTTCAGCGATAGTTCTCCGCGGACGATGGCCCCGATAGCCGCGACACATGCTAATTCTATGAAAAGCCTGAAAAATAGGGCTTTTCCCGTTATGAAGGGGAAAAATAACGATCGGTCTATAATAAGGGGCGCAATAAGGGCTATATATATGAATAATCGCGAAGAGCGTGTGTAGGGCATAGTTTATATATATCGTGAAACACTTATAGGTGTCCATTCGTTATATATACTGTTCAGGCCTGTAATTTCGCTTGACTTCCGCATGCATTATGCGGTATGCTCTAAAGCGAAAATCCACGTATGAACAGGTTCAGGTGAGGCTGAACCGGGCATATCGTTTGCTTAGCAGGGATCGATTTCCCTGCCTTTCAGCCTCCGGACCCATGTCCGGTTTTTCTTTTTAGGCACTAGGCCTGAAAATTCACTTTGTGTTTAGAGATTGTTTCATAATCAGGTAATGTGAGGTCGATGGTTATGAGGATAATCTTTGGAAAGAATAGAAAGATAATCAATTCGTCAGTCGCATAAACCAAACATACAAATGAGCAAAACAGTAAGACAGATCTATTCCGTCGCCCTTTCCGCAACGACCGTTGCGGTGTTTTCGGGAGCGGCGTTGGCGATCCCCGCAGTGTCGGGAGCGCAGACCATGTCGTGCACGTTTACCCGCAGCCTCACAGTGGGTAGCCGTGGTGCAGACGTAACCTGCCTCCAGAACGCGTTGGTAGCCGGCGGCCTCCTCTCGGCGACTCCGACGGGCTACTTTGGTTCTTTGACCAAGGCGGCAGTTGTGAAGTGGCAGATGGCGGCAGGCGTCTCACCCGCATCAGGCTTTTTCGGCGCGATTTCGCGCGCGAAGTACGCCTCGATGATGGCGGACGGTACCACTATGCCGAACCCGACGATGCCGACGATGCCGACGGTTCCGGGAACCACGGTTCCGGGAGCAGGCGTCTCGGTTAGCGCGGCGGGCATGCAGCCCTCCGGCAGCGCGATCGCAGGCGCAGGACAGATTGACGTCGCGAAGTACACCTTCACGGCATCGAACATGGCCGGCGTCACGGTCACGAACCTGAAGCTTTCCCGCACGGGCGTGGTAAGCGACAGCAACATCAGCAACTTATACTTGGCTGATGAATCGGGCGTCGTATTCGCCCAGTACTCGTCCCTGAACAACGGCATCGCGATGTTCGACGGCTTGAACATGATGGTTAACGCCGGCCAGAGCCGCGTCGTTACCCTCCGCATGGATTTGAGCTCGTCCGCATCCGCGGGCAACACGCTCGGATGGAGGCTGGACATGGTGACGACCGCAGGAAACGGCGCGGTAACCGGCTTGCCGGTATCGGGCCCGACCTTGACCGTTACCACGGTCACGAATCCGTCTCTTGGCGCGGTGTCCTACACCTACGCCTCGTCCGGTTCGACCGTCGATGCGGGAACGAACGCGTTCCTCGCGCACTCCGCGACCGTCAACGTGACGAACAGCGCAGTTCTCTTGAAGAGTCTTAAGTTCACCGTTGTCGGTTCCGCGAACACGGCAGACCTCAAGAACGCGAAATTGAGCATCAATGGCGTCGCCGTCGCGACGGCTTCGATGATCGGTGTGGACGGCAAAGTCGTCTTCATTCCGACTACCGATGTCCGCATCCCGACCGGTAACAACACCTTCGAGGTGCGCGTTGATGTAGCAGGAAGCCCGAACCGCACCATGGCGTGGAACATACTCCGCCCCTATGACGCGGTTTTCTACGACACGCAGTACAACACGAACGTGACTGCGACGACGTCCGGAACGCCGACCACGGTTACGATCAACCAGGGCCGCGTGACGGTCAACAAGGATACGTCGACTCCGACGGCGAATATTCCGCTCGGCGCGTCGAATATCACCCTTGCGAAGTTCAGCCTCTATGCGGGAGGCGAGCCGGTCAAGGTTCGCTTCTTGCCCGTTACCCTCTTGAACGTCGGTGACAGCTCGGGCGCGGTGAGCGGAGACGTTCGCAACATCTCCGTCATCGACGATGTCGGAAATTCCGTGGGAACTACAGTTTCCTCGCCTTCCGGCTCTTGGGGCCAGTCGAGTTGCGACAGCGCGAACGTTACGGGGTCTATCGCTTCCACTTCGTGTGACATAGACTTCGGCACGAGCTCGTCGTACATCAACTACATCGTTCCGGCCAACACGACTCGCGTGCTGTCCGTGAAGGTTGACCTGTTGAGCACCGCGAACATCACGAGCCTGCGCGCGTCCTTGGGAGCGCCTATCAGCGCGAACTTGGAGGGCCAGATCTCGTTTGTTTCATCGGTTGGCGGCACTGCGAACGGTAATTCGCTCGTAATTGCCACGACTCCGCTCACGGTTGCAACGAACCCCTCGTTCGGAACCTCGACCAATGTCGCGGGTGCGAACGGCGTGCGTGTCGCATCCTTCATCTTGAACGCCTCGTCGGCAGAAGGAGAGAAGGTATCGACCCTCACGTTCAGGAAAGAGGCCAATGACCTCTTCGACGCCCAGAACCTCCGGGTAATGGTCGGCGGAACGCAGTTCGGCACCACGCAGGCGATCGTCGGCGACACCGATTTGGCCATGTCGTTCTCGGGCTCGAACCCGATCATCGTCCCGGCCGGCGGTTCGGTTACGGTTGATCTGTACGCGGACATCCTGACGTCTACGACGCAGGCGACCCACTCGACGGTCTTCGACCTCTCGACTGGTAGCGCGAACGGACAGACGTCGAATAGCGCGATTACATGGCCCGCGGTGGCGAACGGACAGAGTCTGACGATTTCTTCCGGATCCACGCTGACCCTCACGACCGACTCGTCTAACACGTCTTCGAAGTACCTCGTCATGGAGTCGACGGATAACGTCCTCTACAAGCTGAGGCTCGAAGCCGACAACACGGAAGATATCCGCGTGACGGACATCACCTTCCGCGACACGATCACCAACAACACGAGCGGCGGAACCGCGTTCAGCAACCTCGCGTTGTACGATGGCGCGACCTTGCTTGCGACGATCAATGCTCCCGTCATGGGTAGCTCGAGCGCGAGCTCGACGATCGCGTTCAGCCTCGGTTCCGGATCGACGTTCATCATTCCGAAGAACACCGCGAAGACCGTTACCCTGAAGGGCGATGTCGTGTCCTTCAGCTCGAACGGCGCGAAGTCCGGATCCTCGCACGTGTTCGGCATCAGCGCCACGACGAGCGTGATCGCATTCGGCAAGGACTCGAGCCAGGCAACGACTGTCTCGGGAACTCCGTCCGGATCGAACTCCGCGCAGATCGTGTACCGCTCCAAGCCGTCGCTTACGTCGACCATACTCGGCGCAGTGTCCGGCAGGACTCGCGGTAGCGGCGATGAGATCGCAATGCTCAACTTCAGCGCGAGCAGCCAGTTTTCGCTCACGATGAGCACTGTCGTTCTCAAGTTCGCCGGTTTGGCGGTTACGAGCGGAGCGACGGCCTTCCCTGTCGAACTTATCGACTCGGATACCCCTGGCAGCGGTTGGGGCAGTGCGACGACCTCGCAGACCTGTACGCCTATAGCGGGTAATACCTGCACGGTAACCTTCGCTCCTAACGCGCTTATCAGCGCCGGAACGACCAAGGGTATTAAGTTGAGGGTCGATGCCGTCAACTTCACCCAGAACGCCAACACGGCGGACTCGGTCTCTGTGACTGTCAATACCTCAAGCGGACTCTTGTGGACTGATGGTACGAGCACGGGTACGGGTATCACGTGGGACCCCTCGCTTACCTACCCCTTGCTTATCGGAACAGTCAGTTACGAATAGCCTGGGAATTAGGTATAGTGGTGTAGCGTAGGCAATACAGCCCCTGGTCTTGAGAGCCAGGGGCTTTTGCCGTATGATTATGCCCATATAATCCCTCTCTCTATGCTTTTCTCCCTCTCCATGCGACGTTTCGTGATATTCGGGCTTTATGCCTTATTATTCACGCCGCTCGTATTCCAGCATCATTTGATGAGTCCTCTCATCACCGCGAAAACCCTTTTTTTCGAGATTTTGATCGCACTTATTTCCGCGTGCTATGCCGTTCTCGCTTATGCCGAGCCCAAGTTCCGTCCGCGACGGAGCGCCATCGGTTTCGCACTTCTCGCCTATTTTACCGTTCTCTTCTTATCATCTGCGCTGGGCATCGATTTCGCGCGCAGTTTCTGGTCCATTCCCGAGCGGATGACAGGCCTTTTTCTCATCCTTCATATAGGGGCGTTTTTCGTCATGCTTTCCGGGATGATCCGAGGCTTGGCTGCTTGGAGGACGTACCTCGCATGGTCGTCAGGCGCGAGCTTTCTCGTGGCCTTTTTTCCCGTGCTCCAGCTCATTTTCCCTTCGATTTTCTTCGAGGCAGTTGGCGATCGGTTTTCGGGAACCGTTGGTAATCCGATATTCCTCGCCGCATATCTTCTGTTCCATATCTTCATAGCGGGACACTATGCGTTTCAGGCGTGGGCGGGGAGGGAGAGGGGATTCGCCGCATTTTTCGCGGTTATCGCCTTGTTCGATACGGTCGTGATGCTGATGACGCAGACCCGCGGCGCTCTCCTTGGATTCATTACCGGGCTCGTCGTCCTATCCCTTTTTTATGCCGTGCGTCCGGTTCCTTTAGGCGGAATTTCTGCGCGTAGGGGGCGGGCGGCGATAGCTGTCGCATGGGCCTGCCTCATCGTTTTTTCATGCTTCTTCTGGGTTACGCGAGCGAATCCCGCGTGGCAGGCCATACCTGTTTTCTCACGTCTATCTATTCAGGGATTTCAAGCCGCGCCGCGGCTCATGGCGTGGCGGATCGGTCTCAAAGCTTTCGCCGATAAGCCGATCTTCGGCTGGGGATCCGAGAATTTCCATGCGGGGTTCAATACGCATTACGATCCGCGACTTTTGCGGTATGGTTTCGGGGAGATCGGGTTCGACAAGCCTCATAATGCCTTCGTACAATCGCTCGCGGAAACGGGTGTGGTCGGTTTCGCCCTTTATATTTTCCTGTTTGGGTTTCTCGCATGGCGGTCTCGCCGCGAACCGTGGCTTTCGGCTTTGCTCGCCGCCTATCTCGTCCAGAATTTCTTTGCATTCGATACCCTGACGAGCTACGTGATGCTCGCGATCGTTGCGGCATATATCGCTTCTTCCGATGAGCCCGATATTCTCTCGAGCCGTTCAGAACATCCTCTAAGCCTTCCGTTTGCCGTTCCGTGTAGCCTTGCTTTCGTCGCGCTTTCCTATTTCGCATATTATCCCGTGTGGCGGGCGAGCCATGCGGAGTGGACGGCGCTAAACGAGTTCATCCAGCGGCGTATTCCCGAGGGAAAGGCGGCATTCGATGAGGCGCTTTCCGTGCATACGCCGTACATCGATTACGTTCGCAAGGATCTCGCGCCGCTTCTCGGACAATTGCGTCAGCAGAATGTGGCGCTTCCCGACGAGCGCACAACGATCGCTCGCGCGGCTGACGAGTTACGCTCGGCAATCCGCAACAACCCTTTCGACTATTCTTTTTTCATTGCATTCGCCGAATTCGTGACGACCGTGAGCGATATCGATGCGTCGTATCTTTTCGAGGCCGAGCAGGCGCTTATTGCCGCCGAGAAGCTTTCTCCTGGCCGACAGACGACACTTTCTATCCTTTCGAAGATCTTGTACTTGAAAGGCGATAAGCAGGGGGCGACGGATGCATTACGTCGGGCTATCTCTCTCGATCTTCAAGTTGGTGATTCGCATTTCGAGTACGGCATGCTCTTGATTCAGATAGGGGATGCGGCTGGCGCGGCCCGCGAGATCGATGCGGCGGAGACGCTCGGCAGGAAGCCCAAGAGCGCTCCCGAAGCGGCCATGCTCGGCTCGTATTTCGGCGACGCCGAGGACTACGCCCGCTCGATCAGGTATTTCCAGCAAGCGTTCCTTTTCGATCCTCGCGATACGGAGTCGAAGCTCAAGCTCGGGCTTGTGTATTATTTTGACCGGCAGTTCGATGCCGCCCGCAATATCCTGCGCGAGGTCATGAGGTCCGAGGACCTGAAGAAGTCGCCTCAGTACCCGTCGCTAAAAGGTATTCTGCTCGATCTCGGCCTTCCCGAATAGTCATGTTCCTATTTCTTTTTTCGAATGTATCCTTCCGCCAGACGGTAATGAAGAACGCGTTCTGGCTTGCCGCGAGCTATGGCATCACCCGCATCTTGAAGCTCGGCGTCGCCGTTCTCGCGGCGCGCATCTTGGGCCCTGCCGGATATGGATCTTTTTCCTATTGCCTTTCTTTTGCCGGCGCCTTTTTCATCTTCGCCGATCTAGGACTCGGGACGTTGGTGGTTCGGGAATATCATACGCGTACCGTCCGTCCGGCGCTCCTCTCGACGGCCCGTTCAATGAAAATTGCCTCGGCGACCGTTTTCGGAATCCTTGCGTGCGTCGGCTATCTTTTCTCCCGTCTTTCCGGACCCTTGTTCGGCTTCGTCGTCCTTCTCCTCGTCGTGAGCCATATCCGCGATTTCTTCGCCAGTATCCTCCGGGGCATGCAGAGGATGGAATACGAGTTCGTCGCGAATGTCATGGAGAGCGCAGCTGTTCTCATCGGGGCCTATTTCTTCCTCTATTCCCATCCTTCTCCCGAAGCCCTTGCGGCCATGTATCTCGCGGGTGCCGCAGTCAGCCTGTGCGCGAGCTTCGCATTCGCGCGCGGCGCCTTCCGTCCAGCCTCCTTTTCCTCGCATGAGGGGGCCTGGCTTCTCAAGAACGGCTTCCCCATGGCCCTTTTCGGCCTTACGAGTTTCCTTTTCTTCTCGGCCGACCAGATCATCATAGGCATCTTCGGGGAAGCGGCCGATGTCGGCCGATACGCCGTCGCGGCCCGGATCGTCGCTTCGGCCGCCCTGATACCCGCCTTCCTCTCGAGCGCGATATTCCCGGCGCTTTCGGAGCGCTCGGGCGATCCCGCGTTCCGCCGGCGCATCTTTTCCCGGATGATGCTCATCCTTTCTTCCGGCGGCGTCCTTGTCGCGGTCCTACTCTCCCTTTTCGCGGGATATCTCATCCCCGCCCTTTTCGGGCCCGGATACGAGCCTTCCGTGGGGGTTTTCCGCCTGCTCGTCTGGATGCTCGTTTTCGTATTTCCCGGCAGTTTCCTCGATTATTTCCTGTTCGCGCGGAACAGGCAGTCCGCCGATTTCATTGCGACTCTCGGCGCGGGAATCCTGAACGTGATTCTCGGCTTCATGCTCGTCCCCGCATACGGGATGCACGGAGCCGCGATCGCTTCCATCGTCGCCCAGGCAGCGAACTTCACCGTGACATTTTCCTATGCCCGCACTGTCCTATAAGAACGCGTATATCGATTTTTCCGAGAATGAGGCTTCCTGGCGTTCGCGGCTGTCATGCCGGACCGAAATCCGTCGTGCGGCCCATGCCTCCATCCGCGTCTCTCATCTTTCCGATCGGCCGCATGCCGTCCTTGCCGCATGCTGGGCAATGCTCCGATCCGTTCTCGCCTCGGAATCGATACCTTACGATCCGGCATTCGACACGCTTCTCGCCGACCGGTCTCTCGATCTTTTCGTCGCATATTCCGGGGAGACCCCGTGCTCGTTCGTCTTATTCGATCCCCATCCTGCCCATACGTATTTTCCGGGACATGCGACGGCGTATCTCTCCCTGTCCGCGACCGACGCGCGTTTCCGGCCCGCATGCCCGAATTACGCCGCGCTCGATGCTGCATTATCGTTTTTCCGTTCCCGCGCGTATCGTTATGCGAATCTCGGGCTCCTGGGATTCGATGGCATGCACGACGAGGATCTCGCCCGCGTCGCATTCTTCAAGCGCAAGTGGGGGGTAATCGAAGTTCCCGAGCGCAAGGAATGCTCATGGCTCCGCTTCGCCTATTATCGCTACTTCCGCCGCTTCGGAGCCGTCAGGCGATTCGCTTATTTCATGAAATCGTGATTATATAGGCACTATGCCCGATCGCGATCCCATACCTGATTTTTGGCGCGGCATTTCCCATACGTACGGGCGGGCGGCCGACTTGGAAGAGCTGGTTCGCCGTGCCGCGGCTGATTTCCTGCATGCCTCCCATCTTCCGCCATCCCCCTCGTTCCTCGAGCTCGGCTGCGGCAATGGCGCGATTCTCGCGAAGCTCCGCGTGGCCGTCCCCGGCGCGCATCTCACGGGAGTCGACGATTCTCCTGACATGCTCGCCGCTGCCAGGACGGCAGCCGGTTCCGAGACGGAACTCGTTCTCGGATCTCTCGCCGGCTCGCTGTCCGATCCCCGCAACACCCTCCGCTTCGATGCTGTGCTTTCATGCAATACGCTCCATAATCTCCGTTCTCGGTATGATATCGCCTCATTCCTCGAGCATGCCGGATCAGCCGTCCGTTCCGGCGGCTACGTACTCTGCGACATCCGTAACTCTTCTAATCCTTTCGTCTCGCGCGGATACGCCCGCAACCGGCGAAAAGGCCTTTCATTCCATACGTTTTCCCCATGGCGCGCCATGCGCATCCTCCGCGGCAACGGCTTCGACATCCTCCATTGTATCCCCATCCGTTATTCGTCCCTTGCCGAGGCGGGGAAAGATTCCTTGCGGGGATGGCGGCGCTTCGCGTACCGCCTCTATCTCGGACTTTCCCGGTTCCCGGCGTTCGCGCCCTATGTCCTCATCATCGCCCGGAAGCGTCCTCGCACGCTCATCGAGATAGCCGTCGGCTATCATGCCCAGCTCTTTTCCCTTTCTCCTGTTGAGAATTACCATCTGCACGCCCTTCGCTCGGCACGCCGTGCCGGATTCGATCCGATCCTCTACGCCGTCCGTCCCGAGGTCCGGATCGCGGATGATCCGCAGTATGACGGGTTCCCAATCTTCACCTACGAGAATCCCTTCCGGTATCTCCTTTTTTTCTGGTCGCATCGGCACGATGCCGTGTATGCCGGCACGCTCGTATGGCAGTCGATGATCGCTCCTTTCATATGCCCCCGTACCGCTTTCATGACCCATGATTCCGTGCGGAGGAGGGCGCCGTGGAAGCAGATCGTGCAGGATATCGTCTTCCGCCTGTCAAAGCGCGTGCGCGTCGTCACTCCCGAGGAGAAGGAATTTCTCGTCGCGCGCGGACTTCCTCCCGTGAAAATCGCCGTCATCCCGCTTGCGGTCGACTCCGTCCATTTCCGCGAGCGGGGATCGCATGCGCGCAACGGGATCGTATTCCTCGGGAATGTCACCCCTGACAAGGATATCCCGACTATCCTTCGGGCCTTCGCCATCGTGAGGCGTTCCTTTCCGGACATCGCGTTCCATGTCATAGGCGAGGTGCGTGATCCTTCGTTTGAACCCCTCGTCCGTTCCCTCGGCCTCGAACGGTCGGTCGTGCTTCGTCGTTTCGTTCCCCATAGCCGCTTGCCCGAGGAGTTGAGCCGGCGATACCTGTATGCGAACAGTTCCGTTTCGGAGGGCCAGTGCCTCGCGGCGTACGAAGCCGCCGCATGCGGGCTCTGCCTTTGCCTTCCGCGCACCCTTTCCTTCGCGGGTGTGTTCCGGGAGTCCGCCCTTTTCCATGATCCGCATGATGCCGCGGCATTGGCAGGGAACATGGTATCCTACCTTCGTAATCCGGCGGTTGCTCGCGAGCACGCGGCGCGCGCGCGGGAAGTCGTCGTGCGCGCGTGCGGCACGGAGGCCGTTTCGCGCCAGGAAGCGGACCTATTCTCATCCTTATGACCATTGCCGTTTTCGCCCCCGAAATCCACGAGCCGTTCATCGAGGGCATCCAGAAGAGCGCCTGGGCTGCCGTATCCGCCGCAGGCGGCAGGGGAGACCGTTTTCTCGTCTTTACCCAGCATTCGTATGGCGGAGACGTTCCGGCGTCGCCCCATGCCACTGTGCTCCCGTGGATCTCATCGTTTCCCTCGCGCCCTCTCAAATATCTCCTATGGATTTCGAATGCCGTCCGCATCGCGCGCGAGATCCGCAGGCGCGATGTCCGGGGCATCGCGGCCTTTTCCCTCGACTGGTCGTTCATCTTGCCCTTGGCCCTCGCGAGGCTCCTGTGCCCGCGGATTCCCCTCTGCGTCGCCATTTTTTCCCTTCGGGATGCCGGATTCGTCCAGCGTCTCTTTTTCGCCGTATTCGGCGGCAAGAGCGTTTCGTATTCAGTACGGTCCTTGTTCATGCGCGACAGGCTCATGGCGCTCGGCATTCCGTCCGATCGCATCGCGACGTTCGTATGGAGCGCCGGGCTCCGCAGGGCGGCCCCGCCACCTTCCGCATCCGACGAATCCTATCCGCGAACTGTCCTGTATCTTTCGAGCGCCGATTCCGGAGCTGGAGCGGATGCCGTGCTCGATGCCGCCCGCGCATTGCCCGATTGCCGTTTCAGGCTCGCGATCCGCGATTTCGGCCGGCGCGGGGCGCGCGCATTTTCCTGCCTCGAACGGCGCATCATGGCCGGGAACCTTCCGAACGTCCTTCTCGAGAGGAATATAGACGTTCCGGCCGCCCTGTCCTGCGCGGGAGCCGTCGTCCTCCCTCCCCGATCGGAACGGGATACTATGGACATGCCGCTCGTCCTTCTCGAATCGTTTTCCGCCCGGGTCCCCGCGATCGTTTCCGGCACTCCCGCATTCGCGGATCTTTCGCGGAGGGGGTATGTTCTCGCATATGGCGCGGAGTCCGGATTGCCGGATGCCATCCGTACGGCGATCGGTCGGGACGATGCCGTGATCGCAATGCTCGATCGGGCAGGACTCTTCGCGGATTCTCTCCCTGGCGCATCGGATGCCGCGAGAGAATATTTCTCTTTCGGCCGGATATGAGGTATATAGAACTGATATGCCGCGCCATGCCATAGGAACCAATAATGCCCCGAATATCAACCGTTCGGCCGCCCGCGCCGTATGCGATGCGCTTTCCCGCCGCATGGACGGATCCTCCGCGCCTCGCCGCATCCTCGAGCTCGGATGCGGCGAGGGATATACCGCTTCGCTCATCGCCGAACTCCTCGCCGCCTCCGCCACTCCCCATGAGATCGTATGCGCGGACATCGACCCTTCGTTTTTCAAGGCAGGGGATATCCCCCATATCTCTTTCGTGTGGGCCGATTTGAATGCCGATTTTCATCCGGGCCTTTTCGACGCGGTCGTCGCCACCGAAGTCATCGAGCACCTGGAAAATCCGTTGCATTTCCTCCGGCATGCGCTTTCGTGCGTCGTTCCGGGCGGGATATTGTGCGTTTCGTCGCCGAACGTCGCGAATGCGTATTCCGCCCTGAAGATCTTCCTTACAGGCATACCCTCTATGTTCGAGCGGAATCCCAAGCCGTTCGGGCATATCACTCCCGTCTCGCCATTCCTCATGGAGATGTTTCTCGGGATCATCAGCCGCGAAACGGGCAGGAAATTCCGGTGCGTCGTATCATACAATCGCAACGTGCTTCTCACGCCGTTCTCATGGGGCGGCAAGCGATTCCACGCGACCCTTCCCGGCGGCAACAGGATGTTCGGCGAGATCGCCCTTTATCTCGTCATCGCATCATGACGCAGGGCAGATCATTCATCGTGCATGGCGTCGGGTTCCGCGTTTCTTCGGACTCCGTCCCGTTTCTCGATTTTCTCGGGCGGTTTAGACGCGGG
>CALQZH010000005.1:41429-43457 GCA_943349395.1 Parcubacteria group bacterium | reverse complement strand
AGATCATTCATCGTGCATGGCGTCGGGTTCCGCGTTTCTTCGGACTCCGTCCCGTTTCTCGATTTTCTCGGGCGGTATTTCCGCGGATTCGAGTCCGTTGTCGCAACACCTTCATTCGAGGCCGATATCCGTTTCAGGGCGGGATTCCCCCTTCCTTTCTTGCCGCATCGGTCTGGCGCAAGGGGCGATATTTTCGGGGAGGATATCTCTTATTCCCCTTCAGACGGCATTTTTTTCTTCCGGCATCGCGAGCTCCGCACGACATGCTCTTTCGCGGGGGATCCGTGGCATGTCTCCGCCGATTTCCAGAAGCGCTTCATGCGGCATATAGCCAATGGCATTCTCACGCGCGGGCGAGGCCTTGCCGATCATTATTACCGGGTCGTCACGCGCCTCTTGATCCAGAACCTCCTTTTCATGCGCTTGCGCGAGCGGGGAGTCGGCATCCTTTCCGCGTCGGCCGTCGCGTTGCCCGACCGGCGCGCGCTCGTCTTCGCCGGACTTTCCGGAAGCGGCAAGTCGACGCTTGCGGCCCGCATATCCGCGGCAGAGCCCTCCGCGCGGATCCTCGCCCATAATTACGTCCTTTTCGACGGATCCGATATCCTGCCCTTTCCCGAAGGAGATCGTGCCGATCCGCCCGCCGCATATCCGTGCGCTGCCGCATTCGTGATCGGGCATGGCGATCGTTTCTCCTGCACGCCGCTTTTCGCGGGGGATGCGGCGGTCGCATTCGAGGCTGTCAACGAGCGTACCGGGGAGATGCCCGAGCATAGCCCTTTCGCCGCTTTGGCCATTGCCGATTCCCGATACGTCCCCTTGCTCGACGCATCTCTCGTCCGCCGGTTCGCGCATCGCGTTCCCGTTTCCCGGCTTATCGTCGATGCCGGTTCCGATGCAGTCTCATCCTTCCTTGCCCGGCATGCTTCCTGATATCGCTTCCGCGCTCGCCTGCTTATTCGAGCATGCTCCGAAGGACGCGGTCCGTTCCGTGTATCGCGGCGGCATAACCGACGGGTCTTCTTTGTCCGATCTCGATCTCGTGATCGTCGCCGCGGGCGACATCCTTCCGGTGCGTCGCGCGGCTTCCCGCCTCGGTTCCGGGATCGATGTGCGCGGGGTCTTTTCCTCTTCCGAATTTCTCTTGCGCGCGCCGTATTTCCCGTATGCGTCGCTCGAATGCATCTATGGCATCGACGAGTCTGCAGCATTTACGGGTGCCCGGAGCGCGCCGCGCGATCTCCTCAAGCTCGCATGCCTCTTCCATTCCGGATTCATGCGCTCGTTCTACAACCTCTCTTTCCAAAAAGATCCCTCTTCCGAGGATATTTTCCGCGCATTGAACGATTTTGCGTATGTTCCGGAATGGCTCAGGGAAATGCCGGAGGATGTCGCTGCCTACTGCGCGCGCATCCGAGAGGCGCGGGCCCGTTATCCGCTCATAGGCCGGCCGGAAACAACGGATTTGCTCCGTCAGGGCATCGATATGGCATGGCGGGTCGTCGAAATCCTTAATGACAGGCTGAAAGACGCGTGGAGCGTCTCCTATCCGCCTTACGTTTCCTTCGGACGTGACGTGACGCTTTTCGTTCCGGCATCTTCCGGCGACTGCCGGCTGCTTACCGAGCGTCTCGGGAGGCTTTCCCGTTCGTGCCGTATCGCGTACCTCCCTCTCGGCTTCCAGGCCGTCTATGCCGATGATCCGTTCGCGCGGGAATACGTCGCGCGCAATCTCTCTCCGTATCCGGGGCTTCTTTCCCGGATCAAGCGGCTCATCAAGGCGTGCGTCGTCGTTCCGCTCTATTGTCGCCTATGGCTTTCCGATATCTATGGCATTTTTTCCCCATATGAGGCATTCAGCGTCCGGCGCGCTGCCGAGACGTATGCCGAAGGACATTATCTCATTCCCGCCGAGTCCGCCGCGATCGAGGCGTGCGGTTCTGGGCACGACGCGCGCATCTTGGACATAGGCTGCGGAGCCGGTCGTACCGCGTTCGCGTTGCGGGCGGCGGGGTATTCCGCCGTCAC
>CALQZH010000005.1:14993-41419 GCA_943349395.1 Parcubacteria group bacterium | reverse complement strand
ACTGCCATCGATTCCGACCGCCGGCTCATCGCGCGAGCGAAAGGAGCCGCTTCCCCGGAACGGGCAGGAGACTTCCTTTTCGCAGACGCGCTCGATATCGACACGCTCTTTTCCGGCCGGGAATTCGATATCCTCTTCTTCTCCTGTAACGGCATAGATTACCTTTTTCCCGAGATGCGCCGTTCCGATTTCCTCCGCATCGCTTTCGCGAAACTTGCTCGCGGGGGACACCTCGTTTTCTCGTCTCATAATCCATTATGCGCGAATCGCGCGTATGCCGCGATCTATGCCAGGAACCTCCTTGCCATCCTTTCCGGGAGGAAATATCTCTGCGCTAGCCATAGTTTCGGCAGGCTCCTGACATATTTTTCCCGTCCTTCCGCGGTCGTCCGCGAAGCCGAATCCCATGGCTTCGTCCTCCATCGCATCATTCCGAACGTCCTCTCCTGCTTCCCGTTCCGAGATCCCTTTCCGTATTACGCGTTTCGCAAGCCTTGAGCGCCATGAAGCAGAAATATCTCATCAATTCGTTCTATTTCCAAAAGCAGCTTTTCGAGAAGCATCTTTCCGACCGTTTCGATTTCGATTTCATCCCGCCCTACCATGACGTGCCGATGAGTGCCGCGTGCTATATCCCCCTGAACCTATGGCATACGGAGCGGCTGTACATGAGCGGTGCCGCGCGGAATTATGACGTGGTTCATTTCAACCGGCCCGAGGCGATATGGGCGTTCCGTCCGTTGCCGAAGCAAGTCTCGGTATTCGAGGCTCACGGGTTCGACGTCGGCATGCGCGCGGAATCGTATCTGAAGGATATCGGCAGCCTTCCCAAAAAAGCCTTCGGCTTCATGCTCGATCGCTTCATGCGCGCGGGGGTGAAGCGCAATATCGCGCGGGCCGATATTTTTTACTGCTCGACGCCCGACCTTGTCGAGCCGCTCGGCGAATGGTGCGGGCGAGAGCCGGTATGGCTTCCGAACCCCATCGATACCGATTTCTGGACTCCTGAGGGGGACAAAGCGCCGCTTCCCGGATCCCCCGCGTGCTTCCTTGCGTCACGCCTGCACGGCGACAAGCGCCCTGACGTGGCGATCGATATCTTCAAGAATCACGTGAAGCCCCGTTTCAAGGATGCGACGCTCCACATGATCGGCATTGGCGAGCTTGCGGCGCGGTATCGGCGCGAGCTTACCGATCCGAAAACGTATTTTTGGCACGGCTATATGGCAAAGCCCGTCCTTGCCTCCATGCTTCGGGGAGCCGATCTCGTTTTCGGCGATTTCAGCATCGGCGCCTTGAGCCTCTTGCCACTCCAGGTAATGGCTCTCGGCCGCCCGATCGTGACACTCGACCGGTACGAGGTCGTGCGGCGCGATCTCGACGAGCTTCCTGATCTCGCCTTAAGCCTCCTTTCCGACCGCGATTTTCGCGAAGACCGCGTGCGGGCGAATCGCGATCATGTCGTCTCGGTCCATGGCGGATCGGCAGTGTGCGCCCGCCATCTTGCCATGCTCGGGCCATTATTGCATATTGATTGATGCTTATGGACAGGAACATACCTCGGATCGATTCGGTTTTCGAACGCATTCTCGCGGTCGGCGCCCATCCTGACGACATCGAGCTCGGATGCTTCGGCACGCTTGCCCGCTTCGGCGCGGCAGGCAGCGCCCTTTTCTTTCTCGTCGCGACGTGCGGCGGAGTCAAGGGCGATCTCGCGACGCGGCGGAGCGAGGCAGAGGCATCAGCCCGCCTTCTCGGCGCCGTTCCCGTCTTCGGCAATCTTCCCGACACCGCTGTTCCCGAAGGCAATCCGACCATCGCGCTTGTCGAAGCGGCGATCGCCTCCTTCAAGCCGACGGTGGTGATCACTCATTCGCCGAACGATAGCCACCAGGACCATCGGAATGTCTCCCGGGCGGTCGTTTCCGCGGCGCGCTTCGTTCCTACCGTGCTTTTCTTCCAGACGCCTTCGTCGACCCGTTTCTTCAATCCGCAGATGTTCGTCGACATTACCGACCATGTCGCCGCGAAGCTCGCGGCCGTCCGCCTCCATGAGTCCCAGGGCGCGAACGTCTATATGGCGGATCGTGCCGTCGAAGGCCTCGCCGAATTCCTCGGCTTCCAGCTCTATCAGGGCGGGAAGCGCTATGAGGGGTTCGAGATCCATCAGGCCATTCTCTAGTTCCGGATCATGAGATGCTCGATACACCAGCCCAATTATCTCCCGTATCTCGGATTGTTCAACAAGTTCAAAGAAAGCGATGTCTTCATCCTCTACGACTGCGCGCAGTATTCGAAGAACGATTACCATAATCGGAACAAGATAAAGACTCCCGAAGGCCCTGCCTGGCTCACGGTTCCCGTTTCCGTTTCCTTGGGCGATCCGATCAGTGCCGCGCGCATAGCCGATCCCGGCTTCCGGAATTCCCATTGCCGCGCTTTCGAGCTGAATTACAAGAAGGCGCCCTTCTTCGCCGAATGGTTTCCACGGATCATGGCCGTTTATGGCCGCGAGCACGAATCCCTCATGGCCCTCAATATCGATTTCCTGCGATTCTTCTTCGATATGATCGATCCCGCGAAACCCGTTCTCATGGCGAGCGACCTTCTCAAGGACCGCTCGTTCAGGTCTACTGCTGCGCTCGTCGCGATGTGCCGCGATGCCGGCGCGGATTCCTATATTGCCGGTGCGGGCGGCAGGGGATACATGGAAGAGGCGCTTTTCGCGGATGCGGGGATCAGGATCGTCTGGCAGGACTTCCATCACCCCGAATATCCCCAGCAATGGCCTCCCTTCGCCCCGTACATGTGCGTGCTCGACGCCCTGTTCAATGTCGGCAAGGAGGGGCTCATGTCTCTCATCTGAACGATGCTCCTCCAGATCTCCCTCCAGAAGCGGGGCGCGGCAGCGCTCGACTCCCTTTGCTTTTCTGACGCGCTCGTCAAGGAGGGCGTTTCCCATGCGGTGCTTCTCAGCTCCGCCAATTCCCTGAGGGGTCGTTTCAGCGACGGTCCGCTGCGTACGGCCGTTTCCGTCCCGACATACGGGCCGGGCATGGCGAGCTTCCTCTTCCATACGCTTGCAGCTTTCCGTCCGCTCGCGTTTCTCGCGCGAGCCCTCCGTTTCCGTCCCCGTCTCGCCTATGCCACGCATTTCCATCCATGGCTCCCCCTGCTTTTTCTTGCGAGGCGGCCGTTTGGATTTTCCGTCGCGTATGCGGTCCATGAGAATCCGTTCGATCCCAAGGAACGAGCCTCCTGTTTCGGGCTGTTTCTCGAGCGGGCGTGCATCCGCCTCGCCGACCATATCGTGACGCATAGCTCGTTCATGGCTGATTCCCTGCGGCCCCATCTCGCTTCCCAGGACCTCCATACCGTTCCTTTGGGCGCTTATTTAGGGTTTTGCCCCTCCGTTTCGTCCCCGGAGTGCCCGGGCGGTCTCTTGCGCCTGCTTTTCATGGGGCGCATCGAGGATCATAAGGGGCTCCCCGTCCTCCTTCGCGCGTTCCGGGAGGCGCGCTCGCGCGGTATTTCCGTGACGCTCACGATCGCTGGGGACGGGCCGCTTCTTCCTATGGCGATGCGCGATATCGACCAGCCGGGCATCCGGCTTGAGCATCGGTGGATCGGCGACGACGAAGTGTGCCGCTTTCTCGCCGATGCGGATATCGTCGTCCTGCCGTATCTCCGAGCGACGCAGTCGGGTGTTATAAGCCACGCTTTTGCCGCGGGACTCCCCGTCATCGCTTCTCGGACGGGCGGCCTTCCCGAGCAAGTGATCGATCGCGTGACCGGTCTCTTGGTTTCGCCCGGAGACAGCGCCGATCTCGCGAGCGCTATCGTTTTTTGCGCTACGCATCCCGACGATGTCCGTTCCTTCGGCGCCAATGCGCGGCGCCTGGGCGAAACGTCTTTCAGCTGGCTTCCCGCGGCGCGGCTTGCGGCAGCCCTTCAGAAGATTGCGGCGTAGGCGTCCGCCATCGCTTCCGGCGAGAATGACCGCTCCCATTCGGCGTTCTCGCGGGCGAGCCGGGCTGTCAGCTCGGGGCTTTCCATAATCGCTCGGGCCTTCCGTATGAAATCTCCTTCGTCGTCCAGCTTGAATATCTGCTCATCCGGCTCGGCGACCATGCCCGGCATTCCTCCGACGTCCGATACCAGCGTCGGGATTCCGGCCCGCAGGGCGTCGATGAGGGTCATGGGCGCGCCTTCGTAAATCGATGGGAGGACGAAAAGGTCGAACGCTTTCATATGACGTCCCGCATCGGGAACATTTCCCAAAAGGAATGCTTTTCTTTCGAGCTTCGCATCCCGTATCGCCGCTTCGAGGTGCGGCCGGTCGGGACCCTCGCCCAGGATCGCGCAGAGCGCGCGTTCCGGCAGGCCTGCCATGGCCCGTACGAGGAATTCCTGGTTCTTCGGGTAGGCGAGCCGCCCGACCGTTCCTATGAGGAACGAGTTTTCGAATTCCTTTCCCGCGATCGCCTCGAGCGCTTTGCGCGCTTCATCGCGTTCCATGAATACCGTGTCCGTGGCGTTCGGTATCACGACGCCGCCATTTCCCAATCCGATCATTTCCGCATACGCGCGGTTTCCCTCTGTCACGAAGACCTTCGTGTCGACGAAGCGGAGCAGGAAGCGGAAGGCGATCTTCGCGACGAAGCCCGTTAATCCATTCTTGTGGTTCGGGTCGAGAAATGAGAGGCCGTGGAACGTGAATGCCGTTTTCGGCTTCGTGTGTGACCATTTCGCGGCGATACCGCCTATGAGCGCATTCGAGCTGTTCAGGTGCACGGCGTCGTATGCGTTCCGGTCCAGGTGTCGCTTCAGCTCCCGGATGAAGAGGAGATTGTTCCAGGGCGCGAACGAGCGCCCGAGCCACGCGAAAGAGATCGTCTTTATATCCGCCGCGCGCATTGATCCTTCCACGAACGTGCCCGTGCCCTTTCCGTATCCGACCGTCACGTCCCATCCTTTTGCCGTGAGGCTTTTCGCGAGCGTCACGACGCAGGCTTGCGCCCCGCCGACCTCTCCTCGCGTGACGACAACGAGTAGTCTTTTCATGCCATCTTTTTCATATCGGCTAGCAGGGGATCCTTAAGAAGCTTGAGCATGAGAGCGTATGCCACGACGGATACGGCGATCGTCACGAGCACGTATGACCCGAATATCGTCATGGTCCAGGCGACGAGCGCCATCGCGCCGGTCGCCGCGAGCCCCTTCCCGAGGCCTCTTGGGAGGGAGAAGCCGTTTAGCCTGTTCAGTTTCATCCAGATGTATGCGGATGCTGCGGTTTCGGTCACGAGCGTCGCGAGCGCCGCGCCGCTTATGCCAAGGAAGGGGATGAGGGCGAAGTTGAGCGCGATGTTCATGAAAAATCCTATCATGGCGTAGGCCGTGAAATACCCCTGCTTGTTCTGGACTATCAGGGCATTGTTCACGATATTCGCGGCGAATACGACGGGAACGGTGAGGAGCAGGATGGCGAACGGCGCCGCCGCGGGGAGATATGCCTTGCCGTAGAAGAGCGTCATGAGCTGGGGCCCGAGCACGAGCCCGCCTGCCGTTATCGGCATGGCCGCGAGGAGCATGGCGCGCGCCGATTTCTCGAAGATAGCCTTGAATCCCGCTGCGTCGCCGACGAGCCGCACCATCGAGGGGAAGATCGACGTCGCGGCAAGGGTCGGCAGGACATAGAGCGTGAAGATGATCTTCTGCGCCGCCGAGTAGTAGGCGATCTCCTCGGCCGTGCGCATCCACCCGAGCATGATGATGTCGGTATTGAGCATCAGACTCCCCATGAGCCCCACGATCGCGATCGGGAGCGCGTCCTTCACGAGCCGTACCGCGAGCGGATGCTCGAATGACGTTAGGATGCCGGGCAGATGGTCCCGTATGAGATAGAACCCGCACAGCGTTCCGATCGCGCTCCCGATCGCGTAGGCGATGTTCAGCCCTTCCGCGGATGGCATGCGTTTGAGTATCAAGAATCCGATTACCAGTATCACGGTCTGCGTCACGATGCTCATGAGCGCTTCCAAGTGCATCGTTTCGCGCGACTTGTTCACCACGCTCGCCATGATCCGCAGGCTGTCGAAGAGCACGAGGAACGCGAGCGATATGCTGATGCTCCGGGACAAGGGGAGCGCGCTCACGAGCGGCACCAGGAACACGATCGCGGCGGATGCGATCGCGATCAGGAATATCTTCAGGAAGAAGAACGTCGACACGTATCGGGCATGCCGCTCGCGGTCATTGACGAGCTCGCGCGTGACGATCGAGCCGAGCCCGATGTCCGTCATGATCGTGAAGAGCACCGCCCAGCTCAGCACGTAGGACGACAGGCCCCATTCCGCGACGCTCATCACGCGCGCCGAATAGAAGATGAGGATGATGCGCAGGAACCGTCCGCCCGCTTCGCCGAGCCCGAGCCAGGCGGTGTTTTTCATTATCTTCGATGCCATTCTGATAGGTTCAGTTCCGCGCGATGAAGAGGCGCGCCGTCTTCATGATTATCGAAAGGTCGAGCCAGAACGACCGGTTCTTGAGGTACCAGAGGTCGTATTGCAGCTTCTCATAGGCGTCTTCGGCCGACGCGCCGTATTTGTAGTTTAACTGGGCCCAGCCCGCGATGCCGGGCTTCACGAGGTGCCGCAGGTCGTAGTAGGGGATCGTTTTCGCGAGTTCTCCCACGAACGTCGGGCGTTCTGGTCGCGGGCCGACGAACGATGCCTCGCCGCGCATGATGTTAATGAGCTGGGGCAATTCGTCCAGGTGCGTGCGCTCGAGGAACCGGCCAATGCGGGTGAAGCGCGGGTCGTTCGCGGTCTTCCATACCGCCCCCGTTCCCGCTTCTGCCGACCCGTCGGGGGCATTCGCCACCATGCTGCGGAATTTCAAGAGGACGAATTCCTTGCCGAATTCGCCGACGCGCTTCTGCTGGAAGATCACGGGGCCGCTCGACGTCAGCCGTACTGCGAGCGCGATCGGGAGGGTAAGCGGGAGGGTAAGCACGGCGAGCGCGCCGGCCATGGCAATCTCGACCGGCTCGCGCACGAAGTCGTAGACGGTCTTCCTGTTCGCTACCTGGCCCAGGAACCACGCGGGCTCGAGGTCGGCCAAGGGCAGCTTCTTCATGATCGCCTCGTAGAAGCTCGCCGTGTCGGTCACTGCGATGCCTTCGGCCGCGGCGCGACAGAGCATGGCCGCGAGTCCCGCGTCGGCGCGGGCCGCGGGCGGCACGATCACGAGCTCGGCCTTCGCGGGGTCTTTTGTGAGGCGGTACCCGAGCTGGGGATTGTCCGCGATAGCCTTCATGATCTCCGCGGCTGTCGCCGTGTCGCCCATGACGAGCGTCTCCGTGAACGGCACGCGCTTGCGCACCACCGCGTTATAGAGGCTTCGCCACCCGTACATGAGTCCGGATGCGGCAATCAGGAATACGAAGAGGTTGGTCTTGGGCGCGATGCCGTAATCCGTCACGAGGTAGAAGAAGACGATCGAGACGACGGCGCTCGCGGTCAGGGCCCCTACGAGGCCTCGCCTCCAGGCGCCGGTATTCTTCTGTCCGCGCATGTCGTAGAGATTATTGATATAGAAGAGGGCGATCCAGAAGACGAAGAGCACTGAAAACGGCTCAATGTGGCTCGCGGCGACCGGGGTCCATGCGACCGTGCCGTAGCGGATAAGGAGGGCGAGCGCGAGCGCGCCGTAGAGGACGAGAATGTCGCCCAAAAGGAGTATTGCCTGTTTCACTGCCAGTCCTGGGTTCATTGCGGTCATTATGTCATTTTCGGCCCGTTTTTTCAATTAAAAAAACTCCCGGTCAGTCGCGGCACACGATGTGCGCGAACCGCCCGGGAGCATTCTGCGACTTAGTCCTACAGGTGAAAGGTTCAGACGATCTTCAGTTCCGTCGAAGGACTGTAAACGACGGAGCGTCTTTTCACGTGCTTTCGGGTGCAGCCTACGGAGGCGGCAACCCCGTCCAAAAGAACAGCATCTGTTTCTCCTGGCCGTTGATCCAATCAGTCCTACTCGTGAGAGTTTGAGGCGTCTTACATTCCCGTCGAAGGACTATAAACAACGGGGGCCTCTTTCGCATTTTCGGGTGCAGCCTACGGAGGCGGCAACCCTGTCCAAAAGAACAGCGTCATACGTTTCGCTCCGGTCTGGGGCGAAGGCCCTTATATCGAGTCTGATGCTCCTTCCGTCAAAGGGCCACTGAAGGGCGGAATGCATCCATGCGTATTATCTCATTTCTTATAATTTCTGTCAATATATCCCTTGCTTCGTTCATTTCCCGTGCTAGTATCCCTATATGAAAAGCGTAACCGTCTATTCGACGCCCACGTGCGTCTATTGCAAGCTCGCGAAGGATTTCTTCGCGAAGAACGATGTCGCGTATGTCGAGCACAATGTCGCGGACGATCTGAAAGCCCGCGCGGAGATGGTCGAGAAGTCGCACCAGCTCGGGGTGCCGGTGATCGATATTGGGGGGGAGATCTTCGTCGGTTTCGACAAGGATGCGCTCTCGAAAGCGCTCGGGATCGCGGGATAGCGCCATGTACGACCTCGTGATCGTGGGCGGCGGCCCCGCGGCCGTCGCGGCCGGCGTGTATGCGGCGCGCAAGAAGATGGCGACGCTTTTGGTTGCCGAAGGCTTCGGCGGGCAGTCCATCGTCTCGGCCGACATCCATAACTGGATCGGCGAGAAAAGCATTTCGGGCGTCGCCTTGGCCGAGCGGCTCGAGGCGCATGTGCGCGCGTATGAGCCCGGTATCGAGATTTGGACCGATCGGGTAGAGAGTGTTTCCTTAGCTTCGTCTTCTCCTCGCGTATTTTCCGTCACCACCAAGAAGGGGGAGGCGGTCGAGGCGCGCGCGGTGCTCGTCGCGTCCGGCTCACGACGGAAGCGGCTCGGCGTTCCCGGCGAGGACAAGCTCGACGGTAAGGGCGTCGCCTATTGCTCGATCTGCGACGCGCCTCTTTTCGGCGGCAAGGACGTAGTCGTTGTGGGTGGTGGCAATGCCGGCCTCGAGGCGGTGGTAGATCTCCACGCATATGCGAAGACCATCACGCTCCTCCAGCGGAGCGATGCCTTGCGCGGCGACCCGGTGACCCAGGAGATGATCGGGAAGTGGGACAATGTGCGCATCATTTTCAACGCGGCGATCGAGGAGATCGTGGGCGACAGCTTCGTCTCCTCCGTGCGGTATAAGGACGCGAAGGCGGGGACATCGAACCTGTTGGCCGTGGAGGGCGTGTTCGTCGAGATCGGGTCCATGCCCAATAGCGATATCGTGAAGGGCTTTGTCGACGTTGACGAGATCGGCCGGATCAAAGTCGATCCGCGCACCGGCCGCGCCTCCGCGCTCGGCATCTGGGCCGCGGGCGACGTGTGCGACGGCCTGTACCAGCAGAACAATATCGCGGCAGGGGACGCCGTCCGCGCGCTCTTGAATATCTATTCCTACCTCCATAGCGGGAAGTAGGCGAGGATATAGCCTTTTCCGTTCGGTTCCGTTTTTTACCCGTCTTAGCGCGTAGTATCATAATCACTTTATCGCGGCCGCGATAAAGTGATTATGAGGTGAGGCTTGCTTCAGGTGATGAGTTTGATTTGAATCGAGACGATACTCTGGGTATAGTAATGATATAGATTTTCATGGGCGTTCAATCGGGATTTGCGAAGCGAGGGGTCGTTGCGGTCGATCCGACGCGCGATGTCACGTTCATTCTCGACCAGCCGCTCGATTTCAAGAAGGATGCGCGGTATTGGCTCCTCCTCGATTCGGAGGTTTTCCCGGGCGAGGTTTATAATTACGCATCCCATATTCATAACCGCATTTTTTCCTCGTCCGACGAGTATGCGGGCGGCTCGGCCGGATTTTTCGGCAACGGGGAGTTCGTGCCCAACCGGCCGCGCGCTTCATCCGATTGGTATATGAAAATAGGGCTTCGGGAATGAAAAAGCCCGGTCATTCGACCGGGTTTTCCGGACGAGGGGGCGGGATGCCCCTCGTCCGTCGTCCTGCCTTCTTCTTTTGGATCAGGCAGCTCTCTGATTCGTGTTCGTTCCCTTCGCTGCCTGCATGTCTTCGGCAGTAGCCGTTCCATTCAGCAGTTTCAGGTGCAGCCAGCGAAGCTCTCCCCGGCTCACTACGACATCGTCGGCGATATTGAATTTCAATTTCGCGCTCAAGTCTCCTGATCGCACGACTTGGAACCCATTGGATCCGATGTAGAACCTGTCCAAACGGACATGTTCGACGATCCAATAATCTCCTTCGCGTACGCATGTCCCGCAGTTGCTGTGCGGGGCAATAGGCGCTTCGATCTTAAGCTTCACATATCCCCGTTGATTGATTCCGATGCTCGTTTTGAGCAGGGTGATCGTGATATCGGGGCCGATGAGCCATTCCTGATTCTTCGCTCTCGCTAATGCCAACATGGCAAACTCCTTCCTAGAGTTCTCCTTCGATTTTTCTCCCTACTCGGTTCGGGAGGACTGTGTATATAATAGCACTATTTTATGTAATTTGTCAATACTATTGCGTTTAGACAAAGAACGCCCCCTAGGCGCATACTTATAGGCATGAAGCTGCCGTTTATCCTCATCATCGTTTTCATACTCATTCTCGCGCTTGCATGGATATTCCGGCCCTATGCATTCCTTCGGGCCTCCGAGGTGCGCACGATTTTCGTCGGCGGCAATGCCTTTTCTGTGGAAGTCGCCGATACTTTCGCGACTCGCGCCCATGGCCTTTCGGGACATGCGCCTCTGGGCGAGAACGAGGGGATGCTCTTCGTGTTCGGCGGAACGACGACAGGCGCTTTCTGGATGAAGGACATGCTTTTCCCGCTCGATCTCGTATGGATCCGGGACGGCATCGTCGTCGGCACCACCGAAAACGCCTTGCCGATGAGACAGACGGGCTTCCGGCTCTATCCGCCTCCTATGGCGGTCGACCAGGTGCTCGAGGTCAATGCCCATACCGTGAAGCGGCTTCACGTGATCCGGGGCGACGAGGTACACTGAAGGGATGATACGGGTCGCGATAAACGGCTTCGGCAGGATCGGGCGCCTCTTTTTCCGCCAGGCGTTCGACGCGTTCGACATCGTCGCGATCAACGACCTTTCCGATATCGAGAACCTCGCGTATCTCCTCCGGCACGATACCGTCTATTGGGGATACGGGAAGAAGGTCGCGACTGTAGAGGAGGAGGGGAAGAAGTATCTCGCGGTAGGGGATAAGAAGATCCTCGTGGTCGCTGAAAAGGATCCGGCGCGCCTCCCGTGGGGCGCGCTCGGGATCGATGTCGCCGTCGAATGCACCGGCCTTTTCGAATCATTCGAAGGCGCTCGGGCCCATATTGCGGCCGGCGCGAAGCGCGTCGTGATCAGCGCTCCGGCGAAGGACGAGGAGCGGCCGGACGCCCGCACCATCTTGATGGGCGTGAATGACCAGGGGATGGGCACGTGCCCCGTGACTTCGAACGGTTCCTGCACCACGAACGCCGCGAGCCCGGTCGTGGCCTTGATGGGCGAGACCGTGGGGATCATGAAGGCGATGCTCACGACCGTGCATGGCTATACCGCGACGCAGTCGCTCGTCGACGCCGTCGTGAAGTCCGGCGACATGAGGCGAGGCAGGGCCGCGGCCGCGAATATCGTTCCCGCTTCGTCCGGCGTCACCGTCTCCATAGCTCGCGCGATCCCTGGCCTCACGGGCAAGTTCGACGGGCTCGCGATGCGCGTGCCGGTTCTCTCGGGGTCGCTTGTCGATTTCACCTTCCTCGCTTCCCGCTTTACTACCGTGGCCGAGGTGAACGCGGTGTTCACGAAGGCGGCGCAGGAACCGCGCTTCAAGGGGATATTGTCCGTCACGGCCGAGCCGCTCGTGTCGTCCGACATTCTTGGTATGCCTTATGGTTCGGTCGTCGACCTTTCCTTCACCAAAGTGGTAGATGGCGATCTCGTGAAGGTCCTCGCGTGGTATGACAACGAGTGGGGGTACGTGTCGACGCTCGTGCGCCATGTGGAAAAGGCCGGCGTGGGGATCACTGGCGCATGACCGTCCATATCGGCGCCGATCATCGGGGGTTCGCCCTCAAGGAATTTCTCGCGAAGCGCCTGTTTGCGGCAATGCATGACGTGCATGACCATGGCGCCCTTGCATTCGAGCCGGCCGACGATTATCCCGATTTCGCGCGTGCGGTCGCCCTCGCGGTCGCCGCGGATCCTTCCGCGCGGGGCATGCTCATATGCGGATCGGGCGCGGGCATGGCAATCGCGGCGAACAGGATTTCAGGCATTCGCGCTTCCATAGCCCATTCTCCTGCCGAAGCGCATGCGGCCCGTGCAGACGAGGACGCGAACGTGCTCTGCCTCGGTGCCGACCATTTGGACGAGCATGCCGCGTGGGAGATCGTCCTCATGTTCCTTACCGCTCCCGCTTCGCATGACGAGCGCCATGTGCGGCGCAGGAAGAAGCTCGGATAAAAATATGCACGTAGCCCTTTCCATCAATGCGCGGGGCAGCGGGGAAGCCCGGGATCTTCTCATGCGCGCTCGGGCAATTGTTCCCGCGGGCGGATGGGTCCATATCGACGTGGGGGATGGCGTTTATACGCCCCAGGCGAGCTGGGGCGATGCCCTGGAGTTCGCGGAGATTGCCAAGGAGATGCCCGATATCAATGCCGAGGTCCATTTGATGGCCGAGGATTACGAGGATCGCATCGTTCCCTGGCTCGAGGCCGGGGCGAAGCGCGTGATCGTGCAGGCCGACCTGCTTCGCGACGCGGAATATCTCATGGAGCTCGGGGAAAAGTACGGCGCGACGATGATGCTGTCCGTCCCGCTTCATATTCCCGCGTCCGATCTCGTCCCGTATTTCGGGAAATTCTCCGGGTTCCAGATATTATGCGTCACGCCCGGCAATTCCGGGCAGGCATTCCAGGAAGACGCGCTTCTGAAGATTGCCGCGGTGCGCGCGGCCGCTCCCGATGCTATACTTGAAGCTGACGGGGGCATGACGGCAGATACCGCGCGACGGGCGAAGGAGGCGGGTGCCGATATCCTCGTTTCTTCTTCGTATGTTTGGAACAATTCCGATCCGGCTGCCGCATATGCGGCGCTCGCGGCGATATAAATAACTTCGATCCTCTTGTCGGTTGGAAAAGCTTCATGAGAAAAAACTGAAAATGCTCGAGGAGACCGCGACCGATCTGCGCCGGTCGGTGATCGAGACGGTCTCGCATGCCGGTTCGGGGCACATCGCCGGGCCGCTCGGCATGGCCGATATTTTTTCCGCGCTGTATTTCCATGCGTTGAAGCACAATCCTAAGCGTCCGAATTGGCCCTTGCGCGACCGGCTCGTGCTCTCGAACGGGCATATCTGCCCCATACAGTATGCGGCGCTCGCGCATGCGGGCTATTTCCCGAAGAAGGAGCTCATGACGTTGCGACAGCTCGGGACGAGATTGCAGGGGCATCCCCATCGCGGAGCGCTTCCGGGCGTCGAGACCACGTCGGGGCCTCTGGGGTCCGGGCTTTCCCAAGCTTGCGGCATGGCGCTCGCGGCCCGTTTGGACGGCGCACGGCACCGCGTCTATTGCCTCATGTCCGACGGCGAGCACCAGGAGGGGAACGTATGGGAGGCGGCGATGTTCGCCGCGCGGCATCGCCTCTCAAGCCTGACCGCGATCATCGACCGCAACAATATACAGATCGACGGCATGACCGAGGACGTGATGCCGCTCGAGTCCCTGCGCGCGAAGTACGAATCATTCAATTGGCACGTTTTGGAGATCGATGGGCACAATATCGAGCAGTTCGTCGACGCGCTCCACGAGGCGCGCGCGATCTACGAGCGGCCGACCGCGATCATCGCGCATACCATTCCCGGCAAGGGCGTCGACTTCATGGAGTTCGATTACCATTGGCACAGCAAGCCGTTCAAGCCGGGGGAGGCGGCGAAGGCTATCGCCGAGCTCCGGACGCTCAAGAAGACGATCGTATCCGAGCACGAATAATATTTCTCCATGTCACTCACTCCTTCCTCGAAACTCATCGGCACCCTGTTCCAGCCCGATACGCTCGCCATGAAGCCTACGCGCGACGGATACGGCACGGGCCTCGTCGAGGCGGGGCAGGCCGACGCGAACGTCGTCGCCTTATGCGCGGATCTCGCCGAATCGACGCGGTCCGATGGGTTTGCTACCGCATTTCCCAGTCGTTTTTTCGAGTGCGGCGTCGCCGAGCAGAATATGGCGTGCGTCGCGGCCGGGCTCGCGGTCGCGGGGAAGATCCCCTTCATCGCCTCGTATGCCGCATTTTCTCCGGGCAGGAATTGGGAGCAGATCAGGACGACTATCGCGTACAACGACGCGAACGTGAAGGTTATGGGGCACCATGCCGGCATTTCCGTAGGTCCTGACGGCGCGACTCACCAGATGACCGAGGATATCGCCTTGATGCGCGCTATGCCGAACATGACGGTGGTCGTGCCGTGCGATGCGGAAGAGGCGCGTAAGGCCGTTCGCGCCGCGGCCCATGCCGTGGGCCCCTGGTATATCCGTTTCGCGCGCGAGAAGAGCCCCGTTTTCACTTCATTTGCAACTCCGTTCGTTCCGGGAAAGGCGCAGATATTCTGGGAAGCGCATAAGCCGCAGGTGGCGCTTATCGCCTGCGGCACGACCGTATATGCGTGCCTCGAGGCCGCGCGACTCCTCGAGCGCGAGGGGATCGCGAGCACTGTCGTGAACTGCCATACCGTGAAGCCGCTCGATGACAGGAAGATCGGGGAGGTCCTCAGGAAATGCGGCGCCGCTGTGACGGCCGAGGAGCATCAGGTGATCGGCGGGCTCGGGGGCGCTGTCGCGGAGCTTGCCGCGCGAACATGCCCCGTTCCCATCGAATTCGTAGGTATGCAGGGCTCGTTCGGCGAGTCCGGCACGCCGGGGGAGCTCATGGCCAAATACGGCATGGATGCCGTTGCTGTCGCCCGCGCCGCGAAAAAAGCGTTGTCGAGGAAATGATGCTATACTGAACGCACGATGAAGACCACAAAAATACCCCTGAGCAAAGAAGATTCCGCAAAGGACCTTGCCGGATACATAGCATCCGAGGCAGGGGAGCACCTCACGTTCGTGATTCCTAATTTTTCCGCGCTCGGCGATGCGCCCGAGGCGTTCGTCATGGCGAAGAAGGTCGCGGATGCGATGGGAAAGACCTTGGCGATCGAATCCGTAGACGACGCGATCCTCGCGGGCGCGAAAGCTGCCGGCATTCCCGCCGAGAATCCCTTTTTCAACTCATCTTCCGCGCCCGAGTGGGAGGATTCGAAACCGCATTTCGAGGACGTGCATGAAGACGAGCCCGGCGACGTTCCCGCGGTCGCGACTCCCGTCGTCGCCCGGTCGCGGCCCATCCCGAAGCCCCTCTACAAGAGGCAGATACGCAATGATGACGACGATGACGACATCGTGCCGAAGAAGCGCACGCTTCTCCGCGATTGGCGCGTCTGGGTCGCGGCCCTCGTCGTGCTTTCCGTCCCCGCGTATTGGATCGCTTTCGTGACATTGCCGCGCGCCTCGATCGTCATCACGACCGAGAAGAAGCCGTGGAACTTCCTAAATTCTTTCGTGATCGAGAAGAACGGGTCCGTGCCCAGCACACTCCTCGCCGAGAAGAAGAATGCGCAGATGGTCTTCCCTGCGCTCGGCAAGAAAGTGGTCAACCAGAAGGCTACGGGCAGGATCACGGTATATAACGCGTACAGTTCGGAGCCGCAGCAGCTCGTCGCGAATACCCGCTTCGAGACCCCGGCCGGCCTCCTCGTGCGGCTCGCGTCGAGCATCACGATACCGGGCGCCAAGGTTTCGAACGGCACGATCACTCCCTCGTCCATCGATGCGGACGTGATCGCTGACAAGCCGGGCCCCGCATACAATATTTCCGCCCCGAAACTCACCATTCCCGGCTTTAAGAGCTCTGCCAAGTTTGCCGGATTCTACGGGGGCATCGCGACGGCCCTCACGGGAGGCTTTACGGGCGAGGCGGCATATCCGACCGACGATGACGTGAAGTCCGCGAAGGCGAAAATCGCCGACGTGCTCGAGAAGTCCCTTATGAGTCAGATCTCCTCGAAGGCCGGGGATTACAAGGTCGTTCCCGGGTCGACCCAGTTCGCCGTCACGAAGACGACCGTCACCGCGCAGGTGAACGGGAAGGGTGAGTTCTCCCTCTTCGCCGAGGCCGAGCTGAAGGCAGTCGCTTTCAAGGAGAGTGACCTGGTCGGCTTCTTCGCCGCGAAGATGAAGGATGAATTCGGAAGCGATGCCTACGTTTTCAAGACTACCGATATCGCCTATAACGTCTCATCTGCCGATTTCGCCAATCAGAAATTGAAGATTGACCTCGATTTCAAGGGAGTTGCCGAGCGCCCCGTGGATATTGAGAGCGTGCGGCGCGCGGTCGCGGGGACGACCGAAGCCGAGCTCAAAACTGCCATTTTCGCCATACAGGGGGTCGAGAGCGCCCAGGTGACCCTGTGGCCCGGATACGTGAGCAGGGTTCCGAGCCATCCGACTGCGGAAAACCTCTCCATAGCGCTCAAATAAGAATGAGTCGTATTCTTGACTGCGGCGTTTTCCGCGTGCTAAGCTCTCTAAGCTTATGAGCGAAGAGCGAAAGATCGACGGCCGGGTAGAGGAGGCTTTGCCCGGTACGACCTTCCGCGTTGCGCTCGAAGACGGGACGGTAATACTCGCCTATCTGGCGGGCAAGATGCGCTTGCATCATATCAAGATCCTTCCCGGCGACCGCGTGACGGTCGAGATCGGCCCCTATGACGATGCGCGGGGCAGGATCGTCCGCAGGCTCTGAAGAAACACATGAAAGTAACATCATCGGTAAAAAAGAGGTGCATACATTGCAAGGTCGTCCGCCGGCGCGGCGTTTTGTTCATAATCTGCAAGACGACGCCCAAGCATAAGCAGCGCCAAGGATAACCATGAGGCTTTTCGGCATAACCATACCTGACGCGAAGCGGGTCGAGACATCGCTCACCTATTTTTACGGCGTCGGCCCTACCCGCGCGAAGGCTATTTTAAAAGCGACGAAGATCCCTGCCGAGAAGCGTACCAAGGACCTCACTCAGCAGGAAGTCGGCCTCATTAAGGAATATATCGAGAAGAACTTCAAGATCGAGGGCGAGCTCCGGCAGGCCGTGAAGGAGGATATTTCGATGCTGAAGGACATCCAGACGTACCGGGGCGTGCGGCACATGCGCCGCCTTCCTGTGCGCGGCCAGCGCACGAAGACCAATTCGCGCACGGTGCGGGGCAATGTCAGGAAGACTGCCGGTAGCGGAAAGCGCAAAGTCGAGCTGAAATAGACGATAGATATGGGAAAGAAACAGATCAAAACCGAAACCCCGGAGCAGGCCGAGAAGGCCTCCCAGATAGTCGAGAACGCCGCGGCGAAGGCGTCTTCCTCGTCCCAGAAGAAGATCCAGAAGGGCCGCGTATACATCAAGGCTACCTATAACAACACTATCGTTTCCGTTACCGACGATCGCGGCAATCTCGTTGCCTGGTCGACTGCCGGATCCCTCGGATTCGCCGGCCCGAAGAAGGCGACTCCGTTCGCCGCATCGAAGATCGTGGCAACCGTCACCGAGAAGCTTAAGAAGTCCGGGCCTACCGAAGTCTCCGTGTTCGTGAACGGCTTCGGCGGCGGCCGCGATTCCGCCATCCGGTCGTTCATCAACCAGGGCTTCAACGTGCTCTCGATCACCGACGTGACTCCCCAGCCCCATAACGGCGTTCGCGCTCCCAAGCCCCGCAGGATATAATCTTCCACTACAATGTTTCAAACCAAGGAAAAATATGAGCGCGCGTTGGGGGTCCGGCTGAATCTCAAGCCCGAGCGCTGTTCCTCGCCCAAGTGCGCCTTGACGAAGAAGCCGTATCGCCCGGGCATGCACGGCAAAGGAAGGCAGGGCCAGCCCTCCGAAATGAAGACCCAGCTCCAGGAGAAGCAGCGCCTGCGTCTCACGTACGGTCTGCACGAGTCGGCCATGCGCCGCTCGATCGGCGAGGCCATGCACAAGCGGGGAGACACTGCCGACATCCTCCTCTCGCTCCTCGAGCGCCGGCTCGACAATGTCGTCTATCGCCTCGGCTTTTCCGCCTCGCGTTCCGTCGGCCGCCAGCTCGTGAACCACGGCCATATCTGCGTGAACGGCCGCAAGGTCACCATCCCTTCCTACCGCGTGAAGAAGGACGACGTCCTTTCCATCCGCAAGGAATCGCGCGCGCATCCGCTCCTCGTGGACCTCAAGGAGGCGTTCGCGAAGACCGATACTCCCGTCTGGCTCGCGCGCGACCCCGAACTCATGACCGGCACGGTCCTTTCCCTTCCCAAGGACGTCCCGCTCCCGTTTGACATCAGCCTGATTATCGATTATTATAGCAAGTAACGGATTATCCCGGCATGCATCTTCTTCCGATCGCGCGGTGGCGCGACGGACGACAGGGCGACGCCGGGTATAACCATATATAAAAATCCCATAATAAATCTCTTATGAACGCATTTTCGCTTCCCGAGACCGTCGCCATACAAACCGTTTCCGAGACCGACACCGAGGGCACTTTCCAGATCGAGGGCCTGTACACGGGCTACGGCCTCACTATCGGCAATGCCCTCCGGCGCGTGCTGATCTCGTCTTTGCCCGGCGCCGCGATAACGCGCGTGAAGATCAAGGGCGTCAGCCACGAATTTTCCACGCTCGAGGGCCTCGGCGAGGATATCGTCGAGCTCACGCTGAACTTGAAGAAGGTCCGTTTCAGCATGCATTCCGACGAACCGCAGATCGTGACCCTGAAAGCCAAGGGCGAGCAGGAGGTGACGGCCGGCGACATCGAGACGAATTCCATGGTCGAGGTGGTCAACCCCGACGCCTACATCGGCCGTCTCACGGCGAAGTCCGCCGATCTCGATATGGAGCTCACGATCGAGCGCGGCCTCGGGTACCTGCCGGTCGAGGCGAACAAGGCGGAGAAGCTCCCGATCGGCATGATCGCGCTCGACGCCATCTTCACCCCAATCGTCACCGTCAATTTCTCGGTCGAGAACATGCGCGTGGGCGACCGCACCGACTACAACCGTGTTAAGTTCGCGGTGAAGACCGACGGTAGCATAACCCCGTCCGCGGCGCTTTCCTCGGCATGCGCTATCCTTCAGGAGCATTACGCGAAGATCGCGGGCGTCGAGGTGAGAAAGCCGGCCGCGATCGCGGCAGCAGCGCCGAAAAAGGCGAAGAAAGCCAAGAAATAAGCGCATATCCGCGCATCGCTTCACAAATCGTGAGCGATGCGCTATGCTATACCGGTAATCAACAGAGCGACATGCAAAGGAAATTCCACAGGAAAACGGGCCAGCGCCGCGCATTCATGAAGGGGCTGATGCACAATTTGATCATCAAGGGGTCTATGGCCACCACGCTCGATCGCGCCCGCGAGACCCGCGTCGCCGTCGAGCATCTCGTCACGCTTGCGAAGAAGAACGACGTCGCTCATCTCCGCATGCTCATCGCCCGCCTGCCGCACAAGACCTCGGCATGCAAGCTGTTCTACGAGATCGCTCCCCGCTATGCCGACCGCAAGGGCGGCTATACCCGCATCATAAAGCAGAGCGTCACGCGGAAGCGCGACGGAGCGGCCGTCGCCCTCATCGAATTCGTATAACCATTCCTATGCATCACATCATCGACGCGAAAAACAAGAGATTGGGCCGGCTCGCCGTGACGATCGCCCATATCCTCCAGGGCAAGAACAAGGCATCGTACCAGAAGAACCGGGTCGGGGATGACACTATCCTCGTCACGAACGCCGGGCAGCTCACCGTTTCGGGCGGCAAGGAGACCAAGAAGATCTATTATCGCCACACCGGGTACATGGGCCATCTCCGCGAGACGTCGTACAAGAGCGCGTTCGCCAAGTCGCCCATGGAGGTCCTCCGTGTCGCCGTTTTCAACATGCTTCCGAAGAATTGGATCAGGCAGGATAGGCTCAATAAATTGAAGATAGAGAAATAACATGGCACCTAAGCAAGAAGCTAAGCCCAAGATCAAGAACAAGTATTCCGAGGCCCGCGGCGGCCGCAAGGAGGCGGTTTCGCGCGTGCGCCTCGTCGAGAACGAGAAGGGCATCGTCGTGAACGGCAAGGATTACGCCGCGTATTTCCCGATGCCGAAGCACCGCATGGCGATCGAGTCGCCGCTCACGCTCGTCGGCGGCTGGGAGGCGATCGGCGCGCGTGGCATTTCCGCATGGGTGAAGGGCGGCGGCGTCACCGGGCAGGCCGAGGCCATCCGGCACGGCCTCGCGCGCGTGCTTTCGGTTCTCGATCCGTCCTGGCGCAAGAAGCTCAAGGTTGCGGGATATCTCAAGCGCGATCCCCGCGCCGTCGAGCGCAAGAAGTACGGCTTGAAGAAGGCCCGCAAGGCTCCGCAATGGTCCAAGCGTTAGCGCGCACGGAACGCCGTCTCGCGATCTTCATCGTCCTTTTCGCCTGTCTCCATCTCTATCTCGTCCTCTCGAACGCGTATTGGCGCCATTCCTGGCTCGATATGCCCATGCATTTTTTAGGTGGTCTCTGGTTCGGCTTTTTCGGCGGATATTATCTTTTCGACTGCGGCCGGATAGCCGCGAAGCGCCGGTTGCACGAGGCGCTTGTCATCATAAGTTTCGTTTCGCTCATATGCGTCCTGTGGGAATTCCATGAGTTCATAGGCGACCGTTTCGTGCGCGACTCTTCGCTCATCATGCAGACGAGCCTCCGGGATACCATGTCCGATTTGCTGTTGGGCATGGCGGGTGGTACGATGGCGGTTATTCTACGCATCATCCCATGGCAGAGGCATTCGCAATCACCGGAGGAAAGAAGCTGAAGGGCACCGTCAGGATTTCCGGCGCTAAAAACGCCGCCTCGAAGATGATGATCGCCTCGCTTCTCACCGACGAGCGGATGACGCTTCATAATTTTCCCGCGATCGGGGAGACCGACATAACCGGCGAGCTGTGCGGCGTTCTCGGGAGTTCGCTCGCCGTCTCGGGTGACACGCTCACCATGCATACGCCGGTCATCCTGAGCCACAAGGTCCCCTCGCTTTCGCGGCGCAACCGCGTCCCCATCCTTGCTTTAGGCCCCCTTCTCGCGCGGTGCGGCAAGGCCGAGATCCCCATTCTCGGCGGCGACAAGATCGGGCCGCGCCCCGTGAATCTCCACTTCGACGCGCTTGCCGCCATGGGCGCCTCGATCCGCGCGCATGATGCGGGGTACGAGGCCTCGGCTCCGGACGGACTGCATGGCGCGAAGATCGTGTTCCCGTTCCCTTCGGTCGGGGCTACCGAGAACACGATCCTGGCCGCGGTCCTCGCGCGCGGGAAGACTATCATACAGAATGCGGCCATTGAGCCCGAGATCGTCGACCTCATAAAGATGCTCCAGAATATGGGCGCTATCGTCGGCATGGGCGCGAACCGGGTGATCGAGATCGAGGGCGTTTCCCGCCTGCGCGGGACGTCGCATCGCGTCATTCCCGACCGCATGGAGGCGGTCTCCTTCGCCTGCCTCGCGGTCGCGACGGACGGCGACGTGTTCGTCGAGGACGCCCGGCAGGAGGACGTGCTCACGTTCCTGAATGCCCTGCGCCGCATCGGCGGCGAGTACGAGGTGCGTGACACGGGCATACGCTTCTGGCGCGAGCGTCCTCTCACGGGCATCGAGCTCGAGACCGATGCGCATCCGGGGTTCATGACCGATTGGCAGCAGCCGTTCGTCGCGCTCCTCACCCAGGCGCGGGGCGTATCGGTCATCCATGAGACGATATACGAGGACCGTTTCGGCTATGCGCGCGATCTGAATGCCATGGGCGCGAACATACAGGTTTTCTCCAAGTGCCTCGGCGAGCTTCCGTGCCGCTTCAACGGGCGCGGGTGCGAGCACAGCGCGGTGATTTCGGGTCCGACGCCGCTCATGGGAGGCAAGAGCGTCGCGCGCGACCTGCGCGCGGGCGTGGTCCAGATCATCGCGGCCCTGATCGCCAAGGGCGATTCGCTCGTCTCGGGGGTCGAGGAGATCGACCGGGGATATGCCGCGATCGACGTGCGGCTCCGGGGGCTCGGCGCCGCGATCAAGCGAGTTTCGGCGCGTCCGTAGCTCTCCATTTGCCGCACCGGGCAAAGACGGGTATCCTTGCTCACACACCATGTTTACGCGGAAAATAGGCATCGATCTCGGCACGGCGAACACCATCGTTTACGTTCCCGGCAGCGACTTCGTCATCAATGAGCCGACGATCGTCGCATTGTCCCGTCCCGACAATACCGTGCTCGCGGTGGGGCGCGAGGCGAAGGAAATGGTCGGGCGCACGCCCGACGACATCGTCGCGTACCGGCCCCTGAAGGACGGCGTCATCGCGGACTATTACATCACGCGGGCGATGCTCACGTATTTCATAACCAAGGCCGTCGGGCCGTTCAACGTCTTCAAGCCGGAGGTCGTCATCTCCGTTCCCGCGGGCATCACGCCCACCGAGCGGCGCGCGGTGATGAACGCGGTGCGCGAGGCCGGGGCGAAGGAGGCGTATATCGTGAAGGAGCCGCTCTTGGCCGCGCTCGGCGCGGGCATCCCGATCAACAGCCATTCGGGCAATATGATCATCAATATCGGCGGCGGCACCGCCGAAGTCGCGGTGGTCTCGCTCGGCGGCATCGTGTCGTGGGCCTCGCTCCGCGTCGCGGGTAACCGCTTCGACCAGGCGATCATCGACCTCATCAGGAAGAAGTACGCTCTCTCGATCGGCGAGCAGACGGCCGAGCAGGCGAAGATAGAGATCGGGGCAGCGCTTCCTTCGAAGGAGAAGCTCGAGTTCCAATTGCGCGGGCGCGACCTCATCTCCGGATTGCCCAAGGATATTGTGATTAACTCGAACGAGATCGCCGAGGCCTTGAACCCGCATCTCATGGACATCGTTTCCTCGGTGCAGGGCGTCTTCAACACCACGCCGCCCGAGCTCGTCGCGGACATCATGGACAAGGGCATCATCCTTTCCGGCGGCGGCGCCCAGCTCCGCCATATCGACGAGTTTTTCAAGCGCACGCTCGGAGTCTCCTCGTTCGTCGCCGACGAGCCGCTCTTCTGCGTGGCGAAGGGGACCGGCCTCATATTGAGCCATTTGGACGTGTATAAGCGCACGCTGATGAGCAAGCGCTGATAACGCCCGATACTATGCGCACTGCCAGTGTCGCTCCTCTTCGGCGTATCAATACGTACGCCTTCATCGTCCCTTCGCGGCATTGCGCATAGTATCGGGCGTTATTGTGACTGAGAGGAGTATGATATGAGATGATTCTATCTATGGATGCACCCACTTTTTTCACGAAGGGAGTCGCACGCGGCACGTTGTCCCACGCGTATTGCCTGTGGGGCTATGGCAGCGAGGCGGCGCGGCACGGGGCGGCCGTAGCCGTCGCCCGCCTTTTCGAGACAGAGCCGTTCGTCGATTGTCTTATCATTCGTCCCCATGGGGAATCGGTGGGCATCGGGGATATCCGCGAGGCGACGCGCTTCTTATGGCAGTCTCCCGCGCGCTCGGCGCGGAAGACCGTTATCGTGAGCGATGCGGGCACGATGACCCACGAGGCGCAGAACGCGCTTTTGGCAACGCTCGAAGAGCCTCCGGCCCACGGGCTTCTTATCCTTGTCGTGCGCGACCCGGCACTCCTTTTGCCTGCACTTCGGAGCCGCATGCAATCGGTGCATATTCCTTCCGCGGCTGGTAGCGAGTCTCTCGATGCCGCGGCCGTTGATCTCGCGCGGCAGTTCATCGCCTTCGATCCGCGGGCGCGCAAGGACATGCTGAAGGCGATGGTCGAGGCCGAGGACGTTCCGGCATTCGACCGCTTCGCCGCGGCGATGATGGCGGAGCTCGACCGCGATCCCCGGCGCAATTGGCGCCCCTTAAAAGAGCTTTCCCATCGCATCCGTATGATGGCCGAGCACCCGACGAACCGCCGGTTGCAATGGGAGGCCGTTTCGTCGTATTTATGAATCATATGGATCCGGAATTGAAGCGGTTCAAGGAGGAGCTTGCGGAGGCAATCCTCCATTTCAAGTCCGAGCTTGCGGGCGTCCGCACGAGCCGGCCCACTTCGCGCCTCATCGAGGATATTAAGGTGGAATATTTCGGGCAGATGACGCCCGTGAAGCAGTTAGGATCGATCATGATCGTCCCTCCGTACGAGATGGCGGTCGGCGTGTGGGACAAGGGCGCCGCATCCGAGGTCGCGAAGGCGATCGAGGCGGCGAAGCTGGGGCTTTCCGTATCCGTCGACGGCAGCACGGTACGCCTGCACCTTCCCATGCTTTCCGCCGACCGGCGGGAGGAACTCTTAAAGCTCGCGAAGGCTATGGCCGAAAAGGAGCGTATCCGCGTGCGCGGCCTGCGCGACGATGCGAACAAGCGGGTGAAGGCCTCGGGCGCGAACGATGACGTGCAATTCTCCCTCAAGGAAGGCATCCAGGAATTGACCGACGGGGCCAACAAGGAGATAGACGCGTTGCTCGCGGCGAAGGGGGAGGAGATCAGGGAGTAAGATGCCGTTTGCATAAAAAATGAAGCCTCGGAAGGAAATTCCTTCCGAGGCTTTTGTGTTTCCGCGACCCTATGCCGCCTTTCTGCTCCTTTCGATCTTTCCTTCGATTTGGAAGACGATCACTTCGCTGCTCCTCAACTCGAAGAGTTCGGTCGACTTGAGCACGAAGACTCCCAATCTCGCGTTCTGCGTGTAGACGGACATGCCGATCTTCGCATTCCTCGTGCATGAGCTCGCCATGCCGATCAGCAGATCCTGGTTGCGTTCCCAGTGGGCGTCTTTGGGCAACGCGTCGTTCACCATGATCTCCTCGCCACTTACCGTGATCACGCTGATATTGTCGTATCTCGACGTGAGCAGATACATGTCCAACTTCTCATTGAACATGTAGGTGCGTATGGCGACGCCGTCCGCTTGTGTGCTCATTTTTTTCGTCCCGACGAGGACCGTTCCGCGCAATTCATACTTCACGCGGTCTCCGCTCAGCGCATCGTTCACGAAAACATCTTTGCTGTTGACCGTGATTAACGCCAGGTCTTTCCACGTCAATTCCTCTACTTCGCACATGGTCCAGTACCCCTTTTTCTTGCCGTATTTGGCCCCGTCACCACAACGGGACATCAGTTATCAATAATATATTATCGCATTAATTTGCATAAATGTCAATACTATGTATGAAAAATGCAGGATTACCTAGGTTTTCCTACATTTTGGTATCGGTATGCCGCTTTTTCATAGTATCAAGCATCACGGCCGATGGTATTATGAGATACGCTCCGGTATCCTGTAAGATCCTACGTATATGCTCGGATTCATAACCGTTCTCATCGGCCTTTCGCTCCTCGTCATCGTGCACGAGTTGGGGCATTTTTCCGCGGCAAAATGGTTCGGCATGCATGTGGAGGAATTCGGCATCGGCTTTCCTCCGCGCCTTTTTTCCGCGAAACGCGACGAGACGCGTTATAGCGTGAATGCCCTGCCGCTCGGCGGCTTCGTGAAATTGCACGGGGAGCTCGACGATGCGGGCGACCGCTCGTTCGTGCGCTATCCGGCCTGGCAGAGGGCCGTCGTCCTCGTGGCCGGAGTCGCGATGAATTTCCTCGCCGGCTGGCTCATCTTCGCCGGCGTTTTCTGGATCGGCTCCGCTCCCGCCCTCGTCGTCCAAGGCACGGTGCCCGGGAGTCCCGCCGAGCGGGCGGGGATCAAGGCAGGGGATATCATAGCCGATTTTCCCGATGCGGCAGGCTTCATATCGTTCGTCACCGCGCATGCCGGCCAGCCGCTTTCGTTCGACGTGCTCCGCGAGGGGAGCACGGTGCATATCGCGACGGTTCCCCGGGCGCATGCGTCGCCTTCCGAAGGCGCGCTCGGCGTGGCGCTTGAGGAGAGCGGCGCGCCTCCTTCGGGCTTCCTTGCCGGACTCTATCGCGGCTTTCTCGCCGCGTGCTCCATTTCCCTTTCGGTCGTGATGGGTCTCGCGGCCGTCTTCCGCGAGCCTGCGCAGGTCGTGGGGCCGGTCGGCATCTTCGCGATCGCGACTCATGCCGGGACCATGGGCGTCGCCTATATCCTCCAGCTTCTCGGCGTGATCTCTCTCAACCTCGCCGTGCTGAATCTCCTGCCCGTTCCCGCGCTCGATGGCGGCAGGTTGGTTTTCGTCGCGATCGAGGCGGTCCGCGGCAGGAAATTCCCCCCGCATGCCGAGCTGCGCGCGAATGCGGCCGGGTTCATCTTCCTCATCTTCCTCATCATCATCG